>JAIPHA010000008.1 GCA_021735445.1 Candidatus Omnitrophota bacterium
AAAAGAACATAAAATTATTTTTGAAAGTATTCTTGAGCTTTATGACGAGAGAAATAAGATAGATATCCTCACTGTTTCTGAAAGGCTGCGCAAAAAGAATTTTTTAAATAAAGTCGGAGGGACAACACAGCTGACTACTTTAGCTGATTTTGTGCCTTCTTCTGCCAATGCTTCTGACTATGCCCGAATCGTTAAAGAAAAAGGTGTTTTGCGGGCTTTAATCGAGAACTCTTCTGAGATTATATCTTTAAGCTACAAGGGAGAAGAAGAGGTCAGTTCTTTGTTGGATAAGGCGGAAAGGTTAATTTTTGATATTAGCGACCGCAGGGTTGAGGGCGGTTATGTTCATATTAAAGATATTATCAAAGACGGCATTGAACTGATTGAGTCGCTTTATCATAAAAAATCCCACGTAACCGGTGTCCCCACCGGATTTCGCGACCTTGATTTAAAAACTGCCGGATTTCAAAAAGGGGATTTAGTGATTGTTGCCGGCCGGCCTTCTATGGGTAAAAGCGCTCTGGTAACCTCGATTACCGGCCATGTTGCAATTAATAAAAAGATACCGGTTGGCATATTCAGCTTAGAAATGTCAAAAGAGCAGCTTATGCAGCGCTTCTTATGCGCGGAAGCTAAGGTGGAGGTAAACAGGGTAAGAACCGGTTTCCTTTCTCCTTCGGAATGGCCGACTTTGACTTCAGCGGCCGGCCGGCTGTCTGAAGCTCCGATCTATATAGATGATACTCCTGCCTTAAATATTTTTGAAATCAGGGCCAAGGCAAGAAGGCTTAAAGCGCATCATGATATACAGCTTATTCTGGTCGATTACCTTCAGTTAATAAGGGGAGCCGGCAGGACCGAGAGCCGGCAGCAGGAAATATCAAACATTTCACAAGGGCTTAAAGCTTTAGCTAAAGAATTGGGCGTTCCTTTGATTGCGGTCAGCCAGCTTTCCCGGGCGGTTGAATCTAGAGAGGGGCATCGGCCCAAGCTTTCTGATTTGCGCGAATCAGGAGCCATAGAGCAGGACGCTGACCTGGTAGTCCTTCTTTTCCGTGAAGAATACTATCAGCCAAACGACGAAAATAAAGGGATAGCCGAAGCGATTATCGCAAAACAGAGAAACGGACCGGTAGGAACTATAAATTTAGCTTTTTTAAAGGAATATATGAGATTTGCCGATTTGGCAAAATAAAAGGGGGTTTGACTTTGAAAAACAAACAGTC
This sequence comes from Candidatus Omnitrophota bacterium, assembly GCA_021735445.1. Lineage (GTDB taxonomy): Bacteria > Omnitrophota > Gorgyraeia > Duberdicusellales > 4484-171 > PXAH01. The sequence goes on from JAIPHA010000008.1 coordinate 1,227, forward strand.
TATAATACTTTTTGCTATGAAAAAACTAGGGTTAAGTTTCCTTTTTATAACCTTATTGGCTATTTCTTTGGCGGGATACGCTCAAGAAACAGTTTCACAAATTGAGATAGAAGGAAACAATTTAATTAGCGATGCGAAAATAGTTTCTGAAATCAAAACCAAGGCCGGCCAAACTTTTAATAAAAATACCATCAACCAAGACGTTAAAAACCTTTACCAGACCGGATTTTTCCAGGAAGTTTCTACAGAAACCAAAGAAGGCCCGGAAGGAATGGTGATAGTTTTTAAGGTAGAAGAGAAGCCGGTAATAGCAGAATTGTCGGTGGAAGGGCAACGGTATATCAGGAAAAAGCAAATTCTCGGCCAAATAGAGTTAAAAGAAGGAAGTTTTGTCGATGAGTACCGGATTAAACAAGCCATTAAGAAAATAGAGGATCTTTATAGTCAGAAAGGCTTTACCCAGGCAGAAATCAATTATCAGTTAATTCCAACCGAAGCGAAGAAAGTCAATCTAAAAATTACTATAGCCGAAAAAGGCATTATTAAGGTAAGGGCGGTTGAAATTGCGGGAAATAAGAATTTTTCGGATAATCGGATAAAAAAATTAATGAAGACTCGCAAAGCCTGGTTGTTTAATAAAGGGGTATTTAAAAAGGAAGAATTTGAGGATGATTTAAAAAGGATAGAGGGGTTTTATCAGCACAAAGGCTATACCGATGTTGAAGTTAGTTCAGAGATAGACTTTAGAGAAAAAGGCGTTTATATAACGATAAAAGTAGATGAGGGGAAAAGGTATTATATTGGCCAAATTGAGATAAAAGGGAATCAAGAAATTGATAAAGGAGAAATTCTCGCGGCATTGACGATTTCAGATGGTAGTATTTTTAGCAAGCAGGCGGTTTATCAAGGTTCATCCCAAATTAGACAGTTGTATGTAGATAGAGGCTATATTTTTGCTCAAGCCGAACCGGTAAGCGTTCTGAATTCAGAAACCGGAAAAATCGATATTACCTATCAAATCAGCGAAAGCCACGTTGCTTATTTAGAAGATGTTCAGATAAAAGGTAACGAAAAAACCAAAGACCAGGTAATAAGAAGGGAATTGAAGGTTTATCCGGGGGAAAAATTCGACGGAAAAAAAATGCAGGAGAGTAAGCAAAATTTGGAAAATTTAGGCTTTTTTGAAGATATAAGGTTTAGGACTGAACCCGGTTCAACAGAAAAAAAGGTGGATTTAGTGGTGGATGTAAGCGAAGCTAAAACCGGTTATTTTAGTTTTGGCGGAGGATATAGTTCTATTGATGAATTTATTGGTTTTGTTGAGTTACGCCAGAGGAATTTCGATTATCAAAATTGGGAAACTTTTACCGGCGCCGGCCAGGACTTAACCTTAAAGGCCAGCTTGGGAACATTAACCAGCCGTTACCAGCTAAGCTTTACTAATCCCTGGATTTTTGATAAGCCGGTGTCTTTTGGGTTTGATCTTTATAAAAAAGGCCATGATAAGGATGATGATGTAGGTTATGCTTATTCGGAAGATATAACCGGCGGGGCTTTGCGTTTGGGTAAAGAGTTTAGCGATGAAATAAGCGGGAGAGTGCTTTATCGTTTTGACAATGTAGATATCGGCGATACCGAGGATGCCAGTTCCGCTATCCAAAAAGAGGATGGCAGCAATAATTTAAGCAGTACCGAAGTGACCTTGGCTTACGATACCAGGGATAATGTTTTTTCGCCGCGTAAAGGAATGTATTTTTCAAACACCTTGCAGCTGACCGGAAGTTTTCTGGGCGGCGATAAAGATTTTACCAAATATCACAGCAGGTTAAGCCTTTATTTTCCCGCGGTTAATGAATCGGTGATTGAAACCCGGTTTAAGGTTGGTTTTGCCGACCCGTTTTCTGGTACAGACGATGTCCCAATTTATGAAAGGTTTTTTGCCGGGGGAGCTTCCACTATCAGGGGTTACCATGAAAGAAAAGTTGGCCCTATTACTGATGATGGTAACGACGACCCGCTTGGCGGAGAAGCTTTATTTGTGGCAAATATTGAGTATACTTATCCTTTAGCGGATTTCTTAAAAGTCGCCACCTTTTATGATGTTGGTAATGTCTGGGGAAAAAATAGTGATTTTTTTCAAACCGAAGACGGCCGGGAGGCGCTATATTCCAGTGTGGGGCTAGGCTTGCGGGTGAAAACCCCGATTGGGCCGGTAAGCGTGGATTACGGCTGGCCGCTGGATAAAGAGCCCGGCGAAGAGGGCAGAGAAGGAAGGTTTCATTTTAACGTAAGTAGAGATTTTTAAAGGATAAAGGTTATTTTATTAATAAATCAATTAGTGGAGGTGTAAGATGAGAAAGTTTTTTGGGATTTTTTTAGTAGTAGTAACTGCTCTTAGTTTTAGCGTGTGCGGTTTTGCCGAAAATTTAAAAATCGGTTATGTAGATACGATTAAAGTTTTTAATGAATATCAGAGAACTAAAGACCAGGATCAACAGTTGGAAGAAAAAAAGGAATTAATTCAGGGAAAGTTAGACGCAAAAGAAAAAGAGATACAGAAGATACAAAGCCGGTTGGAGGTTTTAAAAGAGGACCAGAAGGAGAAAGAAAGGGAAAATTTACAAACTAAAATGCAAGAGTATAGAGAAATGCGTCAAAAAGAGTTTACCGATATAAAAAAAGAAAGAGATGAAATGATGAAAAAAATCGTTGATGATATCGATCAGGCAGTCAGCAATTACGGAAAGGAAAACAAATACGATTTTATTATTAACGGCAATAGTGTGTTGTATGGCACTAAAACTAATGATTTAACCAGCGATATTATTAAAATTATCAACAAAAGCTACAAATAACTTATCCGACCTTTACAGAGTAAGGCCTAAATGAATTATAAACTTTCAAAGATAAGCGAAATAGTAGAAGGAGAGCTTAGCGGTGATCCCGAAGTTGTGATTACCGGCATATCCGGGATAAAAGAGGCCAAGCCAGGCGACATAACTTTTTTGGCTAACCCTAAGTACTCATCTCTGCTTGATTCTACAGAAGCTGCGGCTGTCATTACTTCCCGGGATGTTTCTTCAACCCGCCCCTTGATTAAAACCGACAACCCTTCTGTTGCTTTTGCTAAAGTAGTTAATTTAGTTGTAGGCCGGGGCCTAAAACACCCTGAGGGAATAAGCCCGGGCGCGATTGTATCCGAAAAAGCAAACTTAGCTTCGTCTGTTTCGGTAGGGCCTTTTACCTTTATTGAGGAAGGGGCGCAAATTGGAGAAGGTTCTGTTATTTATGGAGGATGTTTTATCGGGCACAAGGTAAAGATCGGAAAAAATTCTTTGATTTACCCAAATGTAACTATCCGGGAAAAAACAGAGATAGCCGATAATGTAATTATTCATTCAGGGGCGGTTATCGGAAGCGATGGTTTTGGCTTTGAGTTGACCGACGGAGCCCGGAAGAAGATACCCCAAATTGGGGTAGTAATAATCGAAGATAATGTTGAAATAGGAGCTAATGCTACAATTGATCGAGCCCGTTTTGATAAAACAATTATTGGCGCAGGAACCAAGATTGATAATTTGGTTCAAATTGCGCACAATGTCGTAGTCGGCAAAAACTGTATCATTATCGCTCAAGTAGGAGTTTCAGGAAGTACTATTATAGAAGATAATGTTATCTTAGCCGGACAGGCAGGGATCGTGGGCCATATCAAGGTTGGCGAAAAGGCTATTGTTGCGGCCCAGGCTGGAGTAACTAAATCTGTTGCTCCCGGAACTAAAGTTTCCGGTTATCCGGCCAAGCCCCACCGGCAGGCAGCTAAGGTTAACGCTTGTATCCAAAGGTTACCTGAGCTGAGCAAAAAGGTTAAACAATTAGAGGATAAGATAAAAAGATTAGAAAAGGATAGGGAAGATGAATAAACAAAAAACTATTAAAAGTAAATTTCACTTAGAAGGCAAAGGGCTCCATACCGGAGAAGAGGCAAAGGTTGAATTTTTACCCGCTTCGGCCGGAAGCGGAATTGTATTTATTAAACAAGACGTTAACCCGCCTGCTTTGATAAAAGGAGATTTTTATTCAGTAGGAGAACTGGATAGGTTCCCGCGCAGGACCTCTATCGGGTCGGGAGAAAACTATATTCAAACAGTTGAGCACTTGATGGCTTCTTTATCGATTTTAGGTGTGGATAATGTTCAAATTAATATCTGGGGCAATGAGGTCCCCGGTTTAGATGGAAGTTCCAAGGAGTTTGTGGAAAAGATAAAGGAGGCTGGCCTGGCAGAGCAAGAATCCAGCAGGGATACTATCGTTGTTAAAGAACCACTATGGATTGAAGAGGGGGCTAGCTCAATTGTACTGTTACCTTCTAATCAATTTCGGGTTTCGTATGGATTAGATTATAATAGTTCTAAGATTGGTTCCGGTTTTGCGGATATAATCGTAGGCGGAGACAAAATAGATGATTTTTATCAGGCGAGAACTTTTTGCCTTAAAGATGAGGTAGATAAACTGCTTAAAATGGGCTTGGGTAAGGGGGCAAATTATAAAAATACCCTGGTGGTTTCAGATCAAGGGATTGTCAATAATCAGTTAAGGTTTCCTGATGAATTCATAAAACATAAAATATTAGATTTAGTTGGTGACCTCTATTTGGCCGGCCCGCTTAAGGCGCATGTGGTTGCGGTAAGAAGCGGACATTCTTTGAATATACGCCTGCTTGAGAAGCTGCGCCGTTATAAGCAGAAAAGAAAAAGCGCTGCTGTGGGGTCTAGTTGTGGATATACACCGGATAAGGGTGAACTCAATACCGAGGAGGTAATGAAAATACTTCCTCATCGTTACCCTTTTCTTTTGGTAGATAAAGTGGTTGAATTAGACAGAGGCAAAAGAGCGGTGGGGATTAAAAGTGTGACTATGAATGAATATTTTTTTCAAGGCCACTTTCCCGGTAAACCGGTAATGCCGGGTGTATTGTTAGTTGAAGCTATGGCTCAAGTCGGCGGCGTACTCATGCTTGCTTGTCCTGAGCACCGGGGAAAATTAGCATATTTTATGGCAGCAGAAAAAGTAAAATTTAGAAAAACAGTATTGCCCGGAGACCAGTTAGTTATGGAAGTATTAACAAAAAAAATTCGCAGCAGAACCGGTAAAGTTACCGCAAATGCAAGAGTATCCGGTAAGGTTGTGGCAGAAGCCGAGCTTATGTTTTCATTAGTTTAGAGCACAGATAGACACAGATAAATAACAGATTAACAAAGATAAGAAAAAAATAACCAAGATGGCACAAAATATTGATTCCAGAGCAATGATAGGTTCTTCGGCTAAGATAGCTGATAATGTAAAAATTGGGCCGTATGCGATTATTGCCGATAATACTGAGATTGGAGAAGGCACGGTTATCGAACCATTTGCTCAGGTTTTAGGCCACACTAAAGTAGGGTCTAATTGCCATATTTTTTCTCAAGCAGTAGTAGGGAGTATTCCTCAGGATTTAAAATATAAAGGCGAAAAAAGTTATTTAGTTATAGGAGACCGTAACCGGATTAGGGAATTTGTGACTATTAATCCTGGCACAGAAAAGGATGCAAAAACTATAATCGGTAACGATAATCTGATCATGGCTTATTCACATATTGCTCATGATTGTGTTATCGGCGATGAAAATGTTTTTGCTAACGGGTCTACTTTAGCCGGTTATGTAGAGGTGGGCAAGAATGCCGTAGTCGGCGGCCTGGTAGCTATCCATCAGTTTTGCCGGTTGGGAGATTATTCTATAGTAGGAGGGTGCTCTAAAGTTGTTCAGGATGTTCCTCCCTATTCGATGTGTGATGGACATCCGGCAGTTGTTAGAGCGTTGAATTTGGTTGGTTTAAAGAGAAAAAAGTTTTCTAATCAAGTGATTAAGGATTTAAAAAAAGCGTTTAAAATAATCTTTTTCGATAATCATTCTTTTGCTGAAGCAATAAAGATTGTTGAGGCAACAGTTGACCCGACCGATCAGGTAAGGACTCTTTTAAATTTTGTAGCAACCTCTAAAAGAGGTATAGGCAAAAAATAAAGCCTATTTTGTAAACAATTCCAGATTTTGGTTATGAATATGCAGATAGGTATTGTTGCCGGAAGCAAAAGCCTGCCCCTGCTTTTAGCTAAGCGCATTTCAAAAAGCCGCAAGTTTACCAAAGTTGTCGCAATTTGCTTTAAGGGAGAAACTTCTTCTAAGCTTTGCCAGTATGTTGATAAATGTTTATGGGTAAAAGTCGGAAAGCTAAAAGATTTAAGAGAAGCGATTAAAACTCAAAAAATTAAAGATTGGGTGATGGCCGGCCAGATCAACCCATTAAATATTTTTAAAAAAAGCAGATGGGATGATGAATTAAAGAGCGTAGCTGAAGGAGAAATCAATTTTTGCCCGCATACTTTTTTTAAGGCAATAATCAATCATCTCGAAAGTGAAGGTGTAAATTTTTTGGATTCGACTCTTTATCTAAAAGATGACCTGGCTCAAGAAGGGGTGATCAATGGTTTGAGCCTATCAGATGAGACTAAAGAAAATATTGATTTTGGGTTAGATAAAATATCTAAATTTGTTGAAATTGATATTGGCCAGGTTTTAGTTGTTAAGAATAAAACAGTAGTTTCTCTTGAGGCGTTAGAGGGCACCGATAATACCATTAAAAGAGGCTTTAAAATAGCCGGGCCACAGACAGCGATTTTTAAATTTGCAAGGCAGAATCAGGATTTACGTTTTGACGTTCCGGTTGTCGGTATTTCTACTTTAAAATTAGCCAAAAGGGTTAAAGCTTCTTGTTTGGTTTTAGAGCAGGATAAGACTATAATTTTAGAAAAAGAAAAGTTTTTATATTTAAGTAAAAAATGGAACATTCCCGTCATCGGCTTAAAACGAAGCTAATTTTTTTTTTACCGATTACAGTAGTAATTTTTCATTTTATTTTATTGCCGGCTGTTTGTTCAGGAAATCAATCCGATAAAATAAAATCCTGCCTTAATACCGCTACTGTTTTTAAGCAATCCTTTCAATACAAAAATGCCATAGAGGCGTTTGAGAATTCCGGAGAAGGCGATAGTGATCTTGTTAAAAAATATTTAGCTAAACTTTTTTATTTAACCGGCCAAAGCAAACGCGCCTATCAAAAGATAAGCGAACTTGATTCTAAGAATTGGGACAGCTATCTTTATCTGGGCCTGATAAATGAAGATTTAGGCCGGCTGAACCAGGCTGTTTTTGCGTATCAAAAATCTTTAAAGTTAAGAAAAAGCAGCATTGGCTTGTTTCGTTTAGCAAAAATACACCAAAATCGGGGCCAGTTTCAAAAAGCAGCAGTTTTCTTTAAAAAACTGATAGATCATGATTCCAGTTACAGGTTGGCTTATTATTACCTGGGCCACTCTTTAAAAGAAGCCGGCAAGAATAAAGACGCCTACCGGTACTTGGCTAAAGCTCTTAACTTTTATCCTGAGGCCGGAAAGATAAGGGATGAATTTAAAGAGGTAAAAAAAAGCATAGGAAAAGAATTTTTTTTAAAAAAGAGAAAAGAAAAAGCCGCTCAAAGGGAAAGGGTTACCCTAGGGCCTTATTATAGGCAGAGTGGCATTCCTTTGGTTAAAGTCGGGATTGCAAGGGGGTTGGATCAATTTTCTTTTTTTTCGCCGGCTGGTTTTAAGCTGCAAGGTAGAAATTCGGTTTATAAGGGCAAGCCGGATGTTTTTTATGATTGTAAGTTAAGGGATAAAAAAATTGTTTTAATTGACCGGAAAACAGGGCGGGTTTTGAAAGTTTTTTTTCTGCCAATCGAATTAATTCCGGAGCCAAAGCAAGGGAAATACTTTCCCGTCTATGTATTAGACGTAGTCTATGGAGCCGGAGATTTTTGGCATAAAAGAATAGACCGGGCTTACCGGGGCGATTTTAGAGTGGTTTTTAAAAAAAATAGAATTACTTTAATAAATCTGGTAAGCATTGAAGAATATCTTTATGGAGTGTTAGCCGCAGAAATCCCTCCCAGCGTTGACAAGGAGGCCTTGTCGGCTCAGGCTGTCTTGGCCAGGAGTTTAGCGTTCCGGAATAAGGCAAGGCATAGCGGAGAGGGGTTTGATTTTTGCGCGGATAGTCATTGTCAAGTATATCATGGTTTTTCGGCTGAGACTAATTCAACCCAGGAAGCGGTGGATACGACTCGCGGCGAAGTTATTTTTTATCAAGGCAAGGTCCCTGAAATTTTTTATCATTCTAATTGCGGCGGTTGTTTATCTTTTGATGTTTTCGGAAAAAAACAATATCTAGCTAAGGGAAGAGACTCAGAAAATGCAGGGATGCCCGAGTCGGCTTATGGCAAGGAAGAGTGGTTTCTGAATTATCCGGAAAGCTTTTGTAAAACAAAGAGTTCTAAATTCCGTTGGCAAAGAATTTACGACAACCAGGATTCTCAGATAGCCTTTGGGGCCAGCCTGGATAAAATAGCCGCGATTATCCCCAAAGCCTCTAAGAGTTGTTTTCGCCATAGTAAAATGAACCTTATCTTAACAGATAAAACAATAACTTTAGAAACAGGCCTGGCGATTAGAAACTTTTTTGATCATTTGCGCAGCAGTGCTTTTAGCCTTGAATTGAAAAAAAATAAATCCGGCCAAGCCGATATGCTTATTTTTTGGGGGGCAGGCTTTGGCCATGGTTCCGGGCTTTGCCAGTATGGGGCAATTGGGATGGCCAGGCGGGGCTATGGCTATCAAGAAATATTAAAGCATTATTACCCGAAAGCCCAACTAAAGAAAAGCTATTAATCTGGCAGGTTAAAAAAAATGTCAAAGAAGAGTTTAAATATTATTATTGATTCTATTGTCCATTTAGCTATTAGCCTGGAGGTTTTTTTAATCGCTTATGCGAAAACCGGTGATTTTTTTTATTTTTTTATAGCGATATTAGGGGGAGTGGTTATAGACGTTGACCATGGAATCGACTGTTTGATTCAGTTTAAAAAAGTAAGCCTTAAAAAAATATTAATTTTTCCTTATTTGAAAAAAAAATATGTTTATCTATTTCTCCATTCATGGGAGCTGGTCGCAATTTTTGCATTTTTTGCTTTTTTCTTTAATTCTTTGCCCTGGCAGGTATTTATTTTTTCTTGGGCATTGCATCTGCTGGTAGATAATCTTGACGATTTCAAAAGAAAAGGGTTGTTACATTATTTTTTATTTTACCGTTTTAAGAAAGGCTTTAAAACAGACAAGCTAGAAGGTTTTATTTTTATCCGCTAGTTAAAGGTTATTTTTTATAAGATAGTTTTCAATATTTTTTGTAGTTTTTAAAGTGCTTACCGCCTTCCAGATATTTTTATTTTCCATGCAAAGATAAAGAGGGGTCTTAGAGTCAAAATGCCTGATCCATCGAAACATTTTAGTATAGATTGTTTCTCGCAGGAATTGAGGGTATCTTATTTTTTTATCTTCTCCAATAAATAGTTCTCCGTAAAAAATATCACTTTTGGGAAAACGTTGTTCAACTATTGGTTTGAGTTGACGGTTAGCCCGAAGCGTGCCTAAGCTTATCCAGGCAAAAGGAGGTGAAAGTTTTTTATAGAGAAGCCGGGTTAATTCTTGATAATCTTTTTCCCAGTTTTTATAATAGATTATTGGGTCAAAATGAAAAGCAACTTTAAAACCGGCATTCTGTACTTTTTTTGCGGCAGCCAGCCTTTCTTGTAACCTTGGCGTTCCTTTTTCTTCGGAGTTGACGATTTTTTCCGGGTTAAGCGACCAGGAGATTATTATATTTGAAGCCGGTTTTTCTCTAAGGATATTTTCGATTTTGTCGCTTTTGGTTTTTAGTTCAAAAAGTACCTTTTTGTTACGAAAATAAGAGATTAACCGGGAAGAATAGTTTGTTATATGATCCAGGGCTAGCGAATCCAGGAATTCACCGGTGCCGATTCTAACTGGGCCGGTAAGTTTTTTCTCAAATCGGTCGAATTGGGTAAAAAAATCATCCAGGTTTGCCGGTAAAACTATACCGGGCGAATTGGTGTATTGCTGGAGGTAGCAATAGGAGCAGTCAAAGGGGCAGCCGTAACCGAGGTTAAATATCCAGTAGCCGCAGCCGAGGTGGTTTTTTGTACAGGGGCAGGGTTTTAAAAAATCCCGGGTTTCTTTGGTAATAAAGACTAATGGCTTTTTTAATTTAGCTATTTTAAATTGATTATTTTTGAAATAATTTTTAAAAGTAGATATTTGTTTTATTTTTAAATTTGGAAACTGCCTTTGAAAGTTTTTGACCAGGTAGCTGCCCCTAGTTTCTTTTTCAAAAAAAAGGGTAGCCGGCTTAAAAGTTTTTCTTACTACCCAGTTGTTTTTTAAGACGGGCTGTATTTTGTTTAAAAATAATTTTTTCTTATTAATATCTTCGTGAGCCGAAGTCAAGGGGTAGCGGTATTTGACCAAGCAATTTTTAAGGGCAAGAAATCTATTTTTACCGGTTCGCTTATCATAACCGGAATTTATTTTTAAATAGTCAATCAGGCGAGCCGTTGAGATGTTTTGCCGGCGTTCAACTTCAAAGATAAGCCTTTCTAAATCCTGGTATTGGTTTTGATTTAATCGACAACAAAATTTTTTTTCTATTTCTTTTTTTAATTTTTTATTCATTGATTGTTTTCCATATATTAATTGTTTTAAGATATCAATTGCTTCAAGAAACGAAATTTTTTCGCATGCTGTTAATATGAATGTTTTATCAATATAAAGAATATTTATTTAGTATTTGTTGATATTTTTTTATTTCTTTGGTTTTATTTCTTTTTTTTGATCCCTTTATATAAATTAAGCATTTCTCTTTTAATTGTTGATAGGCCGCTTGGTATTGATGTTTGTTAAGATTTTTAGTTTGAAGAATTTTATCTAAAGAATAAATTCTAAACTTATCCATTCCCGGATATTTTTTTGATTGTTGGTCCTTGTGCCCGCCTTCCTTTATGGTTAAAGCCTTTGGAATTAGACATACAGGGTAGCGCAAGGTTGCTCTTAGCCAGAAGTCATAGTCTTCGCAAGCTAAGAGGTTTTTATCGAAATTGCCAATTTCGCGAAAAACTTGCTTTTTGATTGCAGCGGTAGAGATGCTGATTGAGCATAATTTGACAGCATTCTCGAAAATAAAACCGGCGGATTTTTTATGTTCTTGTTTTTGGGGAAGGAATTTATTATTTCTGTACCAAATTTCCTGGCTATGGAATATTTTATAAGCGGGATTTTTTTGTATATATCGGGAGGTGATTTCTAATTTGTCTTTGCAGAACCGGTCGTCTGAATCAAGGAAACAGACAAACTCTTTTTTAGCCTTTTTAATACCTAAATTGCGGGCCGAAGCCGGCCCCTGGTTTTGTTGAAAATAGTATTTTAATTTAGGGTTTTTTTGATCTCCGATAAAGTCTTTTGTTTTGTCGGTTGAGCCATCGTCTACAATGATCAATTCATAATTATCATAAGTTTGGTTTAATACCGAATCTATTGCTATTTTTAAAAAGTCTTTTCGGTTGTAAGTTGGAATAATTACGCTAAATGAAAGTTTTTTGTTCATAATAAGCTTGGTTAAATGAAATACTAATTGCCTAGACGATTTGGCTCTTAGCTGTATAATTATAACATATAAGTCCTAAGTCCAAAGTCCAACGTCCAAAGTCAGAAAATATTAAGATTTGGGCTCAGGACATAGGACTCAGGACTATTAACCATGGTAAAGTCGTTGTACATTCATATTCCTTTTTGCCAAAGCCGCTGCGCTTATTGCGATTTTTACAGTACTGTCTATAGCAAAGATTTGGCAGCTTCTTTTGTTTTAGCCTTAGCAGAACAATTAAAGAGGTTGGATTACAACTTTGAAACTATTTATATCGGGGGAGGGACCCCGACGATATTAGATATAGATTTAACGGAAAAATTGCTAAAAGAATTACAAAGATTAGCCGGTGATCTTAAAGAATTTACTATAGAAGCAAATCCAGAGAGCCTTGATGCAGATAAAATTAAGCTGTTTCTTGACTATGGCGCCAACAGAATAAGCATAGGTTGCCAGTCTTTTGATGACCAAAAATTAAAATTTTTAGGCCGGGCCCATTGCGCAGATCAGGCTCTAAAATCACTAAAGTTAGCTAAAAAAATAGGCTTTGATAATATAAGCATAGATTTAATCTACGGATTGCCGGATGAATCATCAAAGGCATGGGGAAAGGAGCTTGCCAGAGCCGGGGAGCTTCCCATAACCCATCTATCCGCGTATATGTTAACTTATGAAAAAGAAACCCGGCTGTTTAAGCGTTTGCAAAATAAAAAGTTTTTGCCGTTAGCAGCCGATAAAGTGGCCGGAATGTATAAACAGCTTATTAGCCAGCTTGCTGCAAAAAATATTTTTCAATATGAGATATCTAATTTTGCCAAAACAGGATGCAGGTCTATCCATAATTGTAGATATTGGGAAAATGAATCATATCTCGGGTTAGGCCCTTCGGCTTCTTCTTTTTTAGGAGGATTGCGGCGGAAAAATATATCTTCTTTAGAAAAATACATAACAGCGTTGAAAAACGGAAAACAAATTTGGGACTATTCAGAAAAGCTTTCTCCCCTGGCCGCGGCAAAAGAAACAGCAGCTTTAAAGATCAGAACGGCAGAAGGGCTGGATTTTAGCTGGTTTCTGAAAAAAACCGGGTTTGATTTTTTAAAGATAGAGAAAGAAGCTTTACCGTTATTGCTAAAACAAAAATTGATTAAATACAGCCAAGGCAGCCGAAAGAAAATACAGCTTACCAGAAAAGGCTTTTTATTTGCTGATACTGTATCAAGTGCTTTCCTTTGATAAATTTTTTTAGTAGTGATCCTTTGCGTCTAAACGACAAAAAGGTATAATGTAATTATGGAAAATATTTTAGGAGTAGCGCAAGCAATAATTTAATTAAATGAATTTTTTACAAAGACTTGCTTCTAAATTGGGTATCGTTAAAGAGTTGTTTATTTTTTTGTGGAAAAATAAATTATGGTGGATGATGCCGATAGTTGTCATCTTTATTCTTTTAGGAGTATTTATCTGGCTTGTTCAAAGTTCTGCCGCAACTCCGTTTATATACACTCTATTTTAAATTATGATAAGACTATTTTTGGCCAAAATTAAAAAGCTGCTCCAAAAAATAATAGAAATAGTAATACAGGTTATTCTATTTATTATATATTTTATTTTATTTTTTCCTTTTGGAATATTTATAAGATTATTTACAGATTATTTAAATATTAGGACAGATAGTTCATGGCAGATTGAAAAAGAATGTTGATGTTTCAAGTTTTTGTAAAATACCATTTTGCGATCGGTATCTTAAGGGAAGAAGTTATAAAACCAATCAGAGAAGATTAAAAATGTATATCTTAGGAATATCTTGTTACTATCACGATTCTGCGGCTTGCTTATTAAAAGAGGGAGAGTTGATTGCCGCCGCCCAGGAGGAAAGGTTTACCGGAATTAAGCATGACTTTTCTTTTCCTTATAATGCTATTAGGTTTTGTTTAGAACAGGGACACATAGAAGCAAAAAATCTTCACTTTGTGTTTTTTCATGAAGATCCATTTCTAAAGCTTGAAAGAATAATCAAAACTGTTTTTTCCACTTATCCTAAATCGCATAAACTTTTTAATGAGGTGGCAAAGAATTGGCTGAAAGATAAATTATGGATTAAGGCTACCATTGAAGAGTCTTTAGGTATTTCTAAAGATAAAATATTATTTTGCAAACATCATTTATCTCATGCTGCCAGCAGTTTCTTTTGTTCGCCCTTTAAGCAGGCAGCGGTTTTGACCTGTGATGGGGTGGGGGAATGGGCAACTACTACTCTGGGAGCAGGAATAGCAAATTGGGGAGGAACTAACAAAAATGAAATAAAAGTGCTAGGGGAGATAAAGTTTCCTCATTCTTTGGGTTTATTATACTCAGTATTTACTGCTTTTTTAGGATTTAAAATAAATAACGGGGAATATAAAGTAATGGGGATGAGCAGTTTTGGCGAGCCAAAATATACAGATAAAATTTATCAGCTTATAAAAGTTAAGCCGGATGGAAGTTTTAAATTAGACCTGAGCTATTTTTCTTTTCATTACTCCACAACTAGCAGTTTTAACAAAAAATTTATTACCCTTTTTGGCAAACCACGTTCTCCTGATGCCCGGTTTGCCTTAGATAAATGTAACGCTAATGATACTATTACCCGGAAAGAAATAAAAGAAAACCAGAGGTTTGCCGATATTGCGGCCAGTATCCAGCAGGTAAGCGAAGGTATTTTAATCAAAATCGCAAATTATTTATACCAGCAGACTAAGCTGGATAAGTTATGTCTGGCGGGTGGGGTGGCGTTGAATTGTGTTGCTAATTACAGATTATTAAGAGAGACTCCCTTTAACGATATTTTTATTCAACCTAACGCCGGAGATGGGGGCGGTGCTTTGGGCGCGGCGTTGTATGGGTGGCATGGCCTGCTCAATAAACCCAGAGATTTTATTTTAAACCACTCTTTTTGGGGAAAGGAATATCATCCGGAAGAGATAAAAAAATTTTTGCAAAAGCAAAGAGTGAGCTATGAAGAGCTTGATGAAGATGGTTTAATAAATTATGTAGTAAAAAGTTTAATTGATCAGAAAATAGTAGGCTGGTTTCAAGGCCGGGCTGAATGGGGGCCGCGGGCCTTAGGGCATCGTTCTATTTTAGCAGACCCTAGAGATGAAAAGATGAAAGATAGATTGAACTTAAGCATAAAGTTTAGAGAACCATTTCGTCCTTTTGCTGCTTCGGTTCTTTATGAGCATGCAGGCGCTCTTTTTGCCAGCGATGATATTAAAGATCAGTCTCCGTTTAGATTTATGCTTTATGCTTTACCGTTGGCAAAGAATTTAATTCCTGCTGCAGTCCATGTCGATGGAACCTCGCGTCCTCAGTTTGTGCGTCAAGATAACTCCCGGTTATTTTATAAGTTAATAAATAAATTTTTCCAAAAAACCGGTGTCCCCGCTATACTTAATACCTCATTTAATTTAAAAGGCCGCCCGATTGTAAATTCTCCGTCTGAAGCATACGATACATTTAAGAGGAGTGGGATGGATCTATTGGTGATGGATAAGTTTTTGGTCCGTAAATAAATATACGAGGCATACTTTACCATCTAACATTTTCGTTGCGGCCTGTTTTGCCCGATGGAGGGGACGTCTCCCTCATTTATAACCTTTTGGTAATCAAGGGTTTATAAACTGGCATTTTCCGCTTATTTTCGGAAAACACTGATTCATAACTCCTTTATCTGCAGTAACTTATGACAGAGGGAAACGTCCCCTCTTAAAGGGGTGGATTATGCAATATTTTTGTTTGGACTTGTTTTGTTGCATAGCGGCTACCGCAACGGTTTTTAAATCAAATGGTGCCGCAATAAGAGTTAAAATCCACCGGGGGGCGAATTTTTCTTTTTTTATCTTGACAAAAATATCTTTTATAGTATTATCGAAAGGTCGGTTCTTGTATAAATAGTTTTTAGATGCTGGAGAAAGCTTTTAGCAAAGAGCGCTGGCGTTATGCCTGGGTAGCTCAGGGGCAGAGCGCGTCCTTGGTAAGGACGAGGTCATGGGTTCAACTCCCATTCCAGGCTGAAAGAAAGTGGTAATTTCTGCAAAGGAAACCGGCTCAAAAATTTGAAAGTTTAAAAAAATTGACGGGGGGATTTTAAACCCTAAATTTTATTATTTTTATAACTTATTATGAGAGAATTAATTGCATTAAAATGCACCAGTTGTAAGCGGAAGAATTATTATACGACAAAGAATAAAAGCCTCCATCCGGAGAAATTTTCTATAAAAAAATATTGTCGTTTTGAACGTAAGCATATTCTTCATAAAGAAGCAAAACCTAAATAGGATTTTTGATAACCTTATGCTCGTTGATAAATAAAAATAGGCGAGTAGCTCAATTGGCTAGAGCACCGGTCTCCAAAACCGGGGGTTGTAGGTTCAACTCCTACCTCGCCTGTAGTTGTAGGTGGAGACAAAAATAAATGTTCTTTACAAAAGAGGGTGGTAGAAAGAGAGTAAACGTTGGAACAAATAATTCAGTTTCAGCGAGCTTGTTAGCTCCGGCTTCGCCGGAGATTTGTTGCAACTCCTACCTCGCCTGTAGATAGTAAATGGTGAGTAGTTAATTGGTGAGTAATAATTGCTTACTCAGTACGCAATACGCAATACGCAGTACGAAATATGATAAAAAAGATTAAAGGTATTCCCAAATTTTTTAAGCAGGTACGGGAAGAGATGAAAAAGGTTCATTGGTCTTCCCGGAGAGAAGTTGTTGCCGCCAGTTTGATAGTAATGGTTGTAGCCGGACTTTTAACAGTTTATATTTGGGGAGTTGATTTAGGTTTTTCTAAGTTAATTCAACTATTTTTAGGATAATTTTAAAATGCATAAATGGTATATTGTTCATACTTTAAGCGGAGCCGAAGAAAAGGCAAAGTGGAATTTAGAAGCAAAGATTAAAGCTCATAGTTACGGCGAATTAATCGATGAGATCGTTATTCCTAAAGAGCAGGTAACTGAGGTTAAGTTTGGGAAGAAGAAGGTTCTGGAGAGAAAATTTTTTCCCGGATATATTTTAGTTCATATGGAGATGAATAAAGATACCTGGCTTTTTGTAAAGAATACACCCGGGATTACCACTTTTATCGGTCCGCGCAAGAAACCGTCGCCGATATCTCAACAAGAGGTTGAACAGATTTTAAGTAAAGCTAAAGAGAGTGAGGCAAAACCGGCGCCTAAGGTTAGTTTTGAAAAAGGCGAGAGTGTCCGGGTTGGAGAAGGGCCTTTTGTAAACTTTACCGGAATAGTTGATGAAGTTTATCCCGGTAAAGGAAAATTAAAAGTGAGTGTGTCAATTTTCGGCAGGACAACGCCTGTTGAACTGGAGTTCTGGCAGGTGGAGAAAATATAGATAAGACTATCTACGAATGTACGAATTACATACGAATTTACGAATGAATAAAAAACAAAGGAAAGAATTCGTATATTCGTAAAGATTTGTAAATTCGTTGATAAAAAAGAGGATATGACATGGCAAAAAAGAAAAAGAAGAAGCAACCCGTAGGCCAGATTAAATTACAGATTCCAGCCGGAAGCGCTAACCCCGCACCGCCGGTAGGCCCAGCTTTAGGCCAACATGGCGTAAATATCATGGAATTTTGTAAATCTTTTAATGAAGCCACCAAACAGAAAGAAGGAATAATAGTCCCGGTTATAATTAATGTATATAAAGACAGAAGCTTTGATTTTATAGTTAAGAGCCCGCCGGTTGCTTTTTTGCTAAAAAGAGCGGCAAACTTAGCAAAAGCTTCTCCAGAAGCCGGAAAACAGATTATTGGCGAAGTAAAAAAATCGGCAGTAGAAGAAATCGCTAAAGAAAAGATGGATGATCTAAACACAACCGACTTGGAGCAAGCCGTAAAAATAATCGAAGGAACCGCGCGAAGCTGCGGAATTAAGGTTGTTGGAGGGTAAAATGCAGAGAGGCAAGAACTATAAAAAAAGATTAGAGTTAGTAAATAAAGAAAAAGCTTATTCAATTGAAGAAGCTGTAGATGTTTTAAAATCATATCCTCAGGCAGGTTTTGATGAAACGGTTGAAGCCGGAGGTAAATTAGGGGTTGACCCTAAGAGTTCAGAGCAGATGATAAGAGGAGCGGTTGTATTGCCTAACGGTACCGGCAAAGAAAATAAAGTTTTAGTATTCTGCGGCCCGGATAAAGAACCCGCGGCTAAAGAAGCCGGAGCTGATTATATAGGTAATGATGAAATTATAGAAAAAATATCCAAACAAGGATGGACTGATTTTGATTCCTGTATAGCCACGCCGGCCATGATGAAGGCGGTGAGTAAGTTAGGAAGATTTCTCGGGCCGAGAGGTTTAATGCCCTCTCCTAAGACCGGTACGGTTACCGAAAATATTTCTCAGGCTGTTAAGGAGGCTAAACGTGGTAAGGTTAATTTTCGTGTAGATAAAGTCGGTTGCATCCATGCCGGTTTAGGAAAAATTTCATTTAAAAAAGAGGAAATAGTCGATAATATAAATACTTTTATCTCAGCCGTGAATTCCGGATGCCCCCAAAGCTTAAAAGGAAAGCTTATCAGGACTTTTTATTTATCCACCACCATGGGGCCATCGGTAAAGATTAACTTGTGAGGAGATCTTGAATAAAATATGAAAGCAATGAAAGCAAAAACAATCGGGTTATCCATAAGAGAAAATATTATTAAAAAGGTTCAGGAGAGGGTAAGCAGTTCTTCTGTCTACTTTTTCGTTGGCTTTAGCAATGTTAAATCTTCTTCACTCAGCCAGCTTAGGAATCAGTTAAGATTAGTGGATAGTTATGTTTTTGTTGCGAAAAATTCATTGATTAACAAGGCATTAGAAGGCCTTGATTTAGAAAAATTAGAAGATTACCTTCAAGGCGAAACCGGGATTATTTCTGTATATAATGAAGATATTGTAAAGCCTTGTAAGGCTATTGTTGATTTTGCCAAAGAGAATGAGGCTTTTGCCATAAAGGGCGGAATTATCGAGGGCAGAAAGATAAATAAGGAAGAATTAGAATCATTGGCTAAGCTGCCCGGCAGAGAAATATTATTGGGTCAGGCTGTTTCAGGATTAGCTGCGCCTTTAACCGGTTTTCTTGCCTGTTTAAATCAGATAATCTTAAAGTTTGTCTGGGTGGCCGAAGAGATTAAAAAAGTCCAAAGTCAGGATAAGAAAACAGAGAAAAAAGTAGAGAATCAAGAAGAAAAGAAAGAAGAAGAAGGTAGAGAGAGTAAAGAATCCAAAGAAGAAAAAGGAAAGCCGGAGCAGAAACAAGAAGAAAAGAAAGAATCAGAAGATAAAGAAGATAAAGCTAAAACAGAACAAGGCAAAGAAGAGAAAGAAAACGACGATAATAAATCTAAAGAAAAGTAAGGAGGGGTTACGATGTCTAAAGTAGATGATGTTTTAAAAATGGTTGAAGAGTTAACGGTTTTAGAATTGTCAGAGCTGGTCAAGGCCTGTGAAGAAAAGTTTGACGTAAAAGCAAGCGCTCCTGTAGCTGCTGCTGCTATGCCTGCTGCTTCCGGCGGAGGTGAAGCCGAAGAAGAGCAGACAGAGTTTACAGTTAACCTTACCGAAGTTGGTTCTAATAAAATAGCCGTGATTAAAGAGATAAGGGCTATTACAGATTTAGGCCTTAAAGAAGCAAAAGGGCTAGTAGACTCTGCGCCAGCTGCGGTAAAAGAAGATCTTCCTAAAGAAGAGGCAGAAAGCATAAAGAAAAAGCTTGAAGAAGCCGGAGCAAAAGTAGAACTCAAATAATGAAAGTTCAATGTCATATGTCATAAGTCACAAGTTAACATGTGACATGTGACATATAACTTGTGACCTTAACAAGATTAACCAATAAAAGAGGAGATTCATGGTAAAGAAGAGTAAGAAAGTTTCTTTTGCGAAAATAAAAAACAGCCCTCCCATGGCTAATTTGCTCAATCATCAGCTACGCTCCTATAAAGAATTTTTGCAAATAAATGTTTTACCTGAAAAACGAAAAAAAACCGGCTTACAAGAGATATTGCAAGAAGTTTTTCCGATGGAAAGCCCGGATAAGCAGTGTAAGTTGGAATTTGTTTCCTATAATTTAGGCAGGCCCCGCTATACAATCGAAGAGTGTAAAAGAAGGTCTCAAACATATTCTTCTTCTTTGAGAGTGCGCTTACGCCTGGTTGGCCTTTCTTCCGATATCCGCGAACAAGAGATTTACTTGGGTGAAATTCCTTTAATGACGCCTACCGCTTCCTTTATTATAAACGGAGACGAGAGGGCGATAATCAGCCAGCTGCAAAGGTCACCGGGAATATTTTTTGAGGAACAGTTGCATACTGCAGGCAAACGTATCTATTTTGCCCGGATGATTCCTTATCGCGGTTACTGGCTGGAGTTCCGGGCTGATGTGGCCGATACCATAACTGCTGTCGTAGACAGAAGAAAAACTTTTCCCGTAACTCAAATTTTACGAATAATGGGTTTATCGACCAGCGATGAAATATATAAACATTTTTCCGATAAGCCTTATCCGGAAATAGTAAATACTGTTAAAAAAGACTTAACCACCAATACCGAAGAAGCTTACCTGGAATTTTATAAAAAAATAAGGCCGACAGAACCGGTAGCCTTAGAAGTGGCTAAAGAAGTGTTTAACCGGATGTTTCTTGACCCGCGCCGATATGATTTAGGCCGGGTAGGTAGATTTCTTATTAATAAAAAGTTAGGCACCAACAGCCGTTTGTCTAAGAGAACCCTTGATTTAGAAACGATGGTTGCCGCGATTAAGCATCTTTTAGAGGTAAAGGCCGGGAAAAAAGATACCGATGATATAGATCATCTTTCTAACCGGAGGGTCAAGTTAATCGGCGAACTTCTCCAGCACCAGATAAGAATAGGCCTTTTGCGGGTTGAAAGGACATTTACCGAAAGGTACTCTTTGGTATCTTCGGGAGATTTTTCTATTCAGCATCTTATCAATTCAAAAGCATTTTCCAGTCAAATTAAAGATTTTTTTGCCCGTTCGCCTCTTTCTCAATTTATGGACCAGACAAATCCAATAGCGGAGATGACCCATAAAAGAAGATTGTCAGCTATGGGGCCGGGAGGCCTTTCGCGGGAAAGGGCTGGGTTTGAAGTAAGAGATGTTCACCCCACTCATTACGGCCGGATTTGCCCGATTGAAACACCGGAAGGGGCAAATATCGGATTGCTTACCTCTTTAACCACTTATGCCAAAATTGATCCGATGGGTTTTCTTACCACTCCTTATCGGCCGGTTAAAGACGGTAAGATAGAAAATAAACTTGAATATCTTTCCAGTGATTTGGAAGAAAATAAAATGATTGGACAAATTACCTCAAATGTAGATTCTCAAGGTAAAATCTTAGATTCAGAAATATATGCCCGTTACCAGGGCAATTTTCCCAAAGTTTCTCCGAAAAAGCTCGAATATATTGATGTTTCAGCTCAACAAATTATGTCTGTTTCATCGTCTTTGATTCCTTTTTTAGAACATGACGATGCTAACCGGGCTTTGATGGGGTCTAATATGCAGAGGCAAGCAGTTCCATTGCTTTTTCCGGAAGCTCCCCTGGCTGGAACCGGCTTGGAAGAAAAGGTTGCAAAAGACAGCGGAGCGGCCTTGATCACCGAAGAAGCCGGCCAGGTTACGGCAGTAGACAGTTCTTCGATAAAGGTAGACAATTATGTATATAAATTGAAAAAATTTTATCGAACCAACGCTAATACTTGTATAAATCAGACTCCTTTAGTTAAGAAGGGGCAAAAACTTAAAAAAGGAGATATTATAGCCGACGGGGTGGCAACTAAAGAAGGAGACATCTCTCTGGGGACTAATCTTTTAGTTGGTTTTATGCCCTGGCGAGGTTATAACTTTGAGGACGCGATAGTTATAAGCGAAAGATTAGTAAAAGATGATACGCTTACCTCTATTCATATTGAAAAGTTTGAAGTCGAAGCCAGAGAAACCAGGCTGGGGAATGAGGACGTTACCCGTGATATCCCCAACGTTGGTGAAGAAGCTTTAAGCGATTTAGATTCCGAAGGAGTGATAAGAGTCGGCGCTGAAGTGGCTTCCGATGATATTTTAGTCGGTAGGGTTACTCCCAAAACCGAAAAAGAGCTTTCGCCTGAGGAAAGATTATTGAGGGCTATTTTCGGCGAAAAAGCCGCTGATGTTAAAGATAGTTCTTTGAGAGTCCCGCCGGGAATTAAAGGCGTGGTAATTAATGTGGAAGTTTTTCAAAGAAAAGAAAGGGGCAGGCGTTCTAAAAAAGAAAAGAGCCGCGAATTTCAAAGAACTAAAGAAATTGAGCAATACTATGAAGAGGAAAGGGAGATATTAGAGAAAGAAAAGCTAAAAAGGTTAAGCACTATTTTGGGAATACCGGAAGGTAAGATAAAGCCCCTTCATTGGCAGGAGAACGAAGAAGCCAACACAGTGGTTAATTTGTATGACCAAAGATATGATGAGTTAATGATGGAGAAAGACCTAGAGCTTTCAAAGGTGAGAAAAGGAGATGAATTGCCAGCCGGTGTATTAAAAAGGATAGTGGTTTTTGTGGCAATAAAACGAAAGATCTCAGCCGGCGATAAGTTATCGGGGCGCCATGGCAACAAAGGGGTCATTTCAAAGATTTTACCGGAAGAAGATATGCCCTATTTAGAAGATGGTACGCCTATGGATATTTTGCTTAATCCTTTAGGGGTACCTTCGCGAATGAATGTAGGCCAGTTGCTTGAGATGCATCTTGGCTGGGCGGCAAAAAAATTGAACATTCGGGTGGAAACGCCTGTTTTTGACGGAGCTACTCCCGAGAATATAAAAGAGTTGTTCAGACAGGCAAATTTGCCTGAAGACGGCAAAGTCGTTTTGTATGACGGCCATACCGGTAAACGGTTTGCTCAGAAGGTCGGAGTAGGTTATATGTATATTATGAAATTGATTCATATGGTTGATGAAAAAATTCATGCCAGAGCGATTGGGCCTTATTCTTTGATTACTCAGCAGCCTCTGGGCGGAAAAGCCCAATTTGGCGGACAGCGTTTCGGTGAAATGGAGGTCTGGGCTCTTGAAGCATACGGAGCCGCTTTTACCTTGCAGGAGATGCTTACCGTAAAAAGCGATGACGTAGAAGGCAGGACGCGAATTTATGAAGCAATAGTTAGAGGCGAGCAAAAGTTTCAGCCGTCAGTTCCGGAATCTTTTAATGTTTTAGTTAAGGAGCTTCAGGGGCTGTGTTTAAATATTAAAGCAGAAAAGGAGAAAAGATGATTGAGGATGTAGGTTTTTTTGACCGGATAACTATTAAATTAGCTTCGAATGAAGTTATGAAGAGTTGGTCTTCAGGTGAAATTAAAAAAGCCGAGACCCTTAACTATCGGACTCTTAAGCCGGAGAAAGACGGCCTTTTTTGCGAAAGGATATTCGGGCCGGCTAAAGATTGGGAGTGCCATTGCGGTAAATTAAAAGGAATAAAGTTTAAAGGGACCAAATGCAACCGTT
Organism: Candidatus Omnitrophota bacterium; assembly: GCA_021735445.1. GTDB lineage: Bacteria > Omnitrophota > Gorgyraeia > Duberdicusellales > 4484-171 > PXAH01. Next base: position 24,386 of record JAIPHA010000008.1, read on the forward strand.
GCGGAGTTGAAGTCCTTCATTCGTCGGTGCGCCGGCAGAGAATGGGGCATATTGGTTTAGCTACGCCGGTTACACATATCTGGTTTTTTAAGGTATTGCCTTCCCGTTTAGGCGCCATATTGGATTTAAGCATAAAACAATTAGAAAAAGTTATCTATTACGAAGAATATGTGGTAGTTGAACCCGGGTCTTCGAAATTAAAAGAAAATCAACTTATCAGCCAGGAAGAGTATTTTGAAATTAAAGATAATTTCGGCCCGGAAGTAAAGATAATGATTGGGGCCGAAGCCGTCAGAGAAATTCTTAAAAAATTAGATTTAGCTAAGGTTAGCAGAAATATTAGGAAAAAACTGGAAAAAAGCAAAAAGGCCGCCAATAAAAGGCTTTTAAAAAGGCTTAAAATCGTAGAAGATTTACGCCGTTCCGGGAATAAACCGGAATGGATGGTGTTGAATGTTCTCCCGGTTATTCCTCCTGATTTACGCCCGTTAGTCCCGCTTGAAGGAGGTAGATTTGCTTCGTCTGATTTAAATGACCTTTACCGGAGGGTTATCAATAGAAATAATCGGCTTAAAAAATTAATTTCTTTAGGCGCTCCTGAAATAATTATTCGCAATGAAAAGAGAATGCTCCAGGAAGCAGTTGATGCGGTTTTAGAAAACGGCCGGCACGGCAGGCCGGTTATGGGGCCTCAGAACCGGCCGCTCAAAAGCCTTTCTGATATGCTCAAAGGCAAACAAGGGCGTTTTCGGCAAAATTTATTGGGAAAACGCGTGGATTATTCGGGAAGAAGTGTTATCGTGGTTGGGCCGGAGCTAAAACTCCATCAGTGCGGTTTGCCTAAAGAAATGGCTCTTGAATTAGTCGAGCCGTTTATCATTAAGAAATTACGGGAAAAAGGATTTGTCCATACTATCAGAGGAGCGCGGAGAATGGTTGAGCGAGCCCGGATTGAAGTTTGGGATATCCTAGAAGATGTGATTAAGGGGCATCCTGTTCTATTAAACCGGGCGCCTACTTTGCATCGTTTGGGGATTCAGGCTTTTTATCCGGTATTAGTTGAAGGGAAAGCAATTAAGCTCCATCCTTTGGTTTGCGCGCCTTTTAATGCCGACTTTGATGGCGATCAGATGGCTACCCACCTACCGCTGTCCCTAGAGGCTCAGGCTGAGGCGAAGTTGTTGATGTTGTCTGTCCATAATATCTTTTCTCCTTCTGACTCCCGTCCGGTTATCGTGCCTTCCCAGGATATGGTTATTGGTTGCCGGTATTTAACTACCGAAGAAGAGGGGCGCAAGGGTGAAGGGATAACTTTTGCCAATTCTGATGAGGTAGTAACCGCTTACCAGGATGAAGAAGTGGAGCTTTCTACCAAAATTAAGTTTTTTCTAAAAAGAGACGGTAAGAGTAGCTTTGTCGATACGACCGTAGGCAGAGTAATATTTAACCGGGTTTTGCCGAAAGATTTTAGGTTTGTTAATGAACTTTTAAGCAAGAAAAAAATATCTAAAATCATCGATGATTGTTATGACCAATTCGGCCATAATGCGGTTATTGAACTTCTGGATAAAATTAAGGATTTAGGTTTTGAATATGCAACCTTAGGGGGGATAAGTATATCCAATAACGACTTAGAGATCCCCAAACAAAAGTATGAATCTATCGAAGAAGCCAATAAAGAGTTGTCTAAGGTTGACAGCCAGTATAAAAGAGGTATTATCACTCAACGTGAACGCCATAATAAAATTATTGATATTTGGACCCGGACCACAGATAAGGTTACGGATTTAGTGTTTAATAATATGAGCAAAACCAATCCTGTTTTTATGATGGCTGATTCCGGAGCGCGGGGTTCGAAGCTGCAGGTAAGGCAGCTAGCCGGAATGCGCGGCCTAATGGCAAAGCCATCTGGTGAGATTATCGAAATTCCGATAACTTCAAATTTTAAAGAAGGGTTGTCTGCTTTAGAATATTTTATTTCTACTCACGGAGCGAGAAAAGGTTTAGCTGATACAGCTTTAAAGACAGCTGATGCCGGTTACCTTACCCGGCGTTTAGTTGATGTTGCTCAAGAGGTGATAATAGTTGAGCCGGATTGTAAGACGGTAAACGGGATTACAGTTGCTGAAATTGTCGAAGGAGAAGAGGTGGTTGTAACCTTAAAAGAGCGGATTGTGGGAAGAGTTGCCGTTGATAATATTGTTGATATTGTAACCGATGAGGTTATTGTGAAGGCCGGCGAGGAAATTAGCGAAGGCAATGCAGATAAGATCGATAAGTTGAGCCTTGAAAAAATAAGAATAAGAAGCGTGCTTACCTGTGAATCCGAAAGAGGAGTATGCGCTAAGTGCTACGGGAGAAATTTGGCAACGCGAAGATTGGTTGAGGTGGGAGAAGCCGTAGGAGTTATCGCAGCCCAATCAATTGGAGAGCCGGGCACCCAGCTTACCATGAGGACTTTCCATATTGGCGGCACAGCTTCCCGGGTTGCCGAGCGGGCATTTGTTAAAGCGAGAAATAAAGGTATAGTCAGGTTTCATAACCTTAGAGTGGTTGAAAAAGGAAATCAATTTGTTGTTTTAAACCGGAACGGTATGATCAGCATCAACGATTCTCAGGGAATTGAACTACAAAGAAACCCGGTTCCTCACGGGGCTTTTATAATGGTCGCCGAAGGCAAGGAGGTCGCAAAAGGGAAAACTTTTGTAAAATGGGATCCTTTTTCTTCTCCGATCCTTTCTGAGGTAGCCGGAAAGATAAAGTACGAAGACATTATCGATAAGATGACTATCCAGGAAGAGATGAATGTTGCTACCGGAAGAAAAGAGAGAGTAGTCATTGAGTTCAAGGGGGACTACCATCCTCAGATGTTAATAGTCTCTGAAGATTCTAAAGAGGAGGTTCTGGGGATATATCCTTTGCCAACCGGAGCTCATATTATGCTTGAAGAGGAGGCTTCAGTCGAAGCGGGTGATATTATTGCCAAGACGCCTCGTTTAGTTGAGAAAACCAGAGATATTACCGGAGGGCTTCCCCGGGTCGCTGAGCTTTTCGAAGCCAGGCGTCCTAAGAATCCTGCGATTATCAGTGAGATCGATGGGTTTGTAGAGTTTACGGAAAAGAAAGGCCAGCGTAAAGTTATTGTGCGCAGTCCCACCGGAATGAGCCGGGAATATAAGATTCCAACCGGCACCCATCCAATTGTTTATCGGGGTGATAAAGTCTCAGCCGGCCAACAGCTTACTGAAGGCCCGGTAGTATTACAGGATATTTTGAGTGTTTGCGGAGATAAAATTTTGCAAAGCTATCTGGTAAATGAAGTTCAGGAAATTTACCGTTTGCAAGGGGTAAGGATAAACGATAAACATATCGAAGTAATTATTCGAGAGATGCTTAAGAAAGTAAAAATAGTCGATTCAGGCGACAGCAACTATCTGCCCGGAGAAGGAGTCGATAAATGGGATTTTCGTAAGGTTAACGAAGCTATTATTAAAAAAGGAGGGCGGCCGGCCACGGCTCAGCCAATGCTGCTTGGGATAACAAAAGCATCTTTGAGCACAAAAAGTTTTATTTCTGCAGCCAGTTTTCAAGAAACAACTCGGATTTTAACCGATGCAGCTTCTGCAGGAAAAACCGATTCGCTGAAAGGGTTAAAGGAAAATGTAATAGTAGGCCATCTTATTCCGGCAGGAACGGGATTAAAAAGGTACAGGGAGGTTGAAGTAGAGAAATGCCAACAATAAATCAATTAATTAAAAAACCAAGAATTTTAAGAAGAAAGAAAACGAAATCTCCTGCCTTAGGCAAAGCGCCTCAACGGCGCGGAGTCTGTATTCAGGTAAGGACCGCTACTCCTAAGAAACCAAATTCAGCTTTAAGAAAAATTGCCCGGGTTCGTCTTACCAATCGTCACGAGGTTACGGCTTATATTCCCGGCGAGGGGCATAATTTGCAGGAACATTCTATGGTTTTGGTCAGAGGCGGGAGAGTAAAGGATTTACCCGGAGTAAGATATCATATTGTTAGAGGAGCTCTGGATTGCCAGGGAGTTCAGGACCGGAAGCGTTCGCGTTCCAAATATGGAACAAAAAGGCCGAAAGGAAAATAAAAAATAATCAACGAATGTACGAATCAATTACGAATTTACAAATTTTTATGAATCCATATTCGTATATTCGTAGGGATTAGTAAATTCGTAGATGATAATTAAATCAATGAGGTATAATTATGAGAAGACATAGGGCACCGAAAAGAGAAAGAAGGCCGGATCCGAAATACGGAAATCCGATTTTAGGCCATTTTATCAATATTATTATGGTTGATGGCAAAAAGAGCAAGGCTCAAAAAATTGTTTATAACGCTTTTGATGCGGTTTCGGAAAAATTAAAAGAAGATCCAATTAAAGCTTTATTCACCGCTTTAGATAATACCCGGCCGCGGATGGCTGTTAAGCCACGCAGAGTCGGAGGCGCGACTTACCAGGTTCCTATGGAGGTGCCCAAAGAAAAAGGTATTTTTATTGCCTTGCGTTGGATTAAAGATTTTGCAAAAAAGAAAAAAAATCAACCGATGGAAAAGAAAATTGCCGATGAGATTATCGCAGCTTACAATAATGAAGGGCCGGTTGTTAAGAAAAAGCAGGATACACACAGAATGGCAGAATCAAATAAAGCATTTGCTCATTTTAAATACTGAATTACAGATTAACACAGATAAAAAATAGATTAACACAGATAAATAGAGTGGAAAATACAAGTTTAGTTATGGATAAAGAAAAAAGCCTTTCTCAAATAAGAAATATTGGTTTCGTGGCTCATATCGATGCCGGTAAAACTACGGTTACAGAACGAAGCCTCTTTTATGCCGGAAGGATTTATAAAATTGGTGAAGTTCATGAAGGTACTGCTGTAACCGATTGGATGCATCAGGAAAAAGAAAGAGGTATTACTATAACCAGCGCAGCCACTTCTTGTAATTGGAAGGGCCATCAAATTAATATTATCGATACGCCCGGCCACATCGATTTTACAGTTGAGGTCGAGCGTTCTTTAAAGGTTTTAGATGGAGCTGTTGTTATCTTTTGCGGGGTTTCCGGTGTTGAACCGCAGTCAGAAACAGTTTGGCGCCAGGCAGAGAAGTACCATGTTCCGCGGATTTGTTTTGTTAATAAAATGGACAGGGAAGGAGCTGATTTTTTTGCGGTTATTTCCGAAATGAGGGAAAAGTTCCAGATACCGACGGTAGCTTTACAGGTGCCGATTTATCAGGATGATCAATTTCAAGGAGTGGTTGATTTGATCGAAGAAAAAGCCTTGTATTATCAGGGAGAGTTTGGCCAGGACCTGGTAAAAAAAGAGATTCCGGAAGATTTGAAAAAAATTTCTGCTGAAAAAAAAGAAATGATAATCGAAAAAATTGCAGAGTTAGATGATCTTTTTATGAATAAAGTGATCGAGGGAGAAAAAATCGAAAAGGAAGAAATAATGTCTGCAATTCGGGAGAAGGTAATTGAAAATAAATTAGTTTGTGTGTTTTGTGGTTCTGCTTTAAAAAATAAAGGAATCCAGCAGTTGCTAGATGGTGTATGCAGCTACTTGCCATCGCCTACTGAGGTGAAGCCTGTATCCGGTAAGGATTTATCAAGCCAAGAGGAAAGGGCTATTGAAGCTAATCCTAACGGGTCTTTTTGCGCTCTCTGTTTTAAGATAGTAACTGATCCCTTTGTGGGGAAATTGTTTTATGTGCGCATATATTCCGGTAGCGTGGATTCTTCATCTGTCATTTACAATATTACTCAAAAAAATAAAGAAAAGATAACCAAAATTGTAAAAATGCATGCCAATAAACAAGAAATTATAAAAACCGCTCAAGCGGGTGATATAGTTTGTTTTGTTGGCCTCAAGGATACAATGACCGGTGATACCTTAGGGGTAAAAGACGATGCAATTATGATTGAAAATATAAAATTTCCTGAGCCGGTGGTATCTTTGGCTATTGAACCGAAAACAAAAGCTGATCAGGAAAAACTATTTGGGGCATTAAAGAAATTAGCCGACGAAGACCCTTCTTTTAAGGTCACCTACAACCGGGAGACCGGACAAAATGTTATATCCGGAATGGGGCAGCTTCATCTTGCGATTATGGTTGACCGGCTTCTTAGAGAATTTAAGGTAAAAGCTAAAGTAGGCAAGCCTCAGGTTTCTTATAAAGAAACTATAAGTAAAAAAGTGCAGGCTACCGGTAAATTTATTCAACAACGCGGCGGGCAAGGGCAATACGGACATGTTGAGGTTATCATGACTCCATCGGGAGAAGGCGCCGGAATAAGTTTTGAGAATAAAATAAAATCAGGGGTGATACCTAAAGAGTTTATAACTCCGGTTAAAGAAGGAGTTTATGAAGCTGCTGAAAGCGGTGTTTTGGGCGGTTATCCTGTTGTTGATTTGAAAGTTATTTTAATCGATGGTTCATACCATGATGTAGATTCTTCCGAATTAAGTTTTAAGATTGCCGGAGAATTGGCTTTTAAAGAAGGGCTGCGTAAAGCCCGTTCGATACTTCTTGAGCCGATTATGGATTTAGAAATTATTACTCCGGTTGAATATCTTTCTCAGGTAATCGGCGATCTCAATTCAAGAAGGGCGAAGATAAATTTAGTGAAAGAGAAAAAAAATTTAAGAACAGTGAGCGTGGAAATACCTTTGAGTGAATCTTTTGATTACGCAGATAATTTGAGAAACTTGACACAAGGCAGAGCCTCGTATACAATAGAGCCTTCCTATTATCAGAAGGTTCCTGAAGAGTTGTTAGCAAAGATACTGGGAATATAAAAAATTAGTTAATCAATAATAATACAAGTGGAGATAAAAGGAGGTGTTTTATGGGAAAAGAGAAGTTTGTAAGATCTAAGCCCCATCTTAATATTGGGACTATTGGTCACGTGGATCACGGTAAGACTACTCTTACAGCAGCCATAACACAAGTTTTGGCACTGAAAGGCGGGGGCCAAGCTTTAAAGTTTGAAGATATAGATAAAGCTCCCGAAGAGAAGGAACGCGGGGTAACTATTAACATTGCCCACGTTGAATATGAAACTGAGAAGAGGCATTATGCGCATATCGATTGCCCGGGCCACGCTGATTATATTAAAAATATGATTACCGGAGCCGCTCAGATGGATGGCGCAATACTTGTTGTCGCGGCAACCGACGGGCCGATGCCACAGACCAGAGAGCATTTACTCTTAGCCCGCCAGGTTAATGTGCCGGCGATAGTAGTTTTTGTCAATAAGATTGATCAGATGGATGATCCTGAATTAGTTGAGTTGGTTGAAGAAGAAGTTAGGGACTTGCTTACCAAGTATGAGTTTCCCGGCAAAGATATTCCGATCGTAAAAGGATCCGCATTAAAAGCTTTAGAAGACGCTACAGCCGGAAACGCCGATAATGATAATTGTAAGCCGATAGTAGAGCTGATCCAGGCTTGTGATGATTATTTTCCTGAACCAAAACGTGATGTTGAGAGGCCTTTTCTTATGGCTATTGAAGATATATTTTCTATTTCCGGCAGAGGTACAGTCGCGACCGGAAGAGTGGAAAGAGGTAAGGTTAAAACCGGTGAAGAAATCGAATTAGTTGGGATTAAGGAAGAGACTAAAAAGACTGTAGTTACCGGAATTGAGATGTTTAGAAAAACTTTAGAAGAAGCACAAGCCGGAGATAACGCCGGTTTGCTTTTGCGCGGTGTAGAAAAAGAACAGGCAGAAAGGGGGATGGTTATCGCTAAACCCGGATCGATTACACCTCATAAAAAATTTATGGCAAAAGTTTATGCTTTAAAGAAAGAGGAAGGCGGAAGGCATACTCCCTTTTTCTCAGGTTACCGGCCGCAATTTTATTTTAGGACTACAGATGTAACTGGTACCTGTAAGTTGCCGGAAGGGGTTGAAATGGTTATGCCCGGAGACAATGTTGAAGTAGAAGTAACCTTGCTTCAGCCGGTTGCTTGTGAAAAAGAATTAAGGTTTGCTATTCGCGAAGGCGGAAGGACAGTCGGAGCTGGACTAGTTACTAAAATAATTGAATAAAGATGCGTTCACCACTTAAAATTAGAATTAAACTTAAAGCTTTTGATCACAGATTGCTTGACAGTTCCGCTAAGGAGATAACAGAGGTAGCCATTCGTACTGGAGCCAAGGTCAATGGGCCAATACCTATTCCCACGCGGAAGAAGATTTATACTGTCAATAGAGCTACTAACGTTAACAAGAAGTCCAGGGAACAGTTTATGCGCGCGGTTCATAAAAGAATAATAGACTTAGATAGCCCGACTGCAAAGACGATAGATGCATTAAGAAGGTTGAATTTACCAGCCGGCGTAAATGCAGAAATAAAGCAGGAAGTTTAACAACACAGATGCACATAGATAAAATTGCTGATAAACGCAGATAAAATATCTGGATTTATCTAGTGTAAGTCTGCGTTAATTTCTGCGCAAATTTAAAGGTAAAATATGATTAAAGAAATTTTTGGAACAAAAATTGGAATGACTCAAGTCTTTAGCTCAGCGGGAGAACTGTTACCTGTTACTCTGGTCGAGGTAGAACCTGCTTGTATTTTAGAGGAGATGAATTACCCTGGTAAAAAGAAAGCTAAAATTGGTTGTTTTAAGATTAAAGAAACAAAAATTTCGAAAATCAAAAAACCTCAAAGAGGTTATTTTAAAAAAGAAAAAGCACCAGCCTACAGGCTGATAAAAGAAGTAGAAGCAGAAAAGGACCCTGATTTTCCTTTTCTAAAAGGGGAGCAAAAGAAAGAGGGTGCTCAAAAAGAAAACACTCAAGAGGAAAAGAAAGCGCCTTCTCGATATGTTGGTATCGAGATGTTTAGCCAGGGCCAACATATAACCGTAAGGTCAAAGTCGAAAGGAAAAGGGTTTGCGGGAGCGATTAAGCGCCACAGAATGCGCCGGCAGCCCAGTTCGCATGGTTCGGGCATGCACCGCAGAGTGGGGTCGGTAGGAGCATCGGCAACGCCTTCAAAAATTGCAAAAAACAAAAAAATGCCGGGCCACCTTGGTTCAAATTACCGGGTTACTAAAAATTTAGAAATTTTAAAGATAGACGAGGAAAAAAGAGTTATTTTTATAAAAGGAAATGTTAGCGGAAGCCGGGGGGCTATTGTTAAGCTCACTAAACAGAATTAATTAAAAAGCGATGAAAACAAAAAATAAAAAGGAAAGCAAAAGCAGTTCTTTAAACCTGACCTTAAAGGTTTTAGGGCTATCCGGTAAACCAAAAGAAGATATTTCTTTAAATAAGAATATTTTTGACGGGAAGGTTTCTTTAGCTTTATTGCAGCAGGCCGTTAATACTTATTTAGCAAATAAGAGAAGAGGGTTGGCTGTTGCTAAAACAAAAGGCGAAAAGAGAGGCGGCGGCAAAAAACCCTGGCGGCAGAAAGGCACCGGAAGAGCCAGAGTAGGTTCGATCCGGTCTCCTCTTTGGAAGGGGGGAGGGGTTACGTTTGGACCCAGGCCTAAATCTTACAATAAAAAATTCCCTGAGCGGATGAAGGCAATAGCTTTCAAAAGCGCCCTTAACGCAAAATTAAAGGATAAGCAAATAATGGTAGTAGATAAAATAAATATGGAATCTTCTAAAACAAAGGAATTTGTTAAAATACTGGCTAATTTAGGTATTACCGGCAAAAAAGTATGCTTTGTTTTGCCTGATTCTGATCAAAACTTAAAAAAAGCTTCAGCTAATATTCAAAAGGTTAAATTAGCTAAAGCAGATGATTTAAACGCCTTAGACGTCTTGAACTGCCGAAGGCTGGTTGTTTCCCAAGGCGCTTTAGGGATTATTGAAAAGAGGTTAAAAAAATGGCTTTAGGTTTTCTTTATTCGATAATTAAAGCAGCATTAGTTACTGAAAAATCTAACCGGGATATTGCTTTAGGCAAATATAGCTTTAAGGTCGCTAAAGAAGCTAATAAAATTGAAATTGCTAAGGCTATCGAAACAATTTATAAGGTAAAGGTAAAAAAGGTTTCGACTGAAATTGTCAAAGGAAAAGCGAAAAAAATAAGGTGGGACCAACCGGGTAAGACATCTTCCTGGAAAAAAGCCGTAGTTACTTTAAAGAAAGGATACCAGATAGAAATAAGCTGAGGATAAAATATGGGAATTAAAAAACATAAACCAACCACGCCAGGGTTACGCAACAGAAAGACTTCTGATTTTTCGGAAGTCACAAAAAGAAATCCGGAAAAATCTCTCACTAAAGCGGTTAGCCGCAGTGGAGGAAGAAATAACCAAGGCAGAATCACTATGCGTAGAAGAGGCGGCGGGTGTAAGCGTAAATATCGAGTAGTTGATTTTAAACGCGATAAATTTGATCTGGAAGCCGAAGTTTTGGCTATTGAATATGACCCAAACAGAAACGCCCGCATAGCACTGGTAAAATACCCGGATGGAGAAAAAAGGTATATTATTTGGCCGGCTAAATTGAAGGTTAAAGATAAAATTATCAGCGCTTCAGAATCCAGGACCAGCATCAAGCCTGGCAATAGTATGAAGTTAACGTATGTACCGATGGGTACTTTGATTCATAATATAGAACTTAATCCCGGCCGCGGAGCAGTATTGGTAAGAAGCGCCGGGGCTTGGGCTCAATTGATGGCCAAAGAAAAAGGCACTGCTCAAATAAGGCTTGCTTCCGGTGAGATCAGGCTGGTTAAAGAACAATGCCGGGTTACGGTGGGGCAAGTTGGTTTGGGAGAATACTCTTCCTTGAGCAAGGGTAAGGCAGGTAGGAATCGTTGGGTCGGAAGGCGTCCTAAAGTAAGGGGTGTCGCGATGAATCCGGTAGATCATCCTCATGGCGGCGGCGAAGGCAAGGCCGGTCAAGGTAATCCGCATCCGGTAAGCCCTTGGGGGGTTCCGGCTAAAGGCGGAAAAACAAGAAGGAAAAAACGGAGTGATAAATATATTATTAAAAGAAGAACTAAAGGCGGGAGAAGATCTAGAAAATGAGTCGTTCATTAAAAAAAGGGCCATATGTGTTTGCTAAGTTACTGAAGAAAGTAGAACGTGTTAAGAGCTCGGGAGACAGAAAAGCTATAAAAACCTGGTCGCGCGGTTCCATGGTCATTCCTGAATTTGTTGGCTTGACTTTTGCGGTACATGATGGTAAAAAGCATGTTCCGGTTTTTATTACCGAAAGCATGGTCGGGCATCGGCTGGGTGAGTTTGTGCCGACTAGAAAGTTTAAAGAGCATGGCGGGATTAAAGCTAAAAAATCAATTTTGAAAAAATAAATTTTATTAAAATGGTAACTAGAGCAAAAGCAAAATATATCAGAATTTCTCCGACAAAGTTAAGGCCGGTGATTAAATTGGTCAAAGGGCTTAACGCTAAAGAGGCGGTCAATAAGTTGGAGTTTGTTAAGAAGAAAGGCGCGAAGTTTTTAAAGAAGATAATTAAAACTGCAATCGCCGATGCCCGGAATAAAGGCTATGATGATAATTCTTTATTCATCTCCCGGCTTGTGGCTAATCAAGGGCCGGCTTTAAAAAGATACCGGGCTGAATCATTTGGCCGGGCCGCAGTTATTAGAAAAAGAATGAGCCATCTGGTGGTTGAATTAGATTCTAACCAAAAAATAATGCAGGAGAGCTAAAAAATGGGACAAAAAGTTCACCCTTATGTTTTAAGAATTGGTTTTGGTAAAAGTTGGTTGTCAAGATGGTTTTCTCCTAAAAAGGGTGAGTACGCTGACTTTCTTGAAGAAGATTTGGCTATTCGGGAAAAGATAAAGAAAAGCTATTCCTTGGGTTCGATTGCAACTATTGATATCGAACGGGTTTCTTCAGGAGGAATAAGAATAAAGGTGCGGACCTCAAGGCCCGGAGTAATTATCGGAAGGCGCGGCCAGGATATCGAACGGGTTAAAAAAGATTTAGCGGATCTGACCGCGAAAGAAATAATTATCGATGTTGAGGAGGTAAGCGATCAAGCTCTTGAGGCCCAGTTGGTGGCTGAGCTAATTGCATTTCAATTAATAAAAAGGGTAAAATTCAGAAGAGCAATGAAAAAAGCGCTACAACAAGCTCAATCATCTTTGGGAGAAGGAATAAAGGTTCAATGTTCTGGCCGGTTGGGAGGGGTTGAGCTAGCCCGTTCCGAAAGCTATAAGTATGGCAAAGTGCCGCTTCATACTTTTAGGACAGATATCGATTATGGTTTTGCGGTTGCTAAAACTACTTACGGAACTATTGGAGTAAAGGTTTGGATATATAAAGGCCAAAAGCAGTTAGGGGATTATTTAATCGAAAAAGATCAAAAGGTGAAGAAGTAAGATGCTTATTCCTAAAAGAGTAAAATACAGAAAAACACACCGGGGCAAAAGAGGCGGGCTGGCTGTAGCCGGTTCTAGAGTCTCTTTTGGCGAGTATGGGATAAAAGCGCTTGAGTCTGGCTGGCTTAAGAATACTCAAATTGAAACCACCCGGGTTGTGCTTACACGGCGCTTGCGCCGGGGAGGCAAGCTTTGGATAAGGGTTTTTCCTGATAAGTCAATAACCAAAAAACCAGCCGAATCCCGCCAGGGTAAAGGGAAAGGAGATGTCGAGGGCTGGGTTAGGGTAGTAAGAAGAGGCAATATAATTTTTGAAATTGGAGGAGTGCCTGAAGACTATGCCAGAGAGTCCTTTAGGTTGGTAGCCTACAAATTGCCTTTTAAAACTATGTTTGTTACCAGAAAGGGTTAGGTTACGATTAAAAAACAGGGATAAATTGATTATGGCTGATATAAAAAAAATAAAATCACTTTCGGAAAAAGAGTTAAAAGAAAAATTGATCGAGAATCGCAAAAAGCTCATGAAATTGCAGTTTAAGAGAAAAAGCGGTTTAGAGAAGCCTCATCTATTTAAAAATGTAAAAAAAGAGATAGCCCAAATATCTACTGTAATTAACGAAAAAAGGAGAGAGAGTGGCGAAAAAACTAGGTAAAGTATTAGAGGGAGTTGTCGTCTCGGACAAAATGGATAAGACTGTTGTTGTTTTGGTTAAAAGACGATTACCTCATAGTATGTATAACAAGCTTACTATGACTAAGAAGAAGTACAAAGCGCATGATAAAGATAATAAGGCAAAAGCCGGAGATAAAGTAAAAATTACCGAATGCCGGCCATTTTCTAAAGATAAACGTTTTAGGGTCTTTGAGGTTTTAAAATGATAACTTTAAGGTCTAAGTTAGATGTAGCCGATAACAGCGGAGCTAAAAAGATCTCTTTTATAGGAGTTTTGGGGCGCAAAGGAAAGAGATATGCTATGGTTGGGGATGTTATTACCGGCAGCGTTAAGGCGGCTATCCCTAATTCTCCGATAAAAAAGGGTGAGGTGGTGAGGGCCGTAGTAGTCCGGACTCATTTCCCGGTTAAAAGAAAGGATGGTTTGGTGGTTAAATTTGATAAAAACGCCTGTGTGGTTATAGATAAGCAGAATAATCCCCGGGCTACCCGTGTTTTTGGCCCGGTTGTAAGAGAGCTGCGCAGCCGGTTTAGTAAAATTTTATCTTTAGCCCCAGAGGCGATATAGTTTTTATAATATTAATGCGAAGAAACAACTAAAAATAAAAAATGAGTTTAAAAATTAAAAAAGGCGATAAGGTAATAGTCAATTCCGGTAAGAGCAAAGGGAAAAAAGGAAAGGTTTTAACGGTTTTTTCCGCTAAGCAAAGAGCAGTAGTCGAAGGGGTGAACCTGGTAAAAAAACATAAAAGACGAAAATCTGAATCAGAGCAAGGCGGCTTTGAAGAAATACCTTTGCCTTTGCATCTGTCAACCATGCAATTATTTTGCCCAAATTGCAACAAAGGGGTTAAAACTAAAATCGAGATAGCCAAGGATAAAACTAAAACAAGGGTTTGTAAAAAATGCCAGAAAGCAATTTAAAAAATTATATTCCCAGACTGCTTCAAGTTTATAGAGAGCAGGTTATGCCTGCATTGAAAAAGAAGCGCAACTATACTAATATTTTGGCGGTACCGCGTTTGGTCAAGATTGTAGTCAATATGGGGGTAGGGGAAGCTACTTCTGATTCCAAACTAATCGAGAGCGTATCTGAACAGCTGGGGACGATTACCGGCCAGCGTCCTAAGATTTGCCGGGCTCGCAAGGCTATTTCTAATTTTAAGCTTAGACAGGGAGTGGCTGTGGGCTGTTGCGTGACTTTGCGTAAGGCAATGATGTATGACTTTTTCGACCGTCTTATCAGCGCGGCTATTCCGCGAATTCGTGATTTTAGGGGGTTTTCGCCTAATTCTTTTGATCGGTCCGGCAACTATAACTTTGGCTTAGTGGAACAAGGCATATTTCCAGAAATAAATTTAGATAAAATAACCAGAACCCAAGGGATGAATATCTCAATTCATACTACTGCTGATTCGGATCAAGAAGCAAGAGAGCTGCTTGATGCATTTGGGTTTCCTTTCAGGAGGAGATAATGGCTAAAAAATCAAAAATTCAAAAATGGATTAAGGAAAAAGAAAATCCAAAGTTTACTACTCGTTATAGAAATAGATGCAGGCGCTGCGGGCGGCCGCGTGGCTATATTAGAGATTTTGAACTTTGCCGGATTTGTTTTCGTGAATTAGCCTGGCAAGGGTTGATTCCGGGGGTAAAAAAAGCAAGCTGGTAAGCACAGATACACGTAGATGTGGTACGGATGTACACAGATGAATAAAAAATATAAAAAAAGGAAGGAAAATGAGCAGAACTGATTTAATTGCAGATGCATTTACCATAATAAGGAATGCCACCAGAGCTTATAAGGAAGAGGTATTCATCCCCTATTCGAATATTTTATCCAAGATTTGCCAAATATTAAAAGAACATGAATATATCGAGAATTTTAAGGAAGCAGAGACCAAGAGTTTTAAGCAAATAAAAGTATATTTAAAATATGACGGGAAGAAGAGTTTAATTAGTCAAATCAAAAAAGTTTCTCGGCCATCACGGCGTATTTATAAAAAGAAGGATGAAAATTTTTCGGTTTTAGGCGGATATGGTTTATCGATAATTTCTACATCAAAAGGAATATTTACTGATAAGCAGGTAAAAAAAGAAGGCCTGGGCGGAGAAGTTATCGCAATGGTATGGTAATTTTAAGGTAAAGCGGAGCGAATGAAGCAAGCGGAGCCCTGAGTGACCGAAGGAGATAAAAAATGTCAAGAATCGGCAAACAACCAATAGCAGTCCCTAAGGAAGTCAAAGTGGAGATCAAGGAAGAAAAGGTTTCCGTGCAAGGGCCAAAGGGAAGCCTTAGCTTTCATTTTGATAAACTTATCCAAGTAGATTTAGCGGATAATATTTTATCTGTAACACGAAAAAAGAATAATAAGCTGGCAAGAAGCTTACATGGAACAACCCGAGCAATCGTAGCTAACCTTATAAAGGGTGTAACCGAAGGGTTTAAAAAAGAACTTGAAATTGTAGGGGTTGGTTATAAGGCGCAGATGAAAGGGAAAACCCTTGATTTGAGTTTAGGTTTTTCTCATCCGGTCGAGTTTGAGGTGCCGGAGGGGATAAATGTTTCCCTGCCTTCAAATACCCGGATAACGATAGAAGGTACGGATAAGCAGAAGATAGGCCAATTTGCCGCTAAAATCAGAAAAATATACCCACCTGAACCTTACAAAGGTAAAGGGATTAGGTACCTTGGCGAAGAGGTAAGGAAGAAAATCGGAAAAGCATTAGCAAAATAAAAAAGGATAAACAAAGAGATGAAAAAACAAGCTCGAGAGTACAGGCATAAGAGGATATTAAAAAAAATTCAAGGCACTGCTTTGCGGCCGCGCCTTTTAGTCTTCCGCAGCCATAAACATGTTTATGCGCAGCTGATAGACGATCAAGCCCAGAGAGTAGTCACGGGAGCATCTACTTTGTCTGCGCAATTTAAGGGTAATAATGCCAAAACAGCAGACAAAGCTGCTGCCAAAGAAGTAGGGAAGATTATCGCGGATTTAGCAAAATCAAAAAAAATAAGTGTTGTTTGTTTTGATCGGGGCGGATATAAATTTCACGGCCGAATAAAAAGTTTGGCCGAAGGCGCAAGAGAAGGAGGATTAAAATTTTAATGCAGAAAAGATCAGCTAAAGCAAGGTCAGACGAAAAAGCTTTTATTGAAAAAGTATTATTTATCAATAGAACCACCAAGGTAACTAAAGGGGGTAAGAACCTTTCTTTTTCCGCTTTGGTTGTAGTCGGGGACGGTGTCAATCAAGCAGGTTTTGCTGTGGGCAAGGCTAATGAAGTTGCCAGCGCAATTAGAAAAGGGATAAATAAAGCAAAAAAAGATACTGTAAAAGTAAAACATAAAGGGTCGACAATCCCCCACCAGGTTATTGGTAAATTTGGATCGATGCGGATACTTTTTAAATCTGCTTCTCGAGGCACAGGGGTTATTGCTTGCGGGCCTATCCGGGCAGTTTGTGAATGCGCGGGGATAAAGGATATTTTGACAAAAAATATTGGCAATTCTACAAATCCTATAAATGTAGTTAAGGCTACTTTTGAAGCCTTTAAGAATTTCAAGGGTTGATTATTATGGATTTATCAGATATTAAAATAGTAACTAAGAATAAAAAAGCTAAACGGCGGGGGAGAGGAACCGGTTCCGGTTTAGGTAAGACTTCAGGCCGGGGGCATAAAGGCGCCGGTCAAAGAAAAGGAAAAAAATTGCCTTATGCTGGTTTTCGGGGCGGGAACCTCCCTTTTTTAAGGCAAATACCTAAGAGAGGCTTTACCGCCAGGAACAGAAAAGTATATCAAATAGTAAACTTGGCTGATATTCAGGAGAGAGCAAAAAATAGCAGCGAACTCATTCCGGAGGAGATGGAGAAGTTCGGGTTGATTGAAAATAAATATAAACCAGTTAAAGTGTTGGCCAAGCAGAACGGTAAATTTAATTTAAAAATTATCATAAAGGCCGATAAAATTTCTAAAAAGGCAAAAGAGATTGTTGAGTCTAAGGGAGGGGTTTTTGAGTGTTTAAAGCGGTAGCGAATATCTTTAAGGTACCGGATTTAAGAAAAAAAATCCTCATAACTCTTTCTCTTTTGGTGGTATACCGGGCCGGATGTTTTATCCCTACTCCGGGAGTAAATACGGGAGCTCTTTCTCAATTTTTTGCCGAGGTTAGTAAGAACCAGGGCCAAACTATTTTTGGAATGCTTAATCTATTTACCGGCGGAGCTTTAACTAAGCTAAGCATTTTTGCCTTAGGTATTATGCCTTATATATCGGCTTCTATCATTATGCAGTTGCTTCAAAATGTAGTTCCTGCTTTAGAGAAAATCGCTAAGGAAGGTAAGGCTGGTTATGAAAAAATTAATCAATACACCAGGTACTTTACTTTAGTTTTATGTTTTGTCCAGGGCTTATTTTTATCTTTCTGGCTTTCTAATCCCGCTAATTTTAAAGGGCATTTAATTGTTCCCGAACCGGGTTTGCTGTTTAATTTTACAACGGTTATTACTTTAGCCTGCGGTACGATTTTTATTATGTGGCTGGGTGAGCAAATTCAGGAAAGAGGTATCGGCAATGGGATTTCAATCATTATTACAACCAGTATACTTTCACGTATCCCCTCATCGGTCAGCCAGCTTTGGCGCCTCTGGTCTCCCACTAATCCGGCGAATCAGCAGATATCAACTCCGGTTGTAATTGGCTTGGTTGCGGTTTTGGTTTGTATGATTGCCGCTGTGGTTTTATTCACTCAAGCTCAACGAAGAATTCCGATTCAATACGGGAGAAGAGTGGTTGGGCGCAAAATGTATGGAGGCCAGAGCACTTACCTGCCGATTAAGATAGACATGGCAGGAGTTATTGCAATTATTTTTGCTTCGGCCGTGATCTCTTTTCCGGCAACATTAGCGATGTTTTTGCCTAAAGATATAAAAATTGTCCAGTTTTTACAAACCGTAATTCAGCAGAGAGGTTTTTGGTACAATTTTATTTTAGTTGGTTTAATCATATTTTTTATGTATTTTTATACAGCCATGGTTTTTCACCCTTTAGAAATTGCCAATAATCTAAAACGTTATGGCGGTTTTGTCCCGGGAGTAAGGCCAGGCAGGCCTACCGCAAATTATCTTGATTATGTTGCCACCCGGGTTGTGTTTGTGGGAGCTATATATATTAGTATTATTGCCATTTTTCCAAACATTATCATGGAGATCTTTCGGGTGCCTTCGTACCAGCTAGCTTCACTTTTTGGCGGCACAACTCTTTTGATTATGGTAGCGGTTATCCTGGATACGATGAAACAGGTTGAAGGACAGCTTATGACACGCCATTATGATGGTTTTATCAAGGGCAGCCCCCTTAAGGGAAGGAAATAGAAGATGAGGTTAATTCTTTTTGGCGCACCAGGTTCAGGCAAGGGGACGCAGGCAGATATATTAGCCAGCCAATTTAATTTGGAAAAAATATCTTTAGGAGATATTTTACGCAAAGAAGTTGGTAAGGGGTCTAGTCTGGGAATGGAAGTTAAACAATATATGGATAAAGGAGAGCTTGTTGCTGATGATACGGTTAGGGGTGTAATCGCTGCGAATTTAAGAGATGATAATTTTATATTGGACGGTTATCCCCGAAACCGGAAACAAGCGGAAACATTAGAAGGCATTTTAGAAGAAAAGAATTGCTCGATAGATGCTTTTATTTATTTAGATGTGAGCCAGGCTACTATTGTAGACCGTTTGAGCAAAAGAAGGGTTTGCCCAAAATGCGGCACTATTTACCATCTTGATTCTATGCCGCCTAAGGAAGATAATCTTTGCGACCAATGCGGCGCCGGCTTGGAGCAAAGGGATGATGATAATCCTGAGACCATAAAAAAAAGATGGGATGTATTTTTGGAAAACAGCAAAGAAATTTTTGATTTTTATAAACAAAAAGGCCTATTTGTATCTGTTGATGGCGGAAAGCCAAAAGAAGAAGTGCTGGAAGAGATCAGGGGTAAATTACAAAATAAAAAGATATTAACTTAAAAACGCCAAAAAACATAGGAATTAAGGGATGTGCCCAATCTTTGCGAAGCAAAGCTTAACAAAATTATAATATTGGGCCCATCATTACTTTGAAAAGTAAATTTAATTTATCAAATAGTAGTTAAATAATATTGGCAAAAAAAACATAGGAATTAAGGGATGAAAGTCAAAAGTTCAGTAAAAAGAGTTTGCAATAAATGTAAGTTGATAAAAAGAAAAGGAGTGGTAAGGGTAATTTGTAAAAACCCTAAACACAAGCAGCGACAAGGATAGCAATTAGTTAACTGGTGAGTGGTTAATTAGTGTGCAGAAAATTAACCACCTTAGAGGAGGAACGATGCCAAGAATTTTAGGGGTAGATATCCCAAAAAATAAAAAAATAAAAATTTCTTTACGTTATCTTTATGGAGTTGGCCCGAAAAAAGCTGATGAAATTTTAAATAACACCGGGATTGACCCTGAAAGAAAAGCCGGAGATTTAAAGGAAGACGAGACTTCTCAGCTGGCTAGGTACATTCAATCAAATTATACGGTCGAAGGTGAGCTGAGGCGGAAAACCTCCCAGGATATCAGAAGATTAATTGAAATTAAATCGTACAAGGGGATGCGGCATAAAAAAGGATTGCCGGTACGGGGCCAGCGCACACGCTGCAATGCCCGGACTAAGAAGGGGCCAAAATCCAGAGTGGGCGGCAAAAAACGATAAAAATATTTTATAAAATTATTAAAATTAAAATAGTAGCTAATTGAAATAAACAAAAAATGAGGGAAAAATATGGCTAAGAAACCAAAAAGAAAAGAACGGAAAAAGAAAAAGATTCAGCTTCAGTCTTCAGCGGGGGTGGCTAGAATTAAAGCTACTTTTAATAATACAATTGTTTCGATAACAGATTTAAACGGTAATGTTCTGGCATGGAAGTCAGCCGGAGGGGTAGGGTTTAAGGGGGCACGTAAATCGACTCCTTATGCAGCTCAAATGGCCTCCCTTGATGTTGCCAAAGCTACTAAATCTATGGGTTTAAGAGAGGTCGACGTTATGGTTAAAGGGCCAGGCCCAGGCCGGGAAGCGGCTATCAGGGCGCTTTCGGCAGCAGGTTTAAATGTTAAGCGTGTCAAAGTGGCGAGCCCGGCTCCGCATAATGGTTGCAGGCTGAAAAAGAAAAGAAGAGTCTAATAGCTCAGCGTAGAACATTGAACCTAGAACGAAAATTATAAGCCAAGAATCAACGTAATTGAGGAGAGTAAAAAAATGGCAAGAGATTTAAGACCAAAATGTAAATTATGCCGGAGAGCCGGAATGAAGCTTTTTTTAAAAGGGATCAGGTGCGTGACTGAAAAGTGCGCCGTAGCTAAAAGGCCTACTCCTCCGGGAATGCAGAAAAGGCAAAGATCCAAACCTTCTTATTATGCCTTACAGCTTAGGGAAAAACAAAAAGCAAAAAGTGTCTACGGGTTGCTTGAACGCCAATTTAGAAGGTTTTTTGAAATCGCGCATAAATCAGAAGGAGCTACCGGCCAAATTTTAATTCAGGAGCTGGAAAGAAGGCTGGATAATATAGTTTTTCGTTCCCTGTTTGCGTTATCCCGGTCTCAAGCCAGGCAGTTTGTCCGCCATGGCTTTATTTTTATCGATAACCGCAGAGTCGACATCCCTTCTTTTTTAGTAAAAAAAGACCAGGTAATCGAGTTGCGAATTGGCCAAAAAATGAATGATTTAATAAAAGAAAATATCCAAATAAGCGCAAAAGAAAAAAGTGTTCCTGAATGGCTTAGTGTAGATAATCAAAACCATAAAATTACAATAAAACGACTGCCGACCAAAGATGACATTACTATACCTATGCAAGAACAGTTGATTGTAGAGCTTTATTCTAAGTAATCAATTTGGCAAGCAGTTAAAATGAATTAACTAGTAATCAATCTAGAGGAGGAAAAAATATGGGAATAAGCTGGCGTGATTTTCAATTTCCAAAAAGAATAACCGTAGACCAAGATAGTTATAGCCCAACTTATGGTAAATTTATAGCAGACCCCTTAGAAAGAGGTTATGGTGTAACTTTAGGTAATTCTTTGCGGCGTGTACTTCTTTCGTCAATTGAAGGTTCTGCCGTAACATCGATTAAAGTCGCAGAGGCTCCGCATGAGTTTTCTCCGGTGGAAGGGGTTTTAGAGGACTTGCCTGAAATTATTCTGAATATAAAAGGGCTTACTTTGCGCGCTTATTCTCGTTCGCCAAAGAAAATTTATATAAAATCCGAAGGAGAACAAGAGGTAAAGGCCAGAGATATTATTACTGACGAAACAATTGAAATCGTTAATCCGGATCACCATATTGCGACAATCACCGGACCAGGAAAGAAACTCAACATTGAAATGGAGGTGGGCCGCGGGCGTGGTTTTGTCCCGGCTGAAGCCAACAAGAGAGAAGACATGCCGATTGGAGTAATAGCTATTGATTCGATTTTTACCCCAGTCAAAAGAGTGGCCTTTAAAGTCGAAAACACCCGTGTTGGCAAGAGGACAGATTACGATAAATTATTATTGGAGATTTTTACAGATGCCAGCATCGAGCCTAAAGAAGCATTGATTTATGCTTCTAAAGTTTTGAATAAGCACCTTGAGCTTTTCTTTACTCTGGGTGAGCTGCCGGAAGAAGATTATGAGGAACTTACTTCTGAAGAAATATCTTTGTATGAAAAATTGAAATTGCCGGTTTCTGAGTTAGAGCTTTCAGTAAGAAGCGCGAATTGCCTGCGCGAGGCTAACATTAAAACCTTGGCAGAGCTGGTGACTAAGACCGAGCCAGAAATTTTAGCTTACCGGAATTTTGGGAAAAAGTCTTTAAATGAAGTAGCTGCTCTTCTAAAAACGATGGGGCTTGACTTCGGAATGAATATTGATGAAGAGAAAATGAAAAAAGTTTAAAATAATTATCTTGTTAATTAAAATTACGGAGATTAAAAGATGAGACATAAAAAGAAAGGCAATAAATTATCGCGGTCAAGGGGGCAAAGAAAAGCGTTGCTTAAATCCTTGCTGAAGTCTGTGATTATCAGCGAACGAATTAAGACCACCACTCCAAAAGCTAAAATGCTTAAACCGCAGATTGATAAACTTATTACTTTAGCTAAAAAAGATAACCTCGCTGCCCGGCGGCAGGCTTTTAAAAAGATTGGTGACCATTCTTTGGTTAAAAAACTTTTTGATCAGATTGGGCCTCGTTTCCGTAACGGCCAAGGAGGTTATTGCCGTATTTATAATCTTGGTTTTAGAAAAAGTGATGGAGCTTTGTTGGCGCAGATAGAACTAACTAATTTAGCCGAAAAAAAAGTTAAAAAAGAAAAATCTGCAAAGGCTACAGAGAAAACCGTAAAGCCGGAAGCAAGCGAAAGTAAAGAAGCAAAAAAACAAGCCTATAAGAAAAAAGGCTTAACTGGCTTGAAGAAGATGTTTAATAAAGGGAAAAAACCTTAAATTTTGTATGTTAATAAATCCACAAGTCTTGTCTTTAACCAAATCTGCCACCTTAAAGATTACTTCTTTAACTAAACAAATAAAAAAACAAGGGAAAGATGTAGTAAATTTTGCAGCGGGTGAGCCGGATTTTGATACTCCGGATTTTATAAAAAGTGCGGCAAAAGAAGCAATTGACCAAGGGTTTACCAAATACACACCGTCTTCAGGCGACAATAACTTGAAAAAGGCGATCGCTGATAAATTAAAATCCCAAAATAATATCCCGGTCGAATCAGAAAATATTATTGTTACCTCAGGAGCAAAGTACGCTATTTTTATCGCCTTATTGTCTTTGGCGTCTCGGGAGGATGAAATTCTTATCCCTTTACCTTATTGGGTAAGTTATCCGGAAATGGTCAAGCTTACTCCCGGTAAAGCTAGGTTTATTGAGCTGCCCGAAGAAAATAATTTTAAATTAACACCAGAGTTGTTAAAAAAATCAATAACTGCTAAAACAAAAGCTCTTATTTTTAATTATCCTAACAATCCCACCGGCACAACTTACAGCAAAGAAGAACTTCTGGCGATTTCTGAAGTTATTAAGGATGCTAAAATTACAGTTATAAGCGATGAAATCTATGAGGCTTTAGTCTATGATAAGAAAAAACATACCAGCCTTGCTTGCCTCAATTCAATGCAAGATCATACTATAACTATAGGAGGATTTTCTAAAAGCTTTTCGATGACTGGTTGGCGAGTTGGTTATCTTGCTGCGAGTAACGATTTTATTAAAGAAGCTTCAAAGATTGTGGGCCATACTACATCGTGTCCCTGTTCTATATCTCAAGCCGCAGCCATAGCCGCCTTAGAAGGAAAAGAGTGGCAGAGCCAGGTTGGCGCCAGATTTGAAGAAAGAAGAGATTTGCTGTATAAGGGCCTAGATAAAATTGCTAAGATAAGGCCATTGAAGCCCGAAGGTACTTTTTACATGTTTTCTGACATCAGAGAAACGGGTTTAAATTCTTTAGATTTTTGTTCACGTCTTTTAGAAGAAGAACTTGTTTCCTGCATACCCGCTAGTGCTTTTGGGAAAGAAGGTTTCATTCGAATAAGTTTTTCCACTAGCCTTGAACAGATAAAGAAAGGAATAGATAGAATCAGCAGATTTATCAGTACGCTTTGATAAAAGAAGTTAGATTTAATGGTTAAGAGATGAAATAAGATATGGCGCAAACTATCGCAGAAAAAATATTTTCGGGCCATGCTAAAAAGGTTCTTAAGGCAGGAGATGTCGGAGTCTGTAAGGTAGATTTTTGTTTTTCCCAAGACGGAACATCCGTCCTAGTCCTTGATAGTTTAGCTAAGTCAAAGAAAGAGATTTGCAGGCCGAAAAAATATGCGATGTTTATCGACCATAGCAGCCCATCACCCAGCCTTGGTGTTTCAAGAGTGCATTCACGGATGCGCCGATTCCAGCAAAAATATAAGAATCTTTTTTTTGATGTTGGTTGTGGGATATCGCACCAATTAATTATTGAAAAAGGATTCGCTGTTCCCGGTAGGCTTATTTTGGGAGCTGATTCTCATACTTCAACTGCGGGTGCTTTGGGGACTTTAGCGATGGGGGTCGGTTCGACTGATTTAGCTGTTACTCTTTCGACAGGGAAAAATTGGTTTAAGGTTCCCCAAACTTACAAGATAATCATTAAAGGAAAGATTCCTTTTGGTGTTTACAGCAAAGATATTATACTTTATATAATAAGTCAGTTAGGCTCAAACGGGGCTACCTATAAAGCTATTGAATTTTCGGGAGAAGTGATAGATAGGCTTTCGTTGGACGCAAGATTGACTATAACTAATATGACAATAGAATCCGGAGCTAAGGCTGGCTTAATGCTGGTTGATAAGAAGGCCGAAAATTTTTTAAAAAAGGCCGGGGTTAAGAAATACAAAAAAGTGTTTCCCGATAAAAAATGTTTTTATGAAAAAGTAATTGAATTTGATGTTGCTAAAATTTCTCCTTATGTAGCTTGCCCTCATGATGTAGACAATGGGGTACCGGTTGAAAAGGTCCAGGGAACTAAAATCGATCAGGCTTTTTTGGGAACATGTACTAATGGACGCCTGGAAGATTTAAAAATAGCCGCAAAAATGTTGACAAAAAACAAAGTTAATTCTAAAGTTAAGTTTTTGGTCGCACCGGCATCTCATTCCATATTCCAGAAGGCGCTGGAGAAAGGATACATAAAAAAGTTTGTAGAAGCAGGCGGAATTGTTTTGCCTCCGGGGTGCGGGCCTTGTGTGGGAACCCATCAAGGCGTCTTAGCAGATCAAGAAGTGGCTATTTCTACGGCAAACAGGAATTTTAAGGGAAGAATGGGCAATCCTAATGCTTTTATTTACTTAGCGTCACCGGCGACAGTGGTGGCATCTGCCATTAAAGGAAAAATCGCCGACCCGAGAAAGATATTGTCTTAAAGGAGGTTAGCCATGCGAATTAATGATATTTTAGAGTTAGGCGAAAGTGAAGGGGCTAGTGATATCCATTTTACGGTAGGTTTCCCTCCAATTTTACGGGTTGACGGTGAATTGGTGATAACTGATTTAGAAAGCTTAACCAGAGAGAGCTCCCGGGCGTTAATCTATAGCATGCTTAATGATGAAAGGAAAGCTTCTTTTGAGAAAAATCGAGAGTTAGATTTTTCGTTTGCCCTAAAAGGCATGGATCGTTACAGAATAAACGTTCATTATCAGCGCGGCAATGTAGAAGCTGCCTTGCGCAGGGTTCCGAAAAAGATTCCTTCTATTGAGTCGCTAGGCCTTCCTGAAATTATTTTTGATTTAATTAAAAAGCCGAATGGTTTAATTTTAGTTACCGGGCCAACTGGGACCGGCAAAAGTACGAGTTTGGCTGCGATGGTTAACTATATAAATAAGCACAGAAAAGAGCTTATTGTTTCTATCGAGGATCCGATAGAGTTTGTTTATAAAAATGAAAAAAGCATTGTAAAGCAAAGGGAAGTTTTTTCCGATACACATTCTTTTCCTGAAGCGTTAAAAAGAGGGCTGCGCCAGGATCCCGATGTTATTGTAGTAGGCGAAATGAGAGATCTTGAGACTATCGCAACGGCTTTAACTGCAGCTGAAACCGGGCACCTGGTGCTTGCGACCTTGCATACGCCGGATGCTCCCCAGACTATACAGAGGATTATTGATGTTTTTCCTCCTCACCAGCAGAGGCAGGTAACTGTTCAACTTGCTGAATGTTTGCAGGCAGTTATTTCGCAGGTTTTATTGCGCCGGGCCGAGTCGAAAGGCAGGGTTCTTGCTACGGAGGTAATGGTTTCGACTCCGGGGGTAAGGAATTTAATCAGAGAAAATGATGTTGCCCAGTTACCATCTTTAATCCAAATGGGCGGCCAGCATGGGATGTATACGATGGATAAGTGCCTTAAGAGTTTTTACAAAAAAGGAATAATTACTAAAGAAGCGGCTCTGCGCAAGGTGAAAAACTTAACAGAATTTAACAGTTTATAGCTTATGGTTTTAAAAGGTAAAGTATTTAAATTTGGCGATAATATTAATACGGATTGGATTATTTCCGGGCGTTATAAGTTTTCGATAACAGACATGAAAGAGCTTTCTCATTATCTTTTTGAAGATATCCGCCCTAATTTTTATCAAGAAATCATTGCCAATAAATCTATAATAGCCGCAGGAGAAAATTTTGGGATGGGGTCTTCACGTGAGCAAGCGCCATGGGTTATAAAAGAAGCGGGAATAATTTGTGTTGTGGCAAAAAGTTTTGCCCGGATTTTTTACCGGAATGCGTTTAATATCGGGCTTGCCCTGGTTGAGGCTGATACTAGCTTGATCAATGAAGCCGATAAGATAAGCATAGAGCTTGATAAAGGGGAAATCAAAAAAGGCGGAAAGATTAATACTGTTTTTAATCCTTGGACTAATTTTCAAAAAGAACTTATCAAGTCCGAAGGTATTTTTAATTATTTGAAAAAACATAAGGAGTTTTCGGTCTAACTATGAGTTATAATATTACGGTTATACCTGGAGATGGGATTGGCCCGGAAGTCGTTAAGGCGGCATTGACGTGCGTAGATGCATTTGGCCTTGACATTAAATGGGAAGAAAGAATAGCTGGTAAAACTTCTCTGGAGCAAGGCGGAGAGTTGCTTCCCAAAGAGACTATTGAATCAATTGAAAAAAATAAGATAGCCTTAAAGGGCCCGATTACAACACCGGTCGGGAGTGGTTTTCGTTCGATAAACGTTGCGATAAGGCAGTTTTTCGATTTGTATGTTTGCTTACGTCCGATTAAAGCTTTTAATAGCCCCAAGGCGTTATATAAAGATATAGATTTAATAATTGTCCGCGAAAATACAGAAGACCTTTATGCCGGTGTAGAATTTAAGGAAAAAGATTCCGACACAGATAAGCTTCTTGAAATAATAAACAAAACTAGCGAAAAAAAGGTTAGGCCCGGTAGCGCAGTTTCTATTAAGCCTATCTCAAGAAGCGCTTCTGAAAGAATCGCAAAATTTGCTTTCGAATATGCCTTAAGAAATAATCGAAAAAAAATTAGCTGTATCCATAAAGCAAATATTATGAAATACAGCGATGGCCTTTTTTTGGATAGTTTTACCCAAGTTGCTCAAAAATATCAGGCAAAAGTAGAGTCTAACGATGTAATCGTTGATAATTTGGCTATGCAGCTTATCCAGAGGCCGCAAAATTTTGATATGTTAGTTTTACCCAATCTTTATGGAGATATAATCTCTGATTTAGGGGCAGGTTTAGTAGGCGGCCTTGGGCTTGCGGCCGGAGCAAATATTGGCGAAAAAATAGCTGTGTTTGAACCGACTCACGGAAGCGCGCCCCGGCATGCCGGAAAAAATAAGGTAAATCCTGCAGCTACTATTTTGTCAGCCGCGCTGATGCTAAAGCATCTGGGTGAAGGAGAAAAAGCCGTTAAGCTGGAAACAGCTGTTGCTGAGGTTATTAAGGAAGGTAAGGTATTAACTTATGATTTAAAGCTCAACCGGGATGATCGCACTGCGGCTGGTACTCAAGAATTTGCTGAAGCTGTGGTTGAAAAAATAAAGAATTTGTAAAATGATTAGAAAAGTATCGATTATCGGGGTTGGAGGGGTTGGTTCTAATTTAGCCTTTAATCTTTTAAGTAATTTAGAGATTGAACAGCTTATTTTATTAGATATAAAACAAGATCAGGCCAAAGCAGTAGCCTATGATTTGGAAGATACCCGGGGAGTTTTAGATTTTTCGACCCAAATTAAAGGTACCAAGCATTATTCTCAAATTAAAGATTCCGATATAGTAATATTTTCTGCCGGGGTGGCACGCCGGGAAGGGATGAGCCGCCTGGACCTATTGCGGATAAATGCAGAGATCGCAAAAAAATCTGCCGATAATATAAAAAGATATAGCCCCAAAGCCACTATTATTGTGGTAACTAATCCTTTAGATATTATTACTTATTTAATATTAAAGCAAACTGGTTTTTCAGCAAAAAAGGTTATAGGTATGGGGTCATCTTTAGATACAAGCCGGCTTCTTAACATTTTAGCAAAGGAAACCGGGGTGGCGGCCAGTTCTCAGCAAGCTATTGTTTTTGGGCCTCACAATAAGGAGATGGTAGTTGATTTTGCTAACAGACAGAAGCTTGAAACAAAAAAAATACGTAAAGCAGTTCAGTTTCGGGGCGCAGAAATTGTTAAATTATTCAAAAATAAAAGTGCTGTTTTCGGGCCTTCTTTAGTGTGCTCTGAATTAATAAAAGCTATAGCTTATAATAAAAACCAGATAATCCCGGTATCGGTTTTGTTAAAGGGAGAGTACGGCCTAAAAGATGTTTGTTTGGGTACACCATGCCTTATCAATAAGGCCGGGGCCGATAAGGTAATAGAGAAAAAATTAAATAAAACTCAAGAGAAGAAGCTAAAACAAATTGGTTTTGCCCTGCGAAAAACCTTAAAGAAACTAACCTAAGCAAGGAAATATTCTTTTTTTTTGCAAATGATAAGAAAGATAAAAATAGATGAAGCCAGAAGCCTTCAGCGGCTTATAAATTCGGCAGCTGCCGGAGGCCATGTTTTAGAGCGTTCTTTAAATTATATCTATGAAAATGTTAGAGATTTCTGGGTTTATACCGGCCAAGAAGGACAAATAATAGGCTGTTGCGGCCTTCATGTAATTGGGTGGCAATCTTTAGCTGAGTTAAAGTCTTTAGTCGTTGATAAAAATTTCCAAAGAAAAAATATCGGCCAACAATTAATTAAGAAAGCTCTTGGTGAAGCTAAAGAGTTAGGAGTTTCTAAGGTATTTGCTTTGACCTTTTCTCCTGTTTTTTTTAAAAAGCATGGGTTTGTTTCAACAGATAAAAATAATTTGCCGCATAAAATTTGGACAGAGTGCCTAAATTGCAAACATTTTCCAGATTGTAAAGAAGAAGCAGTAATTATCGAAATATAAAATATAAAAGGAGGAGGCTATGTTTCTTGTAGACCATCAATTGACCGAAGAGCAAAAAATGTTAAGAGAATTAGTTCGTCAAATAGCGGAAGAAAAAATTAGTCCAGTTTCCCGGGAAATGGACGAAAAGGAAGAATTTCCTACTGAAATAATGAAGGTTTTAGCTCAATCTGATTTGTTTTCTTTGTCTATCCCTTCTGCGTATGGAGGTATGGGGACCGGCCTTATGGAATTATGTATAGCAACCGAAGAAATTTCGCGTGTTGACGGGGGAGTTGCAGCTTCTTATGCAGCGTCTTTTTTAGGGATGTTCCCTATTCTTTTATTCGGGACCGAAGAGCAAAAGAAAAAATATTTACCCAGCATTGCTTCCGGCGAAAAGCTAGCTGCTTTTGCATTGACTGAGCCCGAGGCAGGCTCAGATGCTTCAGCGGTAAAAACTACTGCTAAGTTAGACGGCGATCATTATATTTTAAATGGCACAAAGCATTTCATTACCAATGGTGGTGACGCTGATGTTTACACGGTTATTGCAGCAACTAATAAAAAAAGAGGAGCTAGGGGGATGTCTGCCTTTATAGTGGATAAAGGCACCGAGGGGTTTAGCTTTGGCAAAAAAGAAGAGAAATTAGGTATTCGCGCTTCTTCTACAGGTGAATTAATTTTTGAGGATGCTAGAGTTCCTGTTGCTAACCTTCTCGGCCAAAAAGAAGGAATTGGTTTTATCGCTACCATGAAGACTTTTGATCAATCGAGGCCGGGGGTTGCGGCTCAGGCAGTGGGGATTGCTCAAGGCGCTTTAGAGGCAGCTACTAAATATGCCCATCAACGGGTTCAGTTTGGCCAGCCAATAACTTCTTTCCAAGGTATCCAATGGATGCTTGCCGATATGGCTACAAAAACCGAAGCTGCAAGAAGCCTTGTTTATGCTACTGCTTCAATGGTTGATAGAGGCATAAAATCTGTAGGCGGCGCTTCTGCTGCCGCTAAACTTTTTGCCTCGGACGTTGCGATGGAGGTCACAACCGAAGCAGTGCAAATTTATGGGGGTTATGGTTATATGAAGGAGTACCCTGTAGAAAAATTTATGCGTGATGCAAAAATTACTCAAATTTATGAAGGCACAAATCAGATACAAAAGGATATCATCGCGCTTAATTTAATTAAAAAATACGCCAAGTAAAGAAAGCAGGAAATAGAAGGAGAAACTCTAAACCTAAAACACTAAACTCTAAATAAATTGTATAATTCAGTAGATGTGTTTACAAATACTCAAGAAACAAAATTTTTTCGCACTGGTATGATTTTTTCTCTAAGTTTTAGCTGGAAACACAGAAAAATGCCTAAAAATCTCCTCCCAGCGCTCCGCG
>JAIPHA010000009.1:5000-54679 GCA_021735445.1 Candidatus Omnitrophota bacterium
GATAAATGGCTTGAAGTTTCAAGTTGTTCTAACTTTGAAAGTTTTCAGGCAAGACGGGGAAACATAAAGTATAAGGATTCTAAAACAGGAAAGAATGAATATGTTCATACCTTGAATGGTTCAGGGGTGGCTTTAGCTAGATTAATAGTTGCAATTTTGGAAAACTATCAACAGGGAGACGGTTCAATAGTCATACCTAAAGTGTTGAGGTCATATCTAGGTGGAAGAAAGAGAATTAAAAAATAATTATATTTTTACTCTGGTTAAGCTTTTTCTTTTTCTGATAATTTTTTGCTTTTTGGCAGAATTCATTCGTTATTTTGTAAGGGAAATCCATAGTGTCGCGGGATTGGATTTTAATATATTGGTTGGTTCAGTAATTTCAACCTTTGCTTTTTACCTTTTACTGATTGATTTAAACGGATTTTACAAAAAGATTCAAAAGTTTTTTTTCCGATCTGCTTTTTTTTCATACTTATTTCCGTCGATTTTAATTTTTCTTGCTTTAAGTTATTTTTTTGTCCCCAAGTTGTTTAATATTTCATTCAATAAAGATCTTTTTGTCTTTTTGGGCGGATTTTCTCTGTTTGTGCATTTAATCTATGTGTCAAGAGCTACCAGAGGAAAATCGTTTAATGCTTTGATCAATTATTTTTTTATATTCAGCATTCTTATGGTTATCCATTTGATTTTATTTGGTTTTTATTTAAAAATTAGCTTTAATTTCGGGCTAGGAGAAATCTTATTAAATGGCATACAGGAAGGCACGACCTTAATTAAAGATATCTTCATCAAAGGTTTTAAGTAAATCGTTGAATTATTGATTAATATTGCCTTTGTGTTATAATTTTTTAACTTTACAATAAAATACTTATCGCTTCGCTCCAGGGAACCTGAGACATGTTGGAGAGGTGGCAGAGTCCGGTTTCCTGTCGCTTCGCTCCAGGGAACCTGAGATAGGTTGGAGAGGTGGCAGAGTCCGGTTTCCTGTCGCTTCGCTCCAGGGAACCTGAGATGCGTTAGGTAGTTTTACTTTGGTTTCCTGTCGCTTCGCTCCAGGGAACCTGAGATATGTTGGAGAGGTGGCAGAGTCCGGTTTAATGCGGCGGTCTTGAAAACCGTTGTGGGGTTAAACCCACCGGGGGTTCGAATCCCTCCCTCTCCGCCATATAATGATATAGGTAGCAATTATGTTTGAAATATTAAAGAATCAATGCGAAATGCATTGTAGTGGGGTGTAAAAATGAACAATCTGAACAAAGACACAAAAGAGATTACCGAAGTTATTTTAAAAGCTAAAGAAAAAGCTTATGCTGAATTAGATACTGGAGCAGAATCTGAATTTGTGAGAAATGTTAAATGGCCGGTAGATTGTGTGGTTGGGCCAGGCCTGGAAGGAGCCATCGCCTGCGAGAGTAAAGTTGGTTATGTAAATGGTTCAAAAGGCTGGTTGGTTTACCGTGGTTATAATATTTTTGATCTTTGTGCCTACTCTAGCTTTGAAGAAGTCTCTTATCTTCTTTTATATGGAAAATTGCCTACAGAGAATCAACTTAAGAAATTTAAAGAAAAATTAAAAGGCTATCGTAATATTCCAAAAACTATTCGGCTTTTGTCCAGTTTTCCTGTCCAAGACATGAATGCAATGGGAGCTGTTCGTTTGGGAACAAACCTTATGCGCCAGGAGTGTACATTTGTCGATAAAAAAGAATATAAACCAGATGTAAAAACTGCCATAAGTGCTGATGAAGATTCTATCCCAATGGAAACCCGGCCGATGGGGGAAAGAAAAGCGATTTATTCTTTAAAACAAGCCGAAGGAATCACAAGGCCTAGCGGTTTAAGCAAGGATTTACATATGCCTGTAGGCTTTGAACCAGCTCTTCATCTTATTTCGGGTATCCCGACAATCGCCGGAGCTGTGGCGCGCTTGCGAGTGGGAGAATTACCGCTTAATCCTGATCCGGAGTTAAGCCATGCCGGTAATCTAATTTATATGATAACCGGACGCAAACCCACTCCTGTTGAAGAAAGAATTATGGATATATCCCTTATTCTCCATGCTGATCATGGCATGAATGCATCGACTTTTGCCACCATGGTGGTAGCTTCTACTCTATCGGATCTTTATTTCGCAGTTGGTTCTGGCATTGCTGCACTTAACGGTTCTTTGCATGGAGGAGCTAATGAACGAGTTGTTAAAATGCTTTCTGAGATTGGTGACTCTAAAAATGTTAAAAAGTGGTATAAGAAAAAAACTGCAAAGAAGGAAAAGATCAGTGGGTTTGGCCACAGGGTTTACAAGGCCTACGACCCAAGAGCAAGGGTTTTAGGTCCCTTAGCCCATTTTTTAGTTAAATCTGAAAGCGATAAAAAGATTGCAGGTTTATTTAAAGTGGCGCAAGAATTAGAAAAAGAGGTTGTTTCTACGCTAGGAGAAAAAAAGAAAGTTTTTCCAAATGTTGATTTTTATTCCGGCATTGTCTATTCATGCCTTGATATACCAACTGAACTTTTTACTCCAATTTTTGCGGTTAGCCGGGTTTCTGGCTGGACTGCAAGAGTGTTAGAATATCTCAAAAACAATCGTATTTTTCGGCCCAGAGCCGTTTACTCCGGGCCTTTAGAAGAGAAATATGTCCCGCTTAATAAGCGTAAATAATTCTCTTGACTTACTTTTCAGAAAAACTTATAATTAAAAAACTCCAATAAAATCAAAACATAGCATAGCTATTGCTAAGATAAAAAGGGGGGCCAATGGTTGAGAAGACTTTTAAAATCATTTCTAATTCGAAAATGCACCTGACTGCCGATCTGATTTCTGAAGCACTTTTGAATTATTTCACGCTTGATCCTACAAAATCTGATGTAGTTTTTGGGGTGCTCGAAGAAAAAGTTAAGAGCAAAAAAACAAAAAACTACAAAGTAAGCCTTGAAGTTTAAAATAATTTAGCGGTTTTTGTCAACGAATCTTACCTCTTTTTATTGTTTCTGGTACAGTCTTAACAGTTGAAAGTAAAAAAGGAGAAGCTGAATGAAAAAAATGGTCTTTGCCTTTATTGTTGGATTAGCATTCTTTTCATGCAACCTTAACGCTCAACCAGAGAGCAATAAATATTTAAAAAATACACTTGAGTTAATTGCCGACAGGGCTCTTGAGGCTTATAATTCCGAAGATTACATAGATTTTTTTAAATACTACACAAATAGTTTAAGCCAGTTAAAGACAAAAAGGTATTTTGATAATTTATTTATTTCGGTGTATAAGGATAGTTTTGGTGATATAATTTTTAAAGAACTAGTTGAAAGCAAGAGCTCTTTTAATCCGGATTACCCCAGGCTGGTCTATAAAGCCAAATGCGTAAAACATGACAATGTGTTGATTCAAATAAATTTTCAGGAGGAATCCGGAAATTATAGAATTAATCGAATCACCTTTGACCGCAAGCCCCAAGGCCAAAACTATTAATTATAAAATTGCTAATTATCCAGAAGGTTGCGCCCGTAGATCAATTGGATAGATCGTTTGGCTACGGACCAGAAGGTTGCAGGTTCGACTCCTGCCGGGCGCATATTGTTCTTAATTTCAATAATTAGTTTTGCTAAGTAAAGTTTTGTGTCGTCTGGGAGTTTTCGTCGGAACAAATGAAATCAATTTAGGTGCAGATGAAGCTTTGGCTTTGCCAAAGATTTGTTTCGACTCC
This sequence comes from Candidatus Omnitrophota bacterium, assembly GCA_021735445.1. Taxonomy (GTDB): domain Bacteria; phylum Omnitrophota; class Gorgyraeia; order Duberdicusellales; family 4484-171; genus PXAH01. The sequence goes on from JAIPHA010000009.1 coordinate 8,705, forward strand.
TGCCGGGCGCATATGTTCAGTCATAAGTCATAAGTTGTAAGTTAAAAGTCACAAGTTATATGTTGCGAGTTGTGGGTTGTTTTTTAAGCAGGGGGTTTTATGAAAGTTATAGTTCTTTATTATTCGCGAGGTGGGACCACCAAAAGAATAGCAGAATTGCTGGCTGATTTTGTTAAAGAAGAAAAAGTTGATGTAGATATAGCAGATACCGAAAATTTTCAAGTGGATAAATTGCTTGATTATGATGGGATAATCATTGGTTCGCCTACTTATTATGGTAGCTTGGCAGCTTCAGTGAAGAATCTTTTTGACCAAAGCGTAGCTTTTCATGGAAAATTGGATGGCAAGGTAGGGGCGGCATTTTCAACTTCAGCAAATTTAGCGGGCGGCAACGAAACAACGGCTTTAAGCATCCTGGAAGCCATGCTTATCCATGGCATGATTATCCAGGGCGATTTTAAGGGTGACCATTATGGTTCTGTGGCTGTTGGTAAGGTTGATTATCGAGCTGAGCAAAACTGTAAGAGGCAGGCACAAAGATTTGTGGCTTTATTAAATAGCATAAAGAGTTAAAATGATATTGGTTTTGATAACTGTGCCGGAAAAAGATGCTAAAAAAGTTGCTAAAAATCTTTTAGACAAACAACTTTGTGGCTGCGTTAACATTATTGATTCAATTGAATCTTTGTTTCTTTGGCATGGTAAAATTGATAGAGAAAAAGAATCTCTTTTAATCGTAAAAACTATAGATGGTTTATTTAAGAAGCTGGAAAGAGAGGTTATAAGAGTCCACCCGTATGATGTTCCGGAGATAATCAGTTTTAAATTAAACAAAGTTAGTAAACCGTATGCAAGTTGGTTGAAGAAAGAGTTGAGCGCTGTTGACAATGTTAACTGATGTATTGGTTAAATTAGAAGAATTGTTTAGAGCTTCTCCTTTTCTTGGTTTAGGGGTTAGCTTTTTAGCCGGAATCTTAATTAGCTTTTCTCCATGCAGCTACCCTTTGATTGCAGTTACCTTAGGCGTAATCGGGGTTGCTTCTTTGCGGTCTCGAGTCAAAAGTTTTCTTCTTAGCCTTTTGTTTGTTTCAGGAATCATCTTTGTCTATGTGGTTTTTGGGGTGATTGCTTCCCTGGCGGGTATCTTTCTCGAAAATCTATATATAAACCCTTTTACTTATTTATTACTTACAATCTTTTTTCTTATTTTTGGCCTGGCTCAACTAGATATAATTAAATTAAAAATACCTTATTTTCACAAAGTTTCTCCGGTAAATAAAGAAAAAAACAAAATATCAATATTTTTATTTGGAATATTGTCCGGATTAGCGATAATACCATGTAATTTTCCGGTTTTGGGGGCAATTTTTAGTTTGATTTCTCTTAAGCAAGATGTTGTTTATGGATTTTTTTCTTTGTTTTTATTTTCGCTGGGATATGGTATGATTTTTCTTATATTGGGGAGTTTTGCAACCTTAATCCGAAAATTGCCCAGATATAATATAGGATTTCAAATTATTAGAAAGATTCTTGGGGGTTTTTTGATTCTAATCGGATTATTTTTTCTAAGTAAAACCGTACTTTTGTTTAGATTGAGATGATAAAAAAAAATATTTGTTTAATTATGGTATTGTTGTGTGTGAGTTTGGCTGGCGCTAAAGCTGACAGCTTGTTTGATTTTGACAGAAACCCTGTCAACTATCAGGAAATTATTTCTTCTCCTAAGACGATTCTTTTTGTTTGGACAACCTGGTGCCCTTATTGCCGAATACAACTAAAAAAAATATCGCAATATTGCCATGATCAGGATATTGAAATTATTCTAGTCAATAGCGGAGAAAAAAGGGCGGCGGTAGAGAGATTTGTGGAAAATCAAGATTTTTCAGAATGCATGAATAAAAGCATAGTTTTAGATAAACAGTCAATGATTGCCAGGAAGTTCTCTGTGCTGGGGTTTCCTACTTTTATTTTTTTAAAAGACGGCAGGTATCTGACAAGGTCCCATTATTTAAATCAAGATTTAATTGATAAGATATATTAGCCTTCTAAATCTAAATCTAAGTTTAGATTGACACCTCATTTTTTTTGTGATATTTTACCCACCGTATTAGAAAAATGCACAAACAAAGGGTTGAAAAAAGTGAAAAAGCAAAAAATAATTGGCGTAATCGGTTTAGGCACCATGGGCGGAGCTTGTGCAAAAAATATTGCTTGTTTTAGTAGCTACAAAATTTTAGCTTATGATAAAAAAAATAAGAATAAGCAACTCCCTAAGATAAGTAAAACAAAAAACGTTAAAGAGCTGATTACAAAATCCCAACTACTTTTTTTAGCGATAAAACCTCAGGATTTAGATTCCTTTTTGAGAAAAAATAGAGATATTGTTTTGACTGCTAAGCCTTTGTTGGTTAGCATCTTAGCCGGAGTTTCGATTAAGAGTATTGAAGCGGCTTTACCGGGCGTAAAAGTTATCAGAGTAATGCCTAATCTTGCGGTTCAAATCAGAGAGTCGATAAGTTTTGTTGCGGCCGGAAAATTTGTCAAACAAAAAGAGTTAAAAGAGGTAAAAAATATATTTTCATTGATGGGTGAGGTTCTTGAAAGTAAAGAAGAAAATATGGATAAGACTACTGCGCTTTCCGGAAGTGGGCCGGGTTTTATATATTACTTCATGGAATCTTTTTATAGTACGGCTATACAAATGGGATTTAAGAAACAAGAAGCAAGAAGAATTGTGGCTCAAACCTTTCAGGGGGCATCCCGGCTAGCCCTAGAGTCTGGCCAGGATTTTTCAAAGCTTGTTAAAAGTGTTGCTTCGCGTGGAGGAACAACGGAAGCGGGGGTTTCTTTTTTTAATAAAAAACAACTCTCTGAAAATATATCCAAAGGCCTTTTTGCCGCCTACGAGAAGGCAAAAAAAATATCGGCTAGCTTTAAAGAGGAGAAAAAGTGAAAAGATTAGGAATCATTGGTGGAACTGGAATCTATAATTTGGAAGGATTTAAGAAAAAGGAAGAATTAGAAGTCGTTACTCCCTTTGGCCTGCCATCGGCGAAATATATTGTGAGTGAGTTTGCCGGGAAAGAGGTTGTTTTTTTGCCCCGGCACGGATTAAATCATGAGATTTCCCCCTCATCAATCAACTATCAAGCAAATATATATGGAATGAAAAAATTGAATGTTTCTAAGATTTTATCTGTTTCTGCATGTGGATCGCTTAAAGAGAACTTCAAGCCTCTTGATCTTGTAATTCCAGACCAGTTTATCGACCGCACTTTTATGAGAAAAAACAGTTTTTTCGAAAAAGGAGTGGTGGCTCATATTGCTTTAGCTCATCCGGTATGTGATAAGGTGGCAAAAACTGTACAACAGGCGGTAAACTCAGCCGGACTGCAAAGCCACCTCGGCGGTATTTACCTAAACATAGAAGGCCCTCAATTTTCAACTAAAGCCGAGTCAAATCTTTACCGCAGTTGGGGAGCTGATATTATCGGTATGACTAATTTTAGCGAAGCCAGGCTTGCCCGAGAAGCTGAGATTTGTTATCTAAGCCTATCGGCGGTTACAGATTTTGATTGTTGGCATCCGGATTTTGGCGAGGTTAGTATTGAAGTTATTGTAAAGTACCTACAACAAAATTCTCTGAATTCTAAAAAAGTTATCAAAGAGTTTGTCTTGCTGGAAGACCCTGAAAAAAAATGTGATTGTCATCAAGCTCTGCAAAATGCTATAGTCACAAAACTAGAAGCTATTTCAAACCAGACAAAGGAAAAGCTTAATATTTTAATTGAGAAATATATAAAATGAGTATTGTCGTTGTTGGTTCTGTTGGCCTAGATTCAGTAAAAACTCCGTTTGGAGCCGTCAAGAAGGTTTTAGGCGGTTCAGCTAGTTATTTTTCTTATGCAGCTGGTTTGTTTTCGCAAGTCAATTTAATTGCAACTGTTGGAGATGATTTTCCTAAAAAATATATAAAATTATTCAATCAAAAAAATATAATGCTTGACGGGCTTAGCCAAGCTCCCGGTAAAACTTTTAGCTGGTCCGGCCAGTACGGTTGGGATATGGCCGATCCGAGAACGATCTCAACAGAATTGGGCGTATTTGCCGATTTTCGTCCTAAATTACCGATTCAGTACGAAAAAAGTAAGTATATATTTTTAGCTAATATCGATCCCGAACTACAAAAGAGCATACTCAAACAAGTAAAGAGAAAAAAATCCAAAATTATTGGTTGCGATACGATGGATTTTTGGATTAAAAACAAGAAAAAAGAGTTGTTAGATCTGTTAAAGGATATTGATATATTTTTTATTAACGAGTCCGAGGCTCGTCAACTAACCCAGGAGCCAAATTTACTTAAAGCAGCCCGGGCCATATTGAAATTCGGGCCTAAAAAAATATTTATAAAACGGGGTGAGCATGGAGTCTTATTAGTTTCCGGCAAGCATTTATTTACTGCTCCGGCTTATTTAATGGAATCGGTAGTTGATCCTACAGGTGCCGGAGATACTTTTGCCGGAGGAGTTATGGGTTATTTGGCGATGACCAAAAGTAAAACTATTGATACTCTAAGAAAAGCAGCAATTTATGGCACGATTATGGCGACTTTTGCGGTCGAAGATTTTAGTTTAGGAAGCCTGGAAAAAGTTACTTCGGCTAAGGTGAAAAAAAGAATAAAGAAGTTTAAAAAGCTGGTTTTATTTTAATATGAAATATAAAGATACTTTAAATCTGCCTAAAACATCTTTTTCTATGCGGGCTAACTTAGCTAAGCGTGAACCTGAGAGAATTGAAGCTTGGCAAGGTTTTGATGTTTACAATCATCTCCGCAAGAAAAGATCGGGTAAAGACAAATATATTCTTCATGACGGCCCTCCTTATGCTAACGGCCCGATTCATATCGGACATGCGCTAAATAAAATTTTAAAAGATATAATTATAAAATTTAAGTTTTTAGATGGGTTTGATTGTCCTTTTGTGGTGGGGTGGGATTGCCATGGACTCCCTGTCGAACACCAGCTATTTAAAGAAATCAAACGAACCAAGCATGATGTTGATGTTATTGAATTTCGTAAAAAAGCTCATGCTTATGCAGAAAAGTTTGTTAAGCTACAGACTGAAGATTTTAAACGCTTAGGTATTTTTGCTGACTGGGAAAATCCTTACCTTACTTTTAATCCCGGTTATGAATATTCAGTAATGAAGTTGCTCAAAGAGCTAAACAAAGAGGGTTATATCTATCGCGGCAGAAAGCCGGTTAACTGGTGTTCAACTTGTGAAACTGCTTTAGCAGAAGCAGAGGTTGAATATAAGGATAAAAAATCCGAATCTATCTATTTCCTTTTTAAAGCCCAAGACCTAAATCAAAAAATTTCTGAAAACCTGGAAAAGGAAGCTTTTTTTTGTGTTTGGACAACTACTCCTTGGACTGTTGTTTCAAATGTAGCAGTTGCTGTTAAGTCAACTCTTGTTTACAATTTGGTTTCTTATAAAGATAAATATATTGTTATTGCTCAAGATTTGCAGGAAAGCTTGGAAGCAAAATTAGATTGTAAGTTAAAAGTAGTTAAAACTATCCCCGGAAAAGACCTTCAAGGGGTTAAGTTAACCCATCCTTTTCTAGAACGGACTTCTCCGGTTGTTTTGGCGGATTTTATTTCTTCGGATGAAGGAACGGGCTGTGTGCATATCGCTCCCGGCCATGGCCAGGAAGACTTTTCTTTACAAAGGAAATATAATTTAGAAATTATAATGCCGGTAGCTGAGGACGGAAGGTTTATCCGGCCAGAAGAATTTAAGGGAAGAAGCATTTATCAGGCAAACGAATTGGTGATAAACAAGCTAAAGGAAAAAGAAAAACTAGTTTGGCATGAGTCTATTAATCATTCCTATCCGCATTGTTGGCGCTGCAAGAGGCCGATAATCTTTCGAGCCACCTATCAATGGTTTTTTAACGTTGATCATAATGATTTGCGTAAAAAACTCTTCGACAAGATAGACCAGGTGAATTGGGTCCCTCCTAATGGCCAGGAAAGGATGAAAACAATGATTCGCTTGAGGCCTGATTGGTGCCTTTCCCGCCAGCGTCTCTGGGGAGCGCCAATACCGGCTTTAAAATGCGAGTCTTGCCAGAAAGTTTTTCTTGATTCAAGAGTTATTTCGAAAACCGCAGATGTATTTAAAGAACATGGCAGCAACTCTTGGTTTTCGAATTCCTTAGAAGATTTTTTACCGGAAAATTTTAACTGTCCTGGTTGCGGAGGTAAAGAATTTGTTAAAGAGTTTGATATTTTAGATGTTTGGTTTGAATCGGGAGCGAGTTTTAAAGCTGTTTTAGAAAGCCGGGATCATCTGCATTGTCCTGCTGATTTGTATTTAGAAGGAAGCGACCAGCATCGGGGTTGGTTCCAGGTGTCTTTAATGCCAGCGGTAGCATCAAAATCTTTAGCTCCTTTTAGGTCGATTTTGACCCATGGTTTTGTGGTTGATCAAGATGGTAAAAAGATGTCAAAATCCTTAGGCAATGTTATTGCGCCTCAAGATATTTCGAAAAAATATGGCGCAGAGATTCTGCGCCTTTGGACTGCTTATTCAGATTATCGTGAAGATGTAAAAATATCAGAAGATATTATAAAGCAATTATCTGACCTTTATCGAAAGATTCGCAACACAATTCGCTATATTCTCGGCAATATCTGCGACTTCAATCCTGAAGAACATAAACTTGATTTTTCTGAGCTAACGGAATTAGACAGGTATATGCTTTCAAAAACAATGTTGTTTTTTGCAGAAACCCGTAATTTATATAATGCGTATAGCTTCTACAAGGTCTGTCAAACTATCTTTAGCTTTTGCAATCAGCTTTTAAGTTCTTTTTATCTTGACATTTTAAAAGACCGCTTGTATACTCATGCCCCTGATTCTCAGACTCGGCGCTCAGCTCAATTTGTTCTTTCAAAAATTTTATTTATATTATTAAAGCTAATCTCGCCAATACTTTCATTTACAGCAGAAGAAGCTTATAGTTGTTGGGAGGTGGAAGGCAAGGATTTGTCTATATTTACCTCAGAAATTAAAGATTTATACAAACAGAGCTATATTGATCAAGAACTTCTCGATAAGTGGGAAAAACTAATATCTTTGCGTCAAAAGGTTTTAAAAGAAATTGAAAAGAAGAGAGAAGAGGATTATATTGGAAGTTCCTTACAGGCTCATGTCGTATTATCATTTAATAAAAAAGAAGCGCAGTTTTACCGCGAAAATAAGGAAAATCTAACAGAAATATTTATCGTTTCAGAGGTTACCATTAACGAGGCTGAGTTCAATATTGAAGTGAAGAAAGCCGAGGGCCAAAAATGTATTCGTTGTTGGAATTGGAAAAAAGATATCGGAGAAAACAAGGAGTTTCCACAAATATGCACAAGATGTGTTAAGGCAATTAAGGAGGCAGGATATGAAAAAAAAGAGCAGTCAAGCTAAGCAGACAGCGAAAAAAAAGCGCGGTACAACCAAAAAGACAACCGCAAAAAAGAAAACTACTAAGAAAAAAACCGCAAAAAAGAAAAAAAGGTTTTTAAAAAAGGAATTAAATGCTTATCGGGAAAAGTTATTAGATCTAAAAGATGACATAATGAAGCAAATCCAAGAGATTTCCGATGAATCTTTACGTAAATCACAACAAGAGGCATCCGGAGATATTTCTGCCTATAGCCTGCACTTGGCAGACCGGGCTTCTGATAGCTATGAACGAGATTTTAACCTGGGGTTAATTTCTTCAGAAAGAAGGACAGTTATGGAAATTGATGAAGCCTTAAAAAGAATTGACGATAATCAGTATGGCTTTTGCCAAATGTGTAAAAAACCGATTGCAAAGAGAAGGTTAGACGCCATACCTTACGCCCGATATGGAACAAAATGCCAGCAAAAAATTGAAAAAGAACAAGGCAGATAAGCTAAAATTTTTATTAACTCCTTCTATTGCTCTTTTTATCATTGGTTTAGACCTTTGGATAAAAACCTATCTGCGCCTTAATTTTTCCTTTCAATCTTTTCCCCTAATAGATAATTTAGTCTACATTACAGTTGTGTTTAATACCGGCATGGCCTTTGGCCTTTTTCCCGGTAAAACTAATTTATTAATTTATTTAACCTTAATTTTAATTCTGGTGTTTTTGTTTTTTTTCAAAAAAGAGCAAAAGAAAAAAATAAATTTTTTGATTTCAACCGGCCTTATTTTTGGAGGCGCTGTCTCCAATCTTATTGACCGCCTAACACTTGGTGCTGTGGTTGACTATATTGATTTGAGGTTTTGGCCGGTTTTTAATTTATCTGATTCTTGCATTACTGTTGGCGCAGTTCTTTTAATCATAGATTCTTTTCGAAAAAATAGATGAAAAAAATATTTGAAGCCAGCCTCGATGAAGGTAAAATTCGCCTTGATAAATTTTTATCTTGCCAGCTTACAGATGTTTCCCGCTCAAAAATATCTTCTTTAATTAAAAAAGGATTAGTCAGGGTAAACCAGCGTTCTAAAAAAGGGAGCTATCTGCTTTCTTCCGGAGATAAGATTGAAATTGAAATACCTAAAGTAAATAAAGGATTAAGGCCTTATCGGTATTCTGTTTTGGTAATTTGGGAAGATGATGATCTTTTGGCAATATATAAGCCTCAAGGCTTAGTTGTCCACCCTCATGGACAAAATAAAGATAAAACCTTAGTTAACGCTTTACTGTATATGAACAAGCAGCTTTCCGATCTGGATCCGCAAAGGCCCGGGGTAGTGCACCGCCTTGATAAAGAAACCAGCGGGGTAATGGTTTTAGCTAAAAATAACCGGGCTCATAAAGCTTTGGTTGAACAATTCAAAAAGCGTCAAATCAAAAAAGAGTATTATGCCTTAGTTTGGGGGCAACCGAAAAATGATAAGTTTGAAGCTAATTTTTCTTTACGGAGAAATAAAAAGAACCGGCTTAAGATGGAAGTCGGTTTATCCGATTCAAAAAGCGCACAGACTAATTTAGAAGTGCGTAAAAAACTAGACGGTATGACACTTTTATCAGTATTCCCCCGGACCGGGCGCATGCACCAAATTAGGGTACATTTAAGGTTTTTAGGGTATCCGATAGTTGGAGATAAAAAGTATGGTAAAAAAGATAATTATAAAAATCTCTTTTTGCATGCTTACCGGTTAAAGATAGAACACCCCCGAACCGGCCGGCCATTAGAGTTTAAAGCAAAACTTCCCCAATATTTTAAAAAAATGATAGAGGAATAAGCCGCTATCGCTGCTTCTTTGTTGGAATTCGTATCTTTGTGTGCTAAAATATATAGCTATGTATACTATCGAGCCAATAAATGAAATAAAAACAGAAGTAACCGTACCGGCTGATAAGTCTATTTCCCATCGGGCTGTGTTTTTTTCAGCTATCGGCGATAAAAAAATAAAAATCTATCCTTTTTTATCCAGCAATGATACTCAAGCAAGCTTAGATTGCATAAAAAAACTTGGCATAGAGTATTGCCAAGATGATTCTTCCCAAAAAACAATCTACTTGCAAGGCAAGGGGCTATATTTTCCAAAAGATAAGAAAGTGGAGCTTTTCGCCGGTGAATCCGGGACCACTATCAGAATATTATCCGGTTTATTGGTCGGCCAAAAATTTAGTTCAGTTTTTCGCGCCGGTAATTATCTGGATAAAAGGCCAATGGGCAGGATTGTTTATCCTTTAAGAGAAATGGGGGCAAACATTGATGGGGATAAAATGGTCAAACAAGAACAAGGAGATCTTTATCCTCCTTTAAAGATTGAGCCTGCATCTGGGCTAAAGGGCAAAAGCCATACGTTGAACATAGCTAGCGCCCAGGTAAAGTCAGCTCTTCTTTTAGCAGGTCTGTATGCAAAGGGTGAAACTGTGGTTGAGGAGCCTTATAAATCACGCGATCATACTGAAAGAATGCTTCAGGCGTTCGGGGCCAATATTGAAATCGACAAAAACAGGGTTAGCCTAAAACCTGGTGCGCAGCTTAATTTGCCGAATGAGATATTTATTCCTTCTGATTTTTCAGCAGCTGCTTTTTTTATTGTTTTGGCGCTTATTTTAGAAAAAAGCCGGATAATTGTTAAGAACGTTAACCTTAACCCAAGCCGTTGCGGGCTTTTGAAGGTCCTAAGAAGGATGAATGCTGATATAACTATTGAAAATAAAAAGGAAAAAATTGAACCTTATGGAGATATCGTGGTAAAGAGTTCAAGGCTTTGTTCAACCGTAGTTGAGCAAAGTGAAATAGCGGCAATGATCGATGAGGTACCGATTTTGTGTGTGGCTGCAGCCTATGCTAAGGGCCAGACTCAGATTAAAGGATTAGAGGAGTTGAGGGTTAAAGAGACCGATAGAGTTTTTTCTATGGTTTCTAACCTTTCTCAAGCTGGCGTAGACATACTGGATAAAGACGACAGTCCGGATGGTTGCCAAATTATAATCAATGGCGGTTGTGGCTATAGAGGTGTTGATTTCAAAAGCTTTGGCGACCATCGCACTGCAATGAGTTTAATAATTTTTTCGTTGGCCGCAAAAGAAAAAAATAAAATAGATGATATAAGGTGTATAGATAAATCATTTCCCGGTTTTATTAAAATAATAAAAGAATGTAAAACGCCATGAAAATTCCTTTTTCAAATTTACCGGAAAAAATTGTGTTAGTTGGCCTAAATTATAAAGATCATGCTAAAGAGATGGGTATGGAAATTCCCAGCGAACCGATTATTTTTTTAAAACCATTGTCGGCATTGATTAGATCTGGGGATAAGATTATCTATCCCGAGCCGGTAAAACGTCTTGATTATGAAGCAGAATTGGCAGTGATTATTAAAAAGGCAGGCAAGAACATACCTGAAGAAGAGGCAAAAGACTATATTTTAGGTTATAGTTGCCTTAATGACGTAACCGCGCGGGATTTGCAAAAAAAAGATGGCCAATGGTCCAGAGCTAAATCTTTTGATACTTTTTGCCCGCTCGGGCCCTGTATCGAAACAGATTTGGATCCCAATGGTATTAAGATTCAAAGTTATCTTAACGGAGAGTTAAAACAAGATTCAAATACTTCTAATTTTATCTTCTCGGTTGATTTTCTTGTTTCTTTTGTTTCACAAATCATGACTTTAAAGCCCGGGGATGTAATTTCAACCGGCACTCCAGCCGGGATTGGGCCGATGCAAAAGGGCGACAAGGTTAAAATAGCAATAGAAGGCATTGGATCCTTAGAGAATCAAGTGGTTTAGCAAAAGGAGGCGAAAATGAAAAGTTTAACTAAGTACCTTACTTTTAATACTGAAAAAGAAATAGATTTTATTAATATTACCAGCAAAATCGAATCATTAGTCGCTCAAAGCAAGATTCAGGAAGGGATTTGCCTGGTTAATGCTATGCATATTACAGCTTCAGTTTTTATTAATGATCAGGAAGAAGGGCTAAAGCAGGATTTTAAAGATTGGTTAGAGAAATTTGCGCCGCGTGATCCTTCTTTATACCGGCATAACTTAGGCTCAGAGGACAACGGACATGCTCATCTAAAAAGAACTGTTATGGGCCGGGAGGTGGTTATTGCCATAACCGGGCAAAGACTTGATTTTGGGCCCTGGGAGCAGGTTTTTTACGGTGAATTTGACGGGAAACGCCCTAAAAAAGTTTTAGTTAAAATTATTGGGGATTAGAGAAAATCTGTTGTATTTTTCCCTTCCTTATTATATAATTCATTAAAATAAAATTAGCTAATAATAGAAAGATCACATTTTATATGGAAATTCCACCAAGATATAATCCAAAAGATAGAGAAAGTAAAATTCTCCAAAAGTGGTTAGAGGGGGCTGTCTACCATGCTGAGCAGAACCCTTCTCAGAAGCCATTTTCGATTGTGATACCGCCGCCTAATGTTACCGGTATATTGCATATGGGGCATGCTTTAAATAATACTATTCAGGATGTGCTGATTCGCTATAGGCGCATGCAAAAATATCAGGCGCTTTGGATGCCGGGCACCGACCATGCTGGGATTGCTACTCAGAATGTGGTTGAGCGCGAACTGGCTAAAGAAGGTAAAACCAAAGAAGACATAGGCAGAGAGAATTTTTTAAAACGCCTTTGGCAGTGGCGGGATAAGTATGGCTCTACAATAATAAATCAGCTTAAAAAAATCGGCTCCAGCTGTGATTGGCAAAGGTTGAGATTTACTATGGATGAAGACTATAGCCAGGCTGTAGGTGAAGTTTTTCTCCAACTTTTTAACCAAAACTTGATTTATCGCGGTAATTATATAATAAACTGGTGTCCACGCTGCCAAACAGCGCTCAGCGATGAAGAGGCGGCTCATAAAGAGGTTGACGGATGGCTCTATTATTTACGCTATCCGGTTAAAACCAAAGAAGGCAATCCAAGCTTTATCACTGTAGCCACAACCCGGCCCGAAACCATGCTGGGCGATACAGCTGTTGCGATAAACCCTCAAGACAAAAGATATAGTTGGCTTAAAGATTCTGAGGTGATTTTGCCGATTGTGGAACGTTCTTTGAAAATTGTCGAGGATGAGGCTGTTGACCCGGAGTTTGGGACCGGAATCGTTAAGGTTACTCCGGCTCACGATCCGGTTGACTTTCAGCTAGGCAAAAAACACAATCTTGAATTTATCAATATAATGAATAAAGATGCAACGTTAAACGGGAATGTGCCGGAAGATTTTCAAGGGATAGATCGTTTTGAGGCCAGGGCTATGTTGATTGAATTGTTAACTCAAAAAAAGCTAATTGAAAAGAAAGAGCCTTATAACCTGGGGGCTGGGCATTGTTACCGATGCAGTACTATAATCGAGCCCAGAATATCCTTACAATGGTTTGTCAGGATGAAGCCTCTTGCTCAGGAAGCGATAAAAGTTGTCCAGCAAGATAAGATAAAATTTCATCCGCATAGATGGAAAAAAGTTTATCTTAACTGGATGTTTAACATCCAAGATTGGTGTATTTCCCGTCAAATCTGGTGGGGGCATCGAATTCCGGTTTGGTATTGCCAAGATTGTTATAATTCGGATTCAAATGACAGAAAAGGAATTATCGTTGCTAAAGAAGCGCCGGAAAAATGCCCTGATTGTGGTGGTGGCAAATTAGCCCAGGATCAGGATGTGTTAGATACCTGGTTTTCAAGTTGGCTTTGGCCTTTTGCTACTTTTGGCTGGCCGTTTGAAAAATCAGAAGATAGAAACCAGAAAATAGAAGTTAGAAAAAAGGAATTCGAGTATTTTTATCCAACCAATACTTTAGTAACCGCCTCAGAAATTCTTTTTTTCTGGGTGGCCCGGATGATTATGGCGTCGTTGAAATTTACTGGAAAAATTCCCTTTTCTGATGTTATTATCCATGGAACAGTCAGAGACGATAAGGGAATAAAGATGTCAAAATCTTTAGGCAATGTTATTGATCCTTTAGAAATTGTTGATAAATATGGCGCTGATGCTTTGCGTTTTTCTTTAATGTTTTTAGCGGCGAGCGGTTCAGACGTTTATTTGTCTAATGATAAATTTTTAATGGGGAGAAATTTTTCAAATAAAATATGGAATGCTAACCGGTTTATTTTCTCCCAGCTTCGTGATAAAAAGATTAACATTGATAAATTAGGCTATAAAATCGAAGATGAATCAGATGCCTGGATTTTGGACCATTTGAACAAAACAATTACCGCTTGCACTGAGTCGATAGAAAATCAGAGGATTGATGAAGCAATAAAAACAGCTTATGATTTCTTTTGGCATTTTTTTTGTGACTGGTATCTAGAAATCATTAAAGACAATTTTAGCCAAATTAAAGCAAATAATTCAGTTTTTATTTTATTATCAGCTCTTAAATTATTACATCCTTTTATTCCGTTTATTAGCGAAGAGATTTTTTCTCTAATTAAGAAAAATACTTCTTTAGATTTAACTGAATTTATATCGGAATCAGGTTGGCCGGAAAAAGAAAAGATAGACATAGACTCTAATAGCCTTGTTATCTTTACAAAAATGATTGATACTGTAGATAAAATCAGGGACTTAAGGGGTAATCTCGGCCTGGCCCAGGAAAAAATATCTTTAGAAGTTAGGACTGACGCAAGCTTAAAAGAGTTTTGGGCCCGGCACCAAGGTTGGTTCAACAAACTAATTGCCGCAGAATCTATTAGTTTAGTTGATAAGCTAGACAGGGTTTTTTACCAAAATAAATATTGGGAAATAAATTTAAAAATCGATTCGGCAGATTTAGCTAAGTTCAAACAGGTTTTAGATAAAAAGATTAGCAATTTCACTTCTTTAATCGCAAAAAGTAAAACCAAACTAAACAATAAAAAGTTTGTTGAAAAAGCGCCTAAAGATATTGTGGAAAAAGAAAAATCTAAACAAGATGATTTTTCGAGACAACTTATTCGTCTTAAAAATTTAAAGGAAATAATCGTTTAAAATGATTACAAATAAAACTAAGCAAATTATCCAAATCGCTTTGTCAGAAGATAAGGTGAGCCGGGATAAGACTACAAATTTGGTTATGCCGGCTAAAGAAAAAGGTAAAGCCGCAATTATTGCCAAACAAAAAGGTATTCTCTGCGGGGCAGAGGTGGTAAGGTTTATCTTTAAAAAAATAGATAAAGAAGCCAGAATAAAATTTTTTGCTAAAGATGCTGACTCGGTCGGCAAAAATCAAAGAGTAGCTGTTATTTCAGGCAACTTACAAACCATATTAAAAGCCGAAAGGGTTGCTTTAAACTTTTTATCTTTACTCTCCGGGGTCGCTACTGCGACTCGTCTGCTTATCAATAAGGTAAAGAAAACAAAAGTGGTTATAAAAGATACACGTAAAACCACCCCCGGTTTACGCGAGTTAGAAAAGTATGCTGTTTCAATTGGCGGGGGCAAGAACCATCGTTGTAACTTAGCCGAAGGTATTATCGTAAAAGATAACCACCTAAAAGCGGCTGCAATAGTTAGTAAAAAAAATGAGGTTAATCATAAGCGGCTGGAATCAGCTATGAAGAACCTAAGGAAGAAGACAAAATTTCCTATTGAGATTGAGGTTGAAAATTTCAAGGAGTTTCTTGAGGTCGCCAGGCATCATCCGGATATAATAATGCTTGATAATTTTTCTAAAAATAATTTAATTAAAGCTGTCAACCACCGTAATCAATATTTCCCTAAAATAGAGATTGAAGCATCCGGAGGCATAAGCTTAGAAAATATTGAAAGGGTTGCTTCAACCGGTGTTGATTCTATTTCGATTGGCTCAATTACCCATTCTCCCAATGCGCTTGATTTTTCTCTAGAGATTGATTAAATCCAGTCCAAGATGCATAATTTTAAACTAAAGAGTAAATTTCAGCCTACCGGAGACCAGCCGGAGGCAATCAAAAAACTCACCGAAAGGATAAAAAATAATAAGTCGTATTCTACTCTTTTGGGGGTGACGGGATCGGGTAAGACTTTTACCTTAGCGGCTACTATCGAAAAAATCAACCGGCCGGTACTTTTAATTTCCCATAATAAAACCCTGGCTAGCCAGCTTTATGCAGAGTTTAAGGATTTTTTTCCGCAAAATTCGGTAGAATATTTTGTTAGTTATTATGATTATTATCAGCCGGAAAGCTATATCCCCCAAACCGATACTTATATCGAAAAAGATGCTTCTATTAATGACCGGCTTGACCGGTTAAGGCTTTCGTCTACCAGCTCTTTGCTTACCAGAAGAGATGTAATCGTTGTCGCTTCAGTTTCTTGCATTTACAATCTCGGTTCACCCCAGGAATATCGTGACTTTGCTTTTTATATAAAGATCGGGAATTCTATCTCTCAAGACAGGCTTTCACATAAATTAGTCGATTTACAATACCAGCGGAATGATTATGATTTTTCCCGGGGCACTTTTCGCGTAAAAGGAGACGTTGTCGATATATACCCTGCTTATAGCCAAAGAGCTAACCGGATTGAGTTTTTCGGCGATGAAATCGAAAAAGTTTATGAGTTTGATCCGGTAAGCGGAAAAAAAATAACTGAATTAGATGAAGTCGCTATTTATCCGGCCAAACACTTCCTAATCGGAAAAGATAAAGTAGATGCCGGGATAAAAAGCATTAAAGCAGAGTTGGGCCGACATCTTGAATTCCTTAAAAAGAAAGACAAGCTTCTTGAAGCTCAGCGCTTGCGTCAGAGGACAATGTTTGATTTAGAAATGTTAGCCGAATGCGGTTGGTGCCACGGAATCGAAAACTATTCCCGCCATTTAAGCGGCAGGCCGGAAAGGTCCAGGCCGGATTGCCTAATTGATTATTTCCCCAAAGATTTTATTACGATTATCGACGAAAGCCATGTAACCATTCCTCAAATAAAAGGGATGTACCTCGGGGATAAATCCCGGAAAGAGACTCTTATCGACTATGGGTTCCGGCTTCCCTCTTGCCTTGATAACCGCCCGCTTCGTTATCAAGAGTTTGAAGATATCACCCCTCAGACTGTTTTTGTTTCCGCAACGCCTTCTAACTATGAGATTGAATTGTCAGAGGGGGAATTAATCCAACAAATTATCCGTCCGACCGGACTGCCTGATCCTAAAATTGAAGTAAGGACAACTAAAAATCAAATTGATGACTTAATCGCGCATATAAAGAAAAAAACAAGAGCCGGGGAGCGCACCCTGGTTACTACATTAACTAAACGAATGGCTGAGGAGCTTACTGAATACCTAAAAGAGGAGTCTTTGTCAGTTGCCTATATTCATTCTGAGGTTGATACCTTAGAAAGGACAAAAATATTAAGGCAGCTACGCTTAAAAGAATTCGATAGCTTGATTGGGGTAAATTTATTAAGAGAAGGGCTGGACTTGCCGGAAGTTTCTTCGGTGGTGATTCTGGATGCCGACAAGGAAGGATTTTTGCGTTCAGCTACATCTTTGATCCAGGTTGCCGGAAGATGTGCTCGCAATATTAATGGTGAAGTTATTATGTACGCGGACACAATCACAAAGTCGATGCATAAGGCAATCAGTGAAAGCGAAAGAAGGCGCGCGATTCAAATAGAGCATAACAAGAAACACAACATAACCCCTCAATCCATTAAATCAGCAGTAAAAGAAGGTATAGAAACTTATTTAAAGGAAGAGGAAAAGATATATCAGCAACTCGGTTTAGATAACCAAGAAGCAGATTTACATCAAATTATAGCTCAATTAGAAAAAGAAATGTATATTGCGGCAAAGAACCTTCACTTTGAAAAAGCAGCCCAGCTACGCGATAAAATAAAAAATCTAAAAAAGGCTATTAAGGAAAAATAGGATAATTATGATTGGAATAGATATCGGTAACACCGCTATAAAATTCGGTATATTTAATAAAGATAAACTAACAAAAGTCTATCTTTTAGACAAAAAAGAAGCAAGTGTAAAATCAATAAAGCGTTTTTTGTCAAAAATTGATAAAAGGCATCCAATTCTTATTTGCTCGGTGGTACCGGAAATTAACCATTTGTTTCTTAAACTAAAGAGAGATGTTTTTGTAGCCGGAAAAGACATAGAGATACCAATAAAGTGTTTTTATGATAAAAATAAAGTCGGGCCTGACCGTCTATTAGCAGCTTATGCTGCAAAAAAAATAGAGGGCTCGGTAAGGTTAATTCTTGATTTTGGAACTGCAATAACATTGGATTTTTTGTCGAAAAAAGGAGATTACCAGGGCGGAATTATTCTACCCGGAATAAATTCAACCCTTACAACATTTAAGAGGTGCGCGCTTCTTCCTGATTGTATAAAAATTAAAGCAACGAGAAAGATAATTCCCCAAAATACCTCTGAAAGCATAAATAAAGGCCTCCAAGATGGTTTTAGTATAATGATTAACGGATTAATTGCTAAATACCGGCAAAAATTAAAGCTTTCGCAATCCGATAAAATATTGATAACCGGTGGTGATTTTTCTTTGCTGAAATCACGTTTTGAGTTTAATTTTCACTACAAAAAACACTTAGTTTTACAAGGTTTATTTTATTTGTATCAAGATTTTTTCGCTGATGATTTATAACTTATTGCCAACCAAATATTTATAAAATATAAAAAAATTTTAGAAAAGACTTGACAACTGGCTACAAATTAGTAAAATAATTAGCACTCTTGCCTGGAGATTGCTAATTTAAGTGATTTATAATTTTAAACCGTATTAAAGGAGGTGTGATATGAAGGTTAAACCTTTAGGCGACAGAATCTTGATTAAGCCAGTAGAAGCAGAGGAGAAAACTTCTGGAGGCATTGTGATTCCTGATACTGCGCGAGAGAAACCACAACAAGCCGAAGTAGCAGCTGTAGGTGACGGCAAAAAGAAGGCAGACGGTTCAGTTATCCCTTTATCGATTAAGGAAGGGGATCGTGTTCTTTATGGAAAATATTCTGGTACCGAGATTACAATTGAAGGCCAGGATTATTTGATTGTAAAGGAAGAAGACATTCTTGGAATTGTAACATAAGCTAAGGAGGTAATTTATGGCTAAACAATTGTTATTTAATGAAGAAGCGCGTAGAGCTGTTTTACGGGGAGTAGAGCAGTTAGCTAAGGCAGTTAAGGTTACTTTAGGCCCTAAGGGGAGAAATGCTGTTTTAGAGAAGAAATTCGGCTCACCCACTATTACCAAAGATGGGGTTACAGTCGCAAAAGAAATGGAAGTTGAAGATCCGTTTGAAAATATCGGCGTTCAGCTGATAAAAGAGGTGGCAGAAAAAACTTCAGACACTGCTGGCGATGGAACAACCACTGCTACTGTGTTAGCTGAGGCAATTTTTAAGGAAGGCTTAAAAAATGTTGCTGCCGGCGCAAACCCAATGGCTATTAAAAGAGGCATTGATAAAGCGGTTGAGGCAGTAGTTGAGGCGATAAAAGGCCTTTCGAAAACAATTCAGGGGAAAAAAGAAATAGCTCAGGTCGCTACAATTGCCGCTAACGGTGATTCACAAGTCGGCGAGCTTATTGCTGATGCAATGGAAAAAGTTGGAAAAGACGGTGTAATCACAGTAGAAGAAGCAAAGTCAATGGCAACAACTTTAGATGTGGTAGAAGGTATGCAGTTTGATCAAGGTTATCTTTCACCTTATTTTACAACTGATACAGAAAAAATGCAGGTAGCCTTAGATGATCCTTTTATCTTGATTCACGAAAAGAAGATATCAAACCTTAAGGCAATGCTTCCTTTGCTTGAAAGCGTTGCAAAAGCAGGTAAGCCATTGATGATTATTGCCGAAGACATTGAAGGCGAAGCTTTGGCAACTTTAGTTGTAAACAAAATCAGAGGAACATTATCTTGTTGTGCAGTAAAAGCTCCCGGTTATGGCGACAGGAGAAAAGCAATGCTTGAAGATATTGCTACTTTAACCGGCGGTAAATCTGTTTCTGAAGATTTAGGGATTAAACTGGAAAACGTAACTCTCGAAGATCTGGGAAGAGCAAAAAGAGTAAGAGTGGACAAAGAGAATACTACCATCGTTGAGGGCGCAGGAAAAAGCGAAGATATTCAATCAAGAATAAAGCAGATAAAAGCTCAAATCGAAGAAAGTGATTCAGACTATGATAAAGAGAAACTACAAGAGCGTTTAGCTAAAATCGCTGGTGGAGTTGCAGTGATTAACGTTGGAGCTGCAACCGAAACCGAAATGAAAGAAAAGAAGGCAAGAGTAGAAGATGCTCTTCATGCAACTCGCGCTGCCGTTGAAGAGGGGATTATCCCCGGTGGAGAAGTCGGGTTGTTGTACAGTATTCCGGCCTTAGATAAGATTAAGGCAAAGGAAGAGGAAAAAACCGGCATTGATGTTGTAAGGCGTGCTTTAGAGGCACCGATTCGCCAGCTGGTATTCAATGCAGGTGTTGAAGGGTCAGTCATTGTGGAGAAGCTAAAGAGCGAAAAATCGCCACGTGGATTTGATGCTGCAGAAGAAGAAATCGTTGACATGTTTGAAAAAGGGATTATAGACCCTACCAAGGTTGCAAGGACTGCCTTGCAAAACGCAGCTTCAATCGCATCGCTTTTAATTACAACCGAAGCGGTGATAGCTGATAAGCCTGAAAAAGAAGATAAAGGGCCTGCTGGTGGCGGAATGCCCGGTGGAATGCCCGGTGGAATGCCAGGCGGAATGGGGTACTAAACCCAGATTAGTAAGTTATTAAAAAGGGTGGTCCTTAGGGGCTGCCCTTTTTTTTTTGAAAAAATTTCCTTTTTTAATTTTAATTTTATTGGTTTGTGTTATAATTCTATAAATAAAAATCTTATGAAAAAAAATAATAATTTTTTACTCACCAGTGTTGCCGCTAACAATCTTCAGATTGGATTATTCCGCTATTCCATAAAGCCTGAGAAAAAGTTTCTTTCCTTCAACAAAACTTTTTTAGATTTAACCGGACATAGCCAGATTACTCTTTTAGGCAAAGATTTCGATATTTTATTTTCTTCTCAGTCCGATAAAAATATTTTTTTCAAGCTTCTTAACCGGGGTGGGCCGGTAAGGCTATTCCACACGAAGCCAAAAAATAAAAATAATTGGTTGGCAATATCGGCTGCGATTATTTATAGTGAAAATAATCAAAAAATCATCGAAGGTGTCATCCAGGATATATCCCATCAGAAAAAGATGCATGATCATATTTTTATCGAAAAGCATTTTCTCGAAAATCTCCTCGATAATCTTCCTGATGCAGTTTATTTTAAAGATATAGAAAGCCGGATTATAAAAGCGAACCGGTTTTATATCCAGGGAACAGGCCTTTCTAAAGAAGAGATAATGGGTAAAACAGATTTTGATTTCTTTTCTATTGAGCAAGCCCAGGAGATGTTTAACGATGATCAGCAAGTAATAAATGAAGGCAAGCCGCTTGTCGGAAAAATTGAAAGAACGGTTTTGTCAAATGGCCAGAAAAACCAGGTTATAACCACAAAGATACCGATGCGTGATAAACAAGGTAAGATTATCGGAACTATGGGGATAACCAGAGATATGACTGCTCATGCAAATTTAGAGGAAGAAAAATTTTCAATGATGATTAACACTTTAGAAGTATTGGGAAAAGCGTTGGAACTAAGAGACCCTTATACTTTTAATCATACTCGTTTTGTCTCAAAAATAGCCCAAAACATCGCTTCAGAGTTAAAGTGGGATGCTCATAAGCTTTTAGGGATAAAACTGGCCGGAGAGCTTCATGATTTGGGAAAAATTGCTATCCCTATTGATATATTAAACCGGCCCGGAAAGCTTTCTGATCTTGAATATAATTTAATTAAAGAGCATTCCCAAAGCTGCTATGAGTTAATGAAAGATTTTGCGTTTCCTTTTCCTTTGGCCCAAGCTGTCTATCAGCACCACGAAAGAATAGATGGCACTGGCTATCCGCAAGGCTTAAAGAAAAAAGAAATTATAACCGAAGCTAAAGTTTTAGCGGTAAGCGATGTCTTAGAGGCTATGACTAGCCATCGTCCTTATCGAGAGGCTTTGGGAATTGGAGTTGCAAAGGAGGAGTTAAAAAAAGGAAAAGGCTCTAAGTATGATTCTGAAATTGTTGATATCGCAATAAAATTAATTGAAAAAAACAACAATAAGATTTTTTGGAAAAATTAACAAATTTTAACTTGCGTTTTTTTTAAATCCGTGATATAAACTTTCCTTACGTCGCACGAATATAAATAAAATACTAATTAAATAGAATAAAATCAAATGAAAGAAATAAAAATATTTGCACGAGCCGGCCAGGGAGCGATTACTACAGCTGCGATATTAGGCGAGGCTCTTTTTTATGAAAATAAATTTTCCTATGCGTTCCCGCATTTTGGTGCAGCCCGTATGGGCGCTCCGATGAATGCTTTTTTGCGCTTTGATCAAAACCCGATAAGGCTGCGTTCTCAAATTTATAATCCTGACTATATAATAGTAATCGATCCTACCTTGATTGAGGCTGAGCAATGTTTCGATAACCTAAAGGACAATGGCAAAGCTGTTGTGGCAGTAAGAGAAAATACAAACATTAATCATAAACAAAATATAGCCATATCAAGCTTGCCGGCTGAAAAAATCGCAATGGATATTATTGGCAGGCCTTTTGCTAACACTGTTCTTTTAGGTGCATTTTCGAAAGCAACCGGAGAAGTTAAGCTTGATTCTATTTTAAAGTCAGTAGAGGTGCGGTTTAAGAGTAAACCGGCAATTTTAGATAAAAATATTGAAGCTGTAAAAAAAGGATACGAAAGTGTTTAGTATATTAGCTGCAAAACCCAAGTCGTCAGAGAGGAACAAAACCGGTTCTTGGCGTTCGACAAAAATGCCTCGTCTTTTAAAAAAAGAATGCATTAATTGCGGCCTTTGCGCTTATATCTGTCCCGAAGGCTGCATTGAAGGCAAAGATAAAAATCAATATTCTGTTGATCTTGATTATTGTAAGGGTTGTGGGCTTTGCGCCTATATTTGCCCAAAAAATGATGTAAAGATGGTTGAGAATCAACCACAAGGGGAGAGCAAGGAAAAATGAAGCAATTCCTAGAAGGATCATTTGCAATGGCGCAAGCGGCAAAATTATGCCGCCCCGGTGTTATAGCCGCCTATCCCATTACTCCCCAAACTCATATCGTTGAAAACTTATCCCAATTTATTGCTGATGGAGAGCTAGATGCTAAATCAGTCAATGTTGAAAGTGAACATTCGGCTGCATCCTGTGTTTTAGGTTCTCAGGCTGCCGGGGTGAGAAGTTTTACTTGTTCCAGCTCACAGGGTTTAATTTTAATGTCTGAGGTCTTATTTTGTATTGCCGGAATGCGGTTGCCAGTAATGCTGGTTTGTGCCAACCGGGCACTTTCAGCGCCGATAAATATCTGGAATGATCAGCAAGATTCAATTGCTGTTCGCGATGCCGGCTGGATACAGCTTTATGCCGAAAACAATCAAGAAGCAGTGGATTTAATCATTGCCAGCCATAAGATAGCCGAAGACCCGAAAGTAATGCTTCCGGCGATGGTTTGTGTAGACGGCTTTATTTTAACTCATGGAATGGAAGTGGTGGATATTCCGGAACAAAAAGATGTAGATGAATTCCTTCCCCCTTATAACCCACCCTATAAGCTTGACCCGAAAAATCCGATGAGTTTTGGTTTGCTGGGTACCCCGGATGTCTACCTGGAAACTCGCTACGCGATCCAAAAAACTCTTGGCGATGTGCTGAAAATGATCCCAACAGTAGGTAAAGAATACCAAGATAAGTTTGGCAGAGATAGCCTAAGGTTAATTGAAGAATATAAAACAGATGATGCTGAAACAATTTTGATTGCGATGGGTTCAGTTTGCGGAACGATCAAAGACGTAGTAGATAGCCAGAGGAAACAGGGCAAAAAGGTAGGATTATTAAAAATTGTCAGTTACCGCCCTTTTCCCAAACAGGCAATCAAAAAAGCGTTGGATTCGGCAAAAAATATTGGAGTTATCGATAAAGACATCTCTTTAGGCTCAGACGGAGCTTTATACTCGGAAGTAAAATCAGTAATTTCTTCGGATAAAAAGATTAGTGGTTTTATTGCTGGCTTAGGAGGAAGAGATATTAAAGCAAAAACTGTCGAAGAAATCATAAATTTAAGCGAAAAGGAAGAAAATAGCTGTAGATTTATCGACTTAAATAAGAACATACTCTGGGAAGAGTTTAAAACTATTTAATATTATGAAAAAAGAGCATTTCCAAGAAAATTGTTATGTTTCCGGCCATACCGCTTGTGCAGGTTGTGGCCAATCGATGGCAGTAAGGATTGTAATGAATACTGCCGGGAAAGACACTATCGCCTCAAACGCTACCGGCTGTTTGGAGGTGTTTTCCAGCAAAGCTCCTGAATCTGCCTTTGGCGTACCCTGGATTCATTCTTTATTTGAAAATTCTGCCGCAGTAGCTAGCGGCGTAGAGACTGCTTTAGTCCATCAGGGCAAAAAAGAAGGAATTAACGTTATCGCTCAAGCTGGCGACGGCGGAACCGCCGATATTGGCCTTCAGGCCCTCTCTGGGATGCTGGAACGCGGCCACGATGTATTATTTGTCTGTTACGATAATGAGGCTTACATGAATACCGGAATTCAACGCAGTGGATCAACTCCTTTTAGCGCAAGCACCACTACTTCGCCTTCCGGAAAGCATTCTACCGGAAATCCACGCCCGAAAAAACCGATGGTAGAAATTTGCGCTGCACACCATATTCCTTATTCTGCCACTAGTTCGATAGCCAATCCCAAAGATATTGAAATTAAAGTAAAAAAAGCTTTAAAGATTAAAGGGCCAAAATATTTACAAATTCATGTCCCTTGCCCTTTAGGCTGGAGATCAGACCCTTCACAATCAATTGATGTCGCCAAAAAAGCAGTGGAAACTGGCCTTTATCCGATAGTTGAGTATGAATACGGTAAATTAACCAAATCTCGCAAAATAAGCTCACCTAAACCGGTATCTGAGTATTTAAAATTGCAAGGCCGCTTTAGGCACCTTTTAAAAGACGCTAAAGCCTTAGCCGAGGTGCAACAAGTTGCCGATAAGAATATCGAATATTACGGTCTTAAATAAATTAAACTCATGAAAATAACAATTGACGAAAATGCTTGCGTTGGCTGTGGTTTATGTGTAAACCTTTGCCCGGAAATATTTGCGCTTAAAGATAATAACATAGCTCAAGTAAAACCTGAAAATTCCTGCGATAAAAATCTTCACAAAATTGCTTCACAGTGTCCGGTTAATGCTATTTTAGTTAACGATTAGTTTTAACGGGGTAAATTTAAATTAAAAGATAATTCTTGGCGGAGTTTGCTTAGGTAGATTATTTTCTCACGCAGTTCTTTTCTCTCTCTTATTGACTGGCGGTATTCTTCTTTCTTTTTTTCAAAATTTTCTTGATCGAGATCAGTTTTTTTATCCAGTTTTACAATATAAACGCCATTTTTTCTAACTAGAGGGTTGGGGTAAACCTGGCCTTCTTTTAGTTCAAAAAAGACTAATTGGCTCAGATTGCGGCTTAAGCCAACCCCTTCAATATAGCCAGAATATTTAAAAAAATCAGTTTGTTTAAACTGAATGTTTTTATCTTCTGAATATTTTTTTAGTTCTTTATTATTTGTTGCTTTGATTTCTTCTATTATGCTTTCTGCAAGTTTTTTTGTTTGGTTTTCTGCCTGATTCTTTATATAAGCTTCTTTAACTTCTTCTTGGATCTCAGAAAAAGGCGGGGTAAACTCATCTTTTTCATCTATTTTTTGAAAAACCAAAATTTTATCTTTCGCTGAAACAGGATTGCTCAACTGATTGTTTTCCAGCGAAAAGAGAAGCTGGTTGACCTGGGGCATAAAGCCGAGATTTTTAATTGGCTCGTTTTTCGCAAAAAAATCAGTTTCTTCTATAGTAACTTCTTCTAATTTTTCAAAGCTATCATTTTTTTCTAATTTTGCGATTATATCTTCGCTTTTTTTTGTATCTGGCTCCAGGCTGATATAGCGTGCTTTAACTTTTGGTTTTCGCCTGAAAAGATTTTTGTTTTCTTTGTAGAAGTCTTCAAGTGTCGAGAGAGGAATATTTTCATCTATCGCAGCTGATTCATAGGGGATAAGAAGGTAAGAAATTTTTGCTTCTTGTGTTTCGACTTTGTAAGCTTTTCGTATTTCTTGTTCGGTAACTTCTACATCAATATTTTTATCCAATAGTCTATCTTTTTTAAGGATGTTGCGAATATATTCTTCGAAGTTTCGGGCTGTAAAATTTCGCCCCATCCGTCTTTGGATAGCTCTTATAAATTGTTGATACTTTTTTGGGTCAAACTTATCTTCGCTTGCAAAAAAAGGAATGCTTCGGATGTAACCAACAACCTCTTGGTCGGGAATTGAAATTTTTTCTTTGTCGGCTTGGTAGGATAAAAGGTAAAAATCTCCTGCCAAAGCTGTTATATCTTCTTTTTCTAATTCTTGGTCTTTTTCTGCGTTCATCAACCAGTAGAGCTGTGCTGATTCAAGATAAGGAATAAATTCATCTCGTTTTATTGGTTTTTCCTCAATTTCGCCAATTACGTTGGCATTGTTGCCGCGCATTGCAGAACTGCCCCAGAGAAGGAAGGCTGGGACAATGACAATCAACATGGCCCAGAGTATGCGCTTTTTGTGTTTGTTGGTTAGCTTAATAAACATATTGTTAATATATTAACTAGAATTTAAAAATCTTCAAGCTTTTTCTGTTACACTGATTACACAGATAAAATATTTGTCATTGTGAGGCGGCGAAGCAATCTTTATGCCATTCTGAGGCAAAGCCGAAGAATCTCTATCTTATTCATTACAAAGCGCTGAAAAATGTTTGAAATTAGGCTTTATATATGTTATAAAAGGAGTGCTGTTTGATAATTTGGGGGTGAATGGACTCGACCTAAAAGGTGATGTGAAAGGGAGCATGCCGCGGATGTAAGCTTCCTGCGTTAGTGGCGCTTGCAAAAAAATAAAGGCAAAACCTTTTACTACAGCTCCTGAATACGCGTTAAGCTAAACAGGAGATTCTTATATTCCTTGCCTCAGGGGATATAAGGGTTCGGTTTGAGGCTATAGAGTAAGTTTTTGCCTTTTGGGCTTGCTCTTAAAACATAAAAAGGCTGCTTTCTGGTAAATCCTGCCTCTTGGAGTTACCAGGGAAAAGATAAAGAAGAGGCTAAGCATGTAGGGTCCTTTTGCTGAAATTTTAGGGACGCGGGTTCGATTCCCGCCACCTCCACCAACATTTTAACAGACAAGCCAATAGGGGCTTGTCTTTCTGCTAAAATCTACAATTTATCTAACAAAATAAAACTTTTCATTACTTTAGAAAGCTTAGATTAGTTTTCTATAGCCTTACCCATTTATTTAAAAAAGGAAAAAATAATTGTGGTCAGAGGGAAAGAATAGTTGACGTTTATCAGTCAGATTATACAATGTATAATAGGTTTATATAAATAAATACGAAAGTATAGAGGAGGTTTGGCATGCGTAACTTTATCTATTTCTTTATAATTGCAACCCTGGCTGCAGGTTGTTTGCCCAAAGGTAAAAGCCTTAAAAGATTAGAGGATGCTAAGATCGAAGAAAAGATGCACGACAAGAAAGCTCAAGCTATGCGTGAGGACTTTTTGAAGCAGAATAAAAAAAATCTTTCTGACTTATCGACTGGTATTAGCAAAGCTGAGGCTATGGCTATAATGAGGACGAAAATGGATAAATTTCCAGTTTGGCTTCAAACTCTCAATCCATACAAAAGCGAGACCTTGACCATCGGGGGAGAAACATACAAAATAGTTTATTACTATACTCAGACAAAGGATAACGACGGTAGCGTTTCAGACGATGAGCTAACTCCTTTGGTGTTTAAGCAGGATGAATTTTTAGGAGCAGGCTACCGCTTTCTATGCTCTGTTTTTATCGAAGCAGCGCGCAGATAAAAAAATACAGTTTTCAAATCTTCTAAATCCCAATAAAATCAATAAAAGTGGCAAGGCCGGTTCAATTATCTCTTGACCAACTATGATTTTAGAGCTATATTAAACCTACAATTAGTCATTAGTCCCGAGTTGGAAGGATTAAATCCCGGACTATCCCGGCAAACAGCCGGGACCAGCCTAAACAAAAAAGTGGTGGCTGGTAAACAAGTAAAACCTTCGCTGGCAACGGCGAGGGATTTTTTAATTTTAGGAGGTTCATGTTTTATGAAAAATAAAAAAATAAAAAAAGGTAAAGTAATTGTATATAGAAATAAGGTAGAAGTTCGTTTAGAGAAGGAAACTGTATGGCTTACTCTTAATCAAATTTCATATTTGTTTAAAAGAGACAAATCTGTAATATCACGTCACTTGCGAAATATTTTCAAAGAAAAAGAATTAACTAAAAAATCAACTGTTGCAAAATTTGCAACAGTTCAAAAAGAAGGGGAGCGTCAAATAGTTCGTGATATTGAGCACTACAATTTAGACATGATTATTTCTGTAGGCTACAGAGTTAATTCTAAACGCGGCACTCAATTCCGGATCTGGGCTACTAATGTTTTGCGTAAGCATTTAGTTAACGGCTACACCTTAAACCAACAATGTCTTGTCAAAGATGCGACCAAATACAAAGAATTGCAAAAAGCTATAGAACTGATAAGCAATGTTGAATCTCTTTCAGATTTATCTCCAGATGCTAAAGGTATTATCCGGGTTATCTCTGATTATCGGCGAGCTTTAGATATTTTAGATGATTTTGATCATCAAAATCTTTCAACTCCTAAAGGGACTAAAAAAACTAAATATAAACTTACCTATAAAAAAGCACGAAAAATAATTGATACTCTAAGGAAAAAATTTAAAGATTCGGATTTAGTTGGCCAAGAAAAAGATCAAAGTTTTAAGAGTTCAATCGGAGCAATATATCAAACCTTCGGCAAAAAAGAGCTATATCCTACTCTTGAAGAAAAAGCCGCTTATCTTTTGTATTTTGTAGTCAAAAATCATAGCTTTGTTGACGGAAATAAACGGATAGCCGCAGCTTTGTTTATCTGCTTTTTAGATGAGAATGGCTTTTTATATAAGAAAGATGGAACCAGAACTATCGATGAAAATGCTTTAGTAGGCTTAACCCTGATGATCGCGTCCAGCAATCCTAAGGAAAAGGACAAAATGATTAGAGTTACCCTAAACCTATTGCATAATAAATGAAGACACCTCCGAGGTGCAGATAAAAGAATTACTCTAATCACCTCGGAGGTGGAGAAACAGCTAATTAGCCTTAGGGTAACTTAAAATATTATAAACAAATTAAACAGGAGGTAGTTTCATGTCCAAGACGTTAGTTGCAATTTTAATTACGGTAATCTTGGCAGTATCTTTTCTGGCTGCGGCAAAGATTTTTTCTGATACTGCAATAAGCATCAAAAACAAGGGGTATGTGAAAGTTAAAGGGTTTGCCAAGCAAGAAATTAAATCAGATCTAGGCATATTTAAGGCCAAGCTTGCAACTGAAGGCGCGGACTTAAAACTCTGTTATAAAAACCTTAAAGAAGATAAAGATAAAACTAATGATTTCTTAAAAAACTTTGGAGTTAAAGAAGCCGAAATCGAAATGTTTCCGGTTCAAGTAGTTGAAGAATACAAGATAAACGAAAGAGGCCACGAGACAGATGAATTTGTTAAGTATATCCTAAAGCAGAAGTTTAAAATTGAATTATCTGATGTTAAAAAAATTGCTGCTCTCTCAGAAAAGATCTCCGAATTACTAGATAAAGGGGTAAAAATTTCTGCCTATGAGCCTAAATATGTTTATACTAATCTTGATGACCTAAAAGTAGAGATGATTGGCAAAGCTACCGCCAATGCCAAAGAAAGAGCCAAAATAATAGCTAAACAAGGCAGTTTTCGCTTAGGCCCGATTGCATCGGTAAGAGTAGGAGTGTTTCAAATAACTCCAGCTCATTCTACCAGAGTATCTGGTTATGGGATAAATGATACCTCAAGCATTGATAAAGAAATCAAAAGTGTAGTTGAGATCGAGTATTTTGTAAAATAATGATACCAGATCCGCAAAACAAATTTTTGCCAGACACCTCCGAGGTGGCCGCTGGCAGCTACATTAACGGACTCCTCGGAGGTGGCGAAGCAAGGTTAATTTCCCCCTTGACCAATCCTAATTATAGAGTTATATTAAACCTACAATTAGTTATTGTCCCGAGTTAGAAGGGGTAAATCCCGGACATTAAAAAAGCAAAACCTTCGCTGGCAACGGCGAGGGATTTTTTATTTTTTACTCAATAATAAAAAGATAAGAAAAATTAGGTTTATGTTGACACAATTATTTAGGGAGATATAATTAATTTACTCACCGTTATTTGTTATGAAATTATTAATTAATCGTTATA
Organism: Candidatus Omnitrophota bacterium; assembly: GCA_021735445.1. GTDB lineage: Bacteria > Omnitrophota > Gorgyraeia > Duberdicusellales > 4484-171 > PXAH01. The sequence continues at coordinate 38,641 of JAIPHA010000009.1, forward strand.
TTGTTAGTCTTCTTTCCTTTTCATTGCTTATTTTCAACTTTCCTTTAATATCATTTGCTAAAACAAGAAAAAAACAAGTTAGGTTTCGGGGCGGCATAAAGGCGGAATGGAATTTTTATGCTCAAAACTATACTGAAGCAATTAATTTCTTTGAAACAATAAAGCAGAAGGGAGATAAGAATTATGCTTTGGTTAACAATCAATTAGGTTCAATATATTTAACAACAAAAAATTATAAAAAAGCCTTAGATTCTTTTTTAGAAGCGTATTATTTAATGAATGATGTGGATGCATTTAAAAACTTAGAGTCTAAAGCTATTTCTTTAATTGGAGCGGAAGCAGAAAAAGCCTATAAAGGGGATCCCTATGAAAAGTTATATAATTCTCTTTATACTGGGTTGTTGCTTTATAAAGAAGGTGAAAATGATAATGCATTAGCAGCATTTAAAAATGGAATATTATGTGATTCAGATGTAAAAGCTGATCTATATCAAAGCGATGCTTATATTTTATATCTAATGGCTTCAAGACTAGCTTTAAAGATGGGCAAAAAAGATTTGAGTAAAAAATATTTTAAAAAAGCAAGTAATGCATTTTATTTAACTAGGCCAATTAATCAAAGATTAGCGATGAAAAAGCAAGCACAATTGTTTTTGTTGAAAGATAAAAAGAAAGAAATTGACAAGCTAAAGAATCCAGAAAAGTATTCCAAGAAAAAGAAGAAAAAAAAGGAAGGCTTTATCATCCAAGGGAAGGAAATGGAGGATTCCAAAGAAAAAACTTATCAAGAAGCTCCGTTAAGCCAGAGGACCTTAGACAAAATTGAAAATATAAAAAATGAAATAAAAAAAGTTGATAAGAATATAGACAAATTGGAATCTAAGCTTAATAAGAATAAAAAAGATATAGATATAAATTTCCTGAAAAAATTCATTGATTTAAAAAATAATGTTTTACTATGTATTGAATTTGGAAATTCTCCTTTAAAATATGCTGTTGGAAAATATGGTGAGTTGGCAGTTTTTACTATTAAGCCTTCAGGAATCAGAAATATTGAGATAACCGTAAATAATCGAAAAATTTTTCAAAGTGTAAGCCCTTTAAGCAGTGACGTATACTTTCAGGCAATTACCAGGGGCGGTAGAGAAATGGATTATATCCTAAAAGATCAAGCTCAATTTAAGCAAACTACCGCAGAGATGTCTATGGCTATGAGCAGGGTTTCTCAAAATGTGCTCAATCAAGCTAATCAAATGGCTATGCAAAATCCGTACTATAATCCTTCCGGTGCTTATGCTGCTGCAGGTGTGATTGCCTTAATAGGGCTCTGCTCTGCTTTAGCAAGTGCAGCTTCTAATCCTGCAGCTGATGTCAGGCATTGGAGCTTTTTGCCAGGTAATCTTGCAATTTTGCCCATTACGTTAAATCCAGGAAATCATTCTCTTAATGTTAAAATAGAATCTAGAACTGGAGACATATTGAAGGATGAAGATGTTAAACTTGAAATAAAAGAAAATAAGGATAACATAATATTTCATCGAATATTTATTAACTAGAGAGTAAGAAAGAAATGAAAATATTTTTTAATAACATACTTGTTTTTATTTTTACATGTATAATTTTATCAGGTTGTGCAAATCCACGCTTACTTTTGCGAAAGAATCAAGAAGAATTAGAGTTAAAGCCAAATCAAGGCGGAGTATTATTTTCTTTGCACATACATGGGCATAGAAGCTTTTGGCCTCAAGGTGTTGTTGTAAGGGAAATAAATCAATATGAAACCTATCAACAAAATAAGGTTGATATAATTCCATTATCTGGATATGGTGGTAAGCTTTATAGAGGAATGTATTTATTTAATATGCGCTTACCACGCGGCACATATCAACTTTCTCATTTTACAGGAATGTTAGGAGGTGTTTTTGGCCAAAAAAGTATATTACCCTGTAATAAAGTATTTGATATTTATCCTCAAGAAATTGCTTATATCGGAAGAGTTAATGAACGATTATATGTAAATAATAGAAAAATAAATTATGATATTAAAATTGAAGATTATTATAAAAGCGATTTAGAAAAATTTAGACAATATTATCCAATACTTAATCAAATAGACATAAAAAAAGATTTAATCTATTAAAAAAGGAAGGTTTTATATGAAAAAAAATGTGTTTTTAGGAATTTTATTGTTATTTCTTTGTGCGTGCGCAAGCGTAGGAACATCTTCTTATCAAAATACAATATTGCCCGATGAAGATGACCGGCTAGGAGGAACTGGTATTGAATCAACAGACATAAGAACTGTTGCTAGAAAAATGGCTGTGTCTATTCTGGAGGTTCCAGAAATATCTAATGCACAGGGAATTCCAAGAATAGCATTATTGCCGGTTAAAAATTCTACTAGGTTTGTGATAAATAAAGATATTTTTACAAAGAAAATTAGAATAGAGCTCAATAAAAATGCGACAGGAAAAATGAGATTTCTTGCTAGAAAACGTATCAAAGATATTTTAAAAGAACGGGAGAGTAAAAGAGAAGGGCTATTTACAAGCAGCAAAGAAGCTCAGCTTTTAGGGGTAGATTTCTTTTTAACCGGAGAACTCGCCGGTTTAAGTAAAGCAAGTAGTGGGCACAGATCGGATTATATTATAATGTCTTTTCAGCTCATAGATGCAGAAACAAGTGATATAATTTGGGAAGATGCTTATGAAATAAAAAGAGTTGGTATTACCGGAACTGTATACCAATAAATGTTAAGGAGGAAAGATGTCTTTTGCTAAATATTTAATTTGCTTTTTAAGTGTATTGTTGATTGTTGGTTGTGCTTCAGGACCACGTAAAGGGATAGGAGTGGTTAGGAAATATGAATTATATGAAGATAAAGAAACTTTAGTTATGTTAGATGATACGGTTCGCAGACGACTATACGTTGTTGATCAATCTGCTTCATGGACCGATGATGGGCGTTTGACAGCAAAAGCAAGATTCTTAAATAAAAAGGATGAAACTCTTAGGGTACAAATCCAGACAATTTTTAAAGATGAAGAAGGCTATAAAGTTGATGAAACTAATTGGGAGTTAATCTTAATTCCCAAAAATTCTTATCATTATTATGAAGCAAAATCTTTAAATGATAAAGCTAGCAAATACACTATAAGATGTAAGCTAGCACAATAAAGGTAGGTTTTATGATGAAAAAAAAATATCTTATTTTTATAATTTTATTAATTTTTTGTTTTTCTGTAAAAATTAATATATATGCTTCCGATGATAGGCATAAAGATGTTTCAAGTCCAACTATTCCGTCTCACTCAAAAAATGAATCTAAACAGCAGATGCAAAAAACGTTTGTTTATGAACAAAAAAGCATTCAGAATGTAAAAAAGAAGAATTTAAAAATTAAAGTAGCTGTTTCTCGGTTTGAAGAAGATTTAAAAATTGAAGGGAGTATGTTTAACCCACAAGAAGAAACAGAAGATGTAGATGAAACTATCGAGATTAAGGATTCTAAAGTAAAAATCAAAATAGATGAAGATCAAGCAAAGGAAATTACTAAAAGTCAAATGCTTACAGGTCTTTTTATTAGCGCGTTAAACCAAACAGATCGATTTATTGCAGTTGAAAGAAAAAATATTAATGAATTAATCAGAGAAATAAATTTTCAGAATTCTAAATGGACAGCTAATGAAGCTGCTAATAGTCTTGGAAATATATATGGTATCCAATATATTATTACTGGTGATTTATTAACGAATAAAGAAGATGAGAGATTCGGCCCCAAAAAGTATACTTTAGCAGCAAGGATGTATGATATTAATACTGGTGAAATTATATCAACTTCAACTACAAATACATCTTACCTAAAAAATGCTGTAGAGTCAGCTGTACAAAAATTAGCAAATAAAATTCAAACAAAGGCTTGGGCTTGCAGGGTGGTAGGCGTAAACAAAGAAGGTATATATATTAATGCTGGTTTTGGAGATGAAATTGAGAAGGGTGATGTTTTTTTGGTGTATCGGATAAAAGGAAAAGTAATTGACCCTGAAACCAAAAAAGTGTTAGGTGTAAAAAGAGATAATATAGGGTATTTAGAAGTAGAAGAAGTCTTGGGTAAAAACTTGTCTATTGCACAACTTCAGGAAAACAATAAAGATATATCAATAGGCGATATTGTATCGGCCGAAAGGATCAAAGATGAAGCATCTTCTGAGTTTGAATTATGGAGCAATATATATGATGGATCTCAATCAATAGAAGAAAAAGGCTTTGAAAAATATTCATTGTCTACCAAGCAGTTGTCTCCTGAATTTATAATGGGAACATATGGGCAATCTGTGGTAAAGATTCAAACTGGATTTTCGTTAGGTAGTGGTTTTATAGTAAATCCAGAGGGTTATGTTGTTACTAATTTTCATGTTATTGATAATGCAAAAACGATAAATATAAAAATGATTGAAAAAAAACAATACTTTAACAGTATTAAAGTTATAAAAACTGATCCAGTGCGGGATATTGCATTACTAAAAATAAATAGTTCAGAAACTTTTCCTGCTGTCAGATTGGGCGATTCTGATTCCATCAAGATTGGTGAAGAAGTAGTTGCTATAGGGAACCCAGAAGGATTTGAAAATACAATAGCTGATGGGTTAGTTAGCGGGTTGAGGAAGCATAATGGGGTAAAGTTAATACAAACCAGTGTTCCTGTTAGTCATGGAAGTAGTGGAGGCCCTTTATTAAATAAAAGAGGAGAAGTGATTGGTATCGTAGCAGCTGGATTGGACAAGAAAGGTAATATTAATTTTGCAGTTCCTATTAATTACATTAAAAGAGAGCTTTTAGAATATTAATATTTTCAAAATTATTTTACTTATTATCATTTAAAAAAGTAGAACATAATCAGTAACAGTCCCGTGTTAGAAGGATTAAATCCTGGACTATAATCAAGCAAAACCTTCGCTGGCAACGGCGAGGGATTTTTAATTTTAGGGAGCAAAAAATGTCAACTCCAATATACCAATCAGATCATACAAAAATAGACAAAAGAGAAAAGACAAGTGTTTTGTTTCTAGGAGATGAAGGGAAATCAATTAGATGCCTAAATTGCAAAACTATAATAGAAGGAAGTGATAAAGTTAAGTGGATTAATAAGAAACTAAGAATATTTAAATGCCCGGCTTGTAATAAAAGTTTGGGCATTAAAAAAAATATTAAAGCTATAGATAAGCGATGGTTTTTAGTAGATCTGATGCCCGATGATGCTATAACGTGTGATATATGTGGTGATACTATATATTGGGGGGATGATGCTCCTTGGCAAGATAGCCTAAGGGGCTTAAGAAATATGAAAGAAGGTAAAACCATACATTTTCCTTGTTGTGGTGGCTCTAAGCTTTCGCTTAAGAGGAAGAACAATAGTTTATTATTGGATAGTGTTTATAGCGAAGATGAAAATTTAGTTTACCTTGAAGAGAAACCAATTACGAAGTTATTGTTCAAAATAAGCTTTAAAATTACTACTCGAATTCCTTTAGACATTAAAGATACTATAGAATATATAAAGAACTGCCTTGAAATGCGGGGTTTTTCTTATCAGGAGGTATTTAGTTCCTGGAGAGACCCCATTAGGTACCAAATTAAGAAAATAACTTTTCGCACTACACTTGATTGGCTAAATACAGATTCAGCAAAAGAAGCGATCCCAAAAAGATATTTCCGGATTGCTCTAGAAAGTTGTTTCCGTATTGATAATAGTAGGAGTAATGATTTAGGTAGCCCGATGAGATCATATCATGAGGCGATAAGGGAAGACTTATTATGGGGGCTGGAGCAAAGTTTTTATCAAGTTTATGATATGTCGATTAAGAGTTTTTCAATAGTAGATAGTTTTATCTCTGGTTTCCAGACAAAAAGTAAATATAGTGGAATAACTTAACTCTGATGTGAAGAGGTAATTATGAAATATGTTGGTATTGATGGATGCAAGAAAGGATGGTTTGCTGTAACAGTAGAGGGCAGTGATCAATCCTATGAAGTAAAAGTTTTTGAAAATATTAAAAAACTTTGGGAGCATTATAAAAATGATTCTTTAAAAATTGCAATTGATATTCCAATTGGCTTGCCAGATAAGAAAAATAAAGTGCGCCAATGTGATATTAAGGCTAGAAAAGAACTGGGTAAACCAAGAGGCGCTGGGGTTTTCCCTCCCCCAAGTGAAAAAGTTTTAAATGCAGAGACTTACGAAGAAGCATGCGTTATAAATAAGAGAGAACTTGGTAAAAAAATATCAAAGCAAACATGGAGCATTCTACCAAAGATCAAAGAAGTAGATAGTTTACTTTCAAAAGATAAAAAGACTGGAAGAAACATCATAGAGATACATCCAGAGGTATGTTTTTGGAGTTTAAATAATAAAAATGCGATGAAGCATAACAAAAAAAAGAAGGAAGGTTATGAAGAAAGATTGAAGTTATTGAAATGTAAATATCATTTTACAGATAAACTTCCCAATTATGCTTTAAATAATTTCAAACGAAAAGAAGTTGCTAAAGATGATATTCTCGATGCTTTGGTTGCTGCCTATACAGCAGAACAAGCTGCAAACGGAAATGCTATAGCATTTGGTGGTCCGGATGAAGGCCAGATTTGGTTTCCGAATAGTTAAATACAGGAGGTTTTTATATGAAAAAAATGCTTATAATCTTTTTGTCTTTATTTTTTATTAATAATTTAGTCTTTGCAAAAGTAGCCTCAGACTATTCAAGTCCAGAAAGGCTTTTCAAGCCTTCCACAGAAGAAGAAAAAACAATAAATGCTATAAAACGTATAGAAGAATTAAGTGAAGAAGACCCAAAAAGTTATCAACACTATGAAAAACTTTCTGTACTTTATAATTATATCGGCCAATATGAAAAAGAGTTAGAGGTTCTTAAAAAAGCAATAAAGTATTATCCAAAGGACGGGAAGGATAAAGATATATTATACGGTAATCTTGCCCGTACTTATCTTATTCTTAATCGGCCAGACGAAGCAAAGCAAGCTCTGGATAAAGCAACAAAAATAAATCCTAAAAATCCTATAAATCAAATGCATTTAGTTCAATATTATATGAAAAAGAGAGAATTAAAAAAATCTGCATCAGCACTAAAAAGATTAAATGATTTAGTGTCAGATGCTGAGCAATATTATAAAGCTTACAATCATGCATTTTTAGAAGAAAAAATGAATAATGAAGAATTAATAGCTATATTTAGAGAACTTGCAAAAATTGATCCTCAAAATAGTGAAGCGCATAAGATGTATGCTACTGCTTTACGTAATGATTTTAGTAATATCAATAAAAATTTTCCTACAATTATGAAGGAATATAAAAAAGCTATCAAGTTAGACCCGAGAAATATTTTTAATTATATAACTATTGCTAATACCTACACAGTAAAAGCCAGGATGAATAAAGATGATAAATACTTTCAGAATGCTTTAGATTGGCTGAAAAAGGCAAAAAATATTGATCCAGATCATAAGAAATTACCTTTTGTTTTTGGGTATTGTTATCTTTATATGGGAGAATATGATAAAGCAATAATAAATTTAGAGAAGGCAGTAAGAAATAATCCAAAAGAAGAAGAGCCCCTAGAAATTCTACTCAATGCTTATAATGGAAAAGCATATCAAGCTTATAAAGAAGGTAAGAACCTTGAAGAAGGCATAGATATTATTGATAAGGCACTTTCATATCAACCTGAAAACGGAATTTTTCTATCAACCAAGGCAGAGCTTCTTTATAAGATGGGTAGATACCAGGAGGCTTATGAATATATCAAGCGAGGGATTGCTTTAGAACCTGATTATCCAGAGATACAACAAGACTTGAAGATGATAGAAGAAGCCTTGAAAGATAAAAAAAATTAGCTATGCCAAATCCAGATTTTTGGGATGCTTCGACTTCGCTCAGCACCAGCAAAGCTGGTTTCTTTTTAGAAGGTGGCGATGAGCTGATGAATACCGAACAATGCCCGCATTGTGGTGGGGTAATCTATCTTGATCAGAAAATAGAGTGGATTGATCAAGCAAAAAACATTGCCAAATGCCCGCATTGCGGAAAAGAGGTAAAGCTCGACTGATTCGCAAAACGAATTTTTTGCCGGACCGTCAAAAACTCCGGCGTAGTTTTTGCCTGGTAGCTTCGGCCGAAAATCCGTCGCTTCGCGCCGGAACCATGCTTTTTGGCCTCAGAACCTCCGCAAAAATTGTTTTGCTCCTCATTTGCGAAAAAAGCCACCTCCGAGGTGGCCGCTGGCTACTACATCGCCGGCCTCCTCGGAGGTGGCGAAGCACGGTTAAGCTATTACCTCATACTTTGCAAATAAGGGGAATCTGGTATAATTGAAACGATATGAAAAGTACAAAAAATAAAGCTAAGCCATTTTTAAAGTGGGTAGGAGGCAAAACTCAGCTTCTTGATCAGTTGGAATCAAGGCTACCTCAAAAGGTTCGAAAGACTGGTGTTATTGAAAGATACATTGAGCCATTTGTTGGGGGTGGAGCATTATTTTTTTATTTAAAGAGTAAATATAAAATAAAAAAAGCATACTTAATTGATACCAATGAAGATTTAATTTTAACCTATAAAGTTATTAAAAAAGAACCCAAAAGCCTTATAAAAGTATTGAAGGGCATAGAAACTCGTTATTTAAAGAAAAATGAGAGCGAACGAGCCAAATATTATTATCGTATTCGAGACAGATACAATAGACAAAAAGATAAAATTAATTATCGTAAGTTAGATAAGCTATGGATGAAGCAAGCAGCTTACCTTTTATTCTTAAATAAGACATGTTTTAATGGCTTGTTTAGACAAAATAGGCAGGGTAAATTCAACGTGCCTCATGGCCGATATAAAAATCCTAAGATATGCAACGAAGATAATTTAATAAAAGTAAATATTGCATTAAAAGACACACAAGTTATTTATGGAGATTTTTCAAAATGTAGAAAATATGCTAAACCCAAAACACTTATTTATTTTGACCCGCCATACCGCCCTATCAATATTACTTCTAATTTTACATCGTATACTAGAAATGGATTTTGTGATAAAGAACAAATACGCTTAGCAAAATTATCCAAAGAACTTTCTGAAAAAGAAGTTTATGTTTTATTAAGCAATTCAGATCCCACTAATGGGAGCAATCAGGATAATTTTTTTCATAAAATTTATAATAATTTCCAAATAAAACGTGTATTTGCTAACCGAATGGTTAATTGTAATGGAGATAAAAGGGGTCGAATCAAGGAATTGCTGATAGCAAATTATTGATATATTATGTCTGATTTTTTATTTTTCCTCAAAAGATTAACTAACCATTTAAATTTAAGCATATCTTTCGATACTATTTTAAAAAACACTAAAGATGAGTATGAATTAGCAGCATTTATGTTGTATGAAATTAATAAATTTCTTTATCAAAAGAATACCAAACTAGAAAATAATTACATATCAGAGTTTCATAAATATTGGAAAAAAAACCATGAGAAAGTATTACAACCCATTATAGAAAAAACTGAAGCATTTGAAGTTGCTAAAATATTAGAAGACATTTATGCTCACAATAAAATTAAAACTCAACTGAATACTTTAGGGCTAAGTAAAAAAAGAATTGCAAATGTACGGTTTTTTACCGCTATTCAGGATTTTAAAACAGACATAAATGCAAAAGTAAATCCTTTTGAGCTATATAAGATTCAACCAGATTTTTTTAAACCAAAAAAAATCCTAAAAAATGAATTACTTATAGATGAGCTTTTAAATCGAATTGGTGCAGATTCTCAAATAGATAAAAGAAAACCATGGATGCGAAAAGCAGCAGAGTTGTTGATTGAAAAATATGATGGTTGTGCTTTTAACATAAATAAAGCTCATAATGGCGACGTTTTGGAAATAAAAAAATCATTAGTCGATCCTGGGAAGTATGGTTTTTCCCAAAAAAAAGCTGATATGTTTTTGCGTGATATGGTTGATTTGGGTGTTTGGGAATATAGAAAAAATATCGATAAAATAAACGTTATGAGTGACAAAAACACAATGAGAATAGCACTAAGGACAGGTATATTACAATTCCGCATTCCCTTATTAGCCAGTTATATGGATGTTTATTGTTATCAATACGGACTTGTAGATCGATGGAGTGCAAAAGCTTGGAGAGAAGTATGGGTTCAATGGGATTCTATAAAAAATAATCATCGTCCAGCTACGCCAGCATCAATAGATTATTTTATTTATAGGATGGGGAAGTTAGCTTGTTGGAAGTCTGAAACACGAAGGAAATGTCCCCCGGGTAATCCTATTTCAAATAGAAGGTTAGAAGCATTAGTAATTCAAGATAAATTAATTTTCAATGAACGCAATTTTTGTGTTTTTGAGAGAGTATGTAAAGATAAAAATAAAATTCTTAAACACCCGATGTCAATTTCTATATATGGACGAACTGGTTGGAAAAGTGGGATTACAGACGAAGGTGGTGGCGGTGGTATACAAAGTTAATATAAAAAAGGGTAGCAACAAAAACCAACCAGAAAATTTTGAAATCGAAGCTACAACTGTCTGGTCTTTTCCTAAAAGAGGCGCTTGGGCAACACATCATCCTAAATTCCGAGGTAATTGGGCTCCTCAAATTCCCCGCAATTTAATTCTTCGTTATTCAAAACCCGGAGATTTAGTTTTAGATTCTATGTGTGGAAGCGGGACAACATTGATTGAGTGTAAATTAACAGGAAGGAATGCTTTAGGTTTTGATGTAAATCCAAAAATGGTAGAGTTATCTAAAAATAGCTTAAATTTTGATACCGATGAAACAATACCAAAAACTAAAATAAAAATTAACAAGGGAAATGCATGCTGCTTGAGTGAAGTACAAGACAACTCAGTTGATTTAATCGCTACTCATCCACCATATGCAAATATTATTAAATATAGTGAAGGAGAAATAGAAGATGATTTATCAAATATTTCAAATATCGACAAATTTTGCGATCAGATGAAACAAGTTGCTTCTGAGTGCTATCGGGTTTTAAAACCATCAAAATATTGTGCTATTTTGATGGGTAATACAAGAAGAAAAAAATATTTTATCCCCATGGCTCATAAAGTTATGCAAAACTTCATTGATATAGGCTTTAAGCTCAAAGAAGATATCATAAAACATCAATGGAATTGTAAAACCACCCCTTACTGGGCTAATATGTCAAAAAGATATAATTTTCTTATGATAATGCACGAACATTTGTTTGTGTTTGAGAAGTGTGGGTAATTTTAATGAATTTATAAATCGCAAAAGCTAAAATTGATTCTCTAGATGAACCCGGTATTAAAGAAGTTTGGTATTTATTTTCAGATATGGGAATGGAATTAATAGCATCTAAGGAAGAAAAAGGGTCTGACCCTTTTTCTTTTAGACAAAGAAGGGATGGGTTGCGCCCAAGCGAGATTATCGCGATTATCCTGTGTTTACCCGAAGAGATATTGTTAAAATAAAAAAATGGAGAAATATTTTGAAAAAGAAAAAGGGGTCCGACCCCTTTTTCTCTTCCTATAAGTAATCCTTCTGCCTATTACGTTGACCAGATAAATGGAGTTATTTATAATGCTTTAAAAAATGGTGATATAGAAGGTTATAATAAGAAAAGAGTAGGAACAGTTTTTAAAACAATAGCAATACAAGAAGGCGATTATGATACCAATGACGGCAGAAACGCTATGGAGATAATGAGAGATTATTGGGGAGAAGAAGAGTTTGAATGGTATAAAAGAACTTATCCTGAGAAGTTTGAGGCTTTGATAGAGATAGATAGGAGGGCGAAATGAAGAAAGTAATTTATTTATTAGCTTTAGTTTTGGTTTTTAGTGGTTGTGCTAAAGTAGGAACTTCTACTTTCAAATATACTAAACCCGATTTTAAAAGAGTAACTAATTCAACTATTATAGATAAACCTTTCTCTAAGGTATGGGATAAATTAGTAGAAAAACTATCAGAAAGTTTTTTTGTAATTAATAACATTGATAAAGATTCTAGAATAATAAATGTATCATTTTCGACATCACAACCAGAAGAGTATATTGATTGCGGTAATACCTCTAGAACCTTTGAGAGAGGAAAACAATTTCATAGTTATAACTACAACGTAGCTGAGCCATCTTCTTTTAAAATGACTGGTGGAACACCAAATAATACAGCATTTGAAATTACCCATGTTATAAACAGAAAACCTTCTCTTGAAGGAAGAGTTAATATTTATGTAGCACCTCAAGATAAAAATTCCACCAAGGTGCTAGTAAATACTAGATATATATTTAATGTTGACGCAAGAGGACAAACTCTATTTATCAGTCCAATAAGCAAACAAACAACAAGCCGACAACCTATTCCACCACTAAGCAACTCTCTGTCATTTACGACCAATCAAAAAAATAGTAAGGATTGGGGAGAAGTTGGAAACCACGTATATGTTACTTGTCAATCTACTGGTGAATTAGAAAATCAAATACTAAATTTTATTAAGAAATAAATAAAAATAATGAATAAACGCTTCTTAAATATTTCCGAGCTATCTGAATATACTGGAATGAATAAAAAGACTCTATATAATTGGGTAAGTGAAAAAAGAATTCCCTATGTCAAAATGGGAAATACTTTAAGGTTTGATATAAAAGAAATAGAAGACTGGATAAATAAAAATAGAGTTAAGCCTCATTTGGTTTGGGATAAATATAGGAGGAATTATGGGAAAATACATTAAAGACTTTCTGAACTGGTTTAAATATGGAATAAAAGTTGGTTGGGCAATATTTATTTTTATTATTGGTTTAACATTAAGTTTCGCAATTCCACTGGGAACTTCTGTTGGAAGTTATATTATTGGATATCACATGCCTTATGCTGATACTATTGTAACTATTGAAAGACTATACAAGGAATACCCCTCTTTTAAAAAAGATATCGATAAAGCTGTTGCTAATAATTACACTCCTAGTGAAATCTGTAGTATTATAAAAAAAAGGGAATCTGGAATAAATTTTCATTGTTTGTTCCAGAAAAGATTTCCCATAGCTTATAGATTTAGGCATTTATTAAAAATAGCTACCTGGATAGGGTATATAATATCTTTTATTTTATTTGTTGGATTAATTCTTTCTATAGGAAGAATTAATTTTAAATATTTAATTAATAGGATTAAAAACGTTCCGAAGTAAAATGAAACACTTATTCCTATCATTGTTAACACTTTTCTTATTAATCAATCCACTCATTGCAGAAGATAAATTATCCTTAGTATCTGAAGAAAATTTGAGAGAAGAATATATTATTGGTGATTATACTGTAAAGATTTATAGAGACTATCCTACTGGTGAAGGTCTATTACATATTTTTAAAGATGATGAATTAGTATATTCTGAAAAAAACTGGAAATTTAGGATAGGCCATGTTTACAAGCAATTAGATGAAATTTCTTCAATTGAAATCGGGCAAGATATTACTGGTGATGGTGAATCGGATTTAATCGTTTCGCATTGGTCAGGCGGAGCCCATTGTTGTTATAGTTTCTATGTATTCTCATTGGGAGAAAAATTTAGGTTTATAGATAAGATAGAGGCAAAAGATAGTGATTTGGCAAAGTTTAAAGATATTAACAATGATGGTATTTTTGAATTTGCTGCTGCTGACTGGAATTTTGCTTATTGGCATGAATGCTTTGCTGGCTCACCGGCTCCTAGAGTTATATTGAGTTATATAGACGGTAAATACAAACTTGCTATGGATTTAATGAAGAAACCGTTACCGTCTCCAAAAAAAGAAAAAGCAATTATAGAAGCAATCCAGACTTCAGATAGATGGTTAAGTAAGGGGGATTTTTGGTGTAAAGAACTTGAAACTTGTCCGCCATCTGATACTTGGGGATATATGCTAGAACTTATTTATACTGGCCATCCAGAGGAAGCGTGGAACTTTTATGATAAGATATGGCTTGAAGATAAACCAGGCAAAGAAGAATTTCTGGCTGAGTTCAAGGAAGTGTTGGCAGAGAGTCCTTATTGGGATTCTTTAAAAAATATTCAAGGGATGAAATAAAAAAATAGCTACAATTTAGAACTGATAAAGATAGCAATAAAAAGGGGTCACACCTAATTATTTTTAAATCATCTGCGACCGCCCAACATCACCAGATTTTTCAGACAGAAAGACGAATGCTTATAAGATGGTACCGATAGCTGAGAATTAAGCAACGTAGCTCATGGCTCATGGTTATGTAAGAAGATAGAGGGTAAAGATTAGAAGTTAGAGGAAAGAGAAATTGTATTAATATGGTTTTCCTTTTATAATAGAAACATGCCTAACCAGTCTCCTTTAGATAAATACAAGGGAAAAAGAGATTTTCAGAAAACTTCTGAGCCGAAAGCATTTATACCAGAGAAGAAAAACAAAGAACCTATATTTGTAGTTCAAAAACATGATGCCAGCCGCCTTCATTATGATTTTAGGTTAGAGATTGATGGCGTGCTTAAATCTTGGGCAGTACCTAAAGGCCCTTCCCTCAATCCAGCTAATCGGCGCCTAGCAATCGAGACTGAAGATCACCCCCTTGATTATGCTAATTTTGAAGGGATAATCCCAAAGAATCAGTATGGCGGCGGGGTGGTGATGGTTTGGGATAAAGGCACTTATAAAAATATAAAAAAAGATAAAGATGGCAAAGAGATTAAAATTTCTGATGCTTACAAAAAAGGACAGATAGAAGTTCAACTACACGGAAAAAAGCTAGAAGGGAAATTTGCTTTGATAAAGACAAAATCGAAAAAACAATGGCTTTTGATTAAAATGAAAGATGAATTTGGGAATAAAGGAGAAGAGATAACAAAGCTAAAACCCAATTCTTCTTGCTCCGGAAAGAGTTTAGAAGATATTAGGTAGAAACACTTAATAACCGATAATGAAGAAAAAGGGGATAGTGACCTTTTTGCTAAAAATTAAGTATTGTATCCCCCGAATTTTCAGTGGACTGTTCTCGCGGCTCACCGCGAGTCCAGCCGCTGATCTTTATGTTAGATGCAAAAAATAAAATTATGAGAATAATAAAATACTTATTCGCGGCAACACTTGCTTTGGCCTTTTTTTCTTCAGTAACTACTTTATATGCGAAAAGGTTACCCCCTAAAGAGGTTTCTCCTGCAATTTACAACAGTATAGAATTCAGAGCTTCTCACAATAAAATGGGATATATTGAGGCTTTCGATGTCGAGACCGGTGAAAAATTGTGGGAAGAAAAAGTTTATCATGTAAAAATTGATCCCAAATTAGAAACCGACGTACAATGGATATTTATTACTGAGTTAAAACTCAGGAGTAATAAACTGGTAATCATTAACGAACGAGGCAATGAATACAAGGTAAATATTATAATCACAAAAGAAAGGGCCATTATTCTTGTTAAAAATTACATCAAAAAACATAATATTGAAGTTATTGATATCAATACCCCTTTAGAAATATCCGAAAACGAAGATTGCTGGAATATTAGTTATAATATAAAACAAGAACCTATTATTTTACCACCTATTAGAAGTTTCAATGTTCATAAGGATACTGGTTATACATACGAAGTTCCAAGAGAGTAAAAAAATATTGAAAATTATAAAAAATAAAAATGGGTCACACCTAATTGTTTTTAAATCATCTACGACCGACCAACACCGCCAGATTTTTCCGACAGGAAGTTTAATTTGGGACAGATGCAATAAAAGACTTAGGACTATGGATTGTGGACTATGGACTTTACTATGAAACCCGGCGACATCCTACTATTTAAAGCCGAGCGTGATTTTATCTCCCGACTTATTGCTTGGGGGACGGGGAGTAAGTATTCTCACGTGGCAATATGCGTTTCGCCGAAGATAGATCTAGCAATTGAGGCGATTGCAAGGGGTGGGATAAGAGCCCGGGATATTAGAAAGATACCCAGGGATTATGATATTTATAGAGTAAAGGAA
>JAIPHA010000028.1 GCA_021735445.1 Candidatus Omnitrophota bacterium
TATCTTAATTTCTATATCTTTTTCAAAATAATTTTTACTTTCAAAACAATAATGGACCCACTGCTGCCCTGCGGGCAAGATTTGCTGCGCAAATAAGTGGGTACATTTTTGGTAAAATTTGGATAACTTTCATATCTTAGATAAGCCGCTTGACCGCTTTTTCTAAGATCTTATGATTGCGATAAAACATTTGAGATGTTTTTAAGTTTTTATCTTTAATCTTGTAAGGATACCTTAAGAAATTAATTTCATCTTTTACAGAATTTAAAAATACTTTCCGCTTTTCATCTTCACTCTCAAAAAAAACACAAACACACGGTTTGCCTAAAGAAGCGATTTCAGAAATCATCGAAATGCTTTCACTGGAAGAAAAAACAATATCTGAAAGCAGAATGAACCCTTCAAAAACAAAATCGTAATTGTTTTCACCAGCCACAACCAGAGCTTCGGTATTTTCAAAATCAGTTAATTCTTTTTTTATATATTCCTCTAATTCTCCGGGCGTCCGTCCGGATGTACTAATTAAGATCTTATAACCTTTATCTTTTGAAAATGCTTTTAACTGCTTGATAAAAAATTTCAAATTTCTGGCAAAGTCCTGGCTATCGAAAACCGAACCACCGATAAAAACAGCAATTTTTTTATCAGGCCCCAAAGAAAAAAAACTCTTACACTTATTTGCTTTATCCTTTGCATCCAAGGGATAGGTCAGAGCGCCTTTAATTTTTACCAGATTATCAGAAAAAATACGGTCATGCTCAGGAACAATCGCTAAGTCAAATCGGGAAGGAGAAAGGTTGGTTCGTAGAACTACAGCAATTCTTGCCCCTAAAGACGACGAAAATATTTTGGCTACAGGCGCAGAAAAATTACCGGTACTTATCACGATATCAGAAAAAGTAGCGGCCAGGTTGCGATAGCTATCTTTATCTACAATTAACCTTAAAACCCGAATTAGTGCGGGAGAAAATCTGGGACAGAAATTGGCAATAAAATTTGCAACTATTCGCATTAAATTATTTTTATATTTTATTTCTACCACCTTAGTGCGTATCTGGTAATTGCCCTCTTTTTTTAAAGCCGAAAGCAATGCCTTTGATTGTTTAAGATGCCCCAACCTACCATCGCTGATAACAGTTACATCACGGTTTTTTTTGTACTTAAAACGCTTATGCTGCCAAAGATACTCACGAGGATATTTTATTAACTGGTTTTGATAGAGTTGGTTAAAAAGCTCAAGAAGCCCTTTTTCATCCCTGGAATTAGGGTCTATTCGCCCTAAAAATTCGACTTTATGGCAAAACCCTCCGGTCCTGCGGCTAAAGCAAGGGTATATATTTTTTTGGAATTTTTTTGCTATAAACACCGCTCCTTTTGGAGTAGGGATGAACTGCCCAAAAAAATTAGTAGTTTCGGATTCCCCCTCTGCTCCATGATCAACGACTAGGCCAATGTAGTAATCTTTTTTAATATAGCTAATCAATGAACGAATATTAAAACAGACTTCCAAACCGGTTTTTTTTCTGATTTGATTTAGAAATTTATCTAATTTTTTATTCTTCTGGTGCTTAGCTAAAACCGCAAAATTATATTTTTGCGCAAAAACAAAATTAGCCAGCTCCCAACTGCCGGCGTGAATCCCGATGCATACACCCGGGCCATCAAAATAATCCTCTCCTGCAAGCCGAGTATAAGGATAAATACGGTCGGCGATTAAAGTCTCAACCAGGCTTAAGGAAAAGTTATAATAGCTTCCTTTTAAAATAGAGATAATTTCTGAATAATTTTTATCAGGAAAAGCCATTTTTAAATTACGATAAGCTGTTTTTCTTTTACGGATATTAATAAAAAAAAGCAGGCTTAAAATCTTAGCAAAAAGCTTAAGCAGCCTTAAAGGCAGCCGGTAAAAAATTTTTTGGATTAACTTAGCGACAAAATACATATTAATTTAATTTATTATTCATTTTTTGAATTATAGCTTCTAGCAACTCTTTTTTATTTTCTATTTCTAGTTTAACATCAACTATAAAAATATCTATTTTTTTTCTCCCTTTGGGTAAATGGTACTTATCTTTTCTGGTTATAACCAACTTGTTTATCCCTGAATTTAACAATCTTTCTTCCAGCTTGCTATACTCATAATTAGAAAGGTTATGATGGTCAGGGTACCTAATTTCTTTTTCTAATTTAAATCCGTTTTCCTTCAATAATCCAAAAAAACCTTGTGGATACCCGATTGCGGCAAAAGCAGCTATTTTTTTACCCCTTAGATGGCTAAGCTCATATCGCTTTTCATCTAAACCTTCTAACCCAATAATCTGATAGTCGGAAAAATAAACCTCTAGTTGTGGCGCAACCTCTGCAATTTTTCTTTTTGCTTTTTCCCGATTAGCCTGTTTTTTATAGTTTATGATTAAAAAATTAGCCCGCTTTATATTTTTAAAAGGTTCACGAAAAAATGAAGCCGGGATAAGATTTATTTTTTTATCAAATTCTCTTTGGCCCATTATAACAACTTCCAAGTCTTTTTTTAGCTTTCTATATTGAAAGCTATCATCCAATATAAATAAATCATATTTCTTCTCTAGGCCTTTAACTAAATTCAGGCGATCAGGAGAAGAAAAAACCTCAGGACACTTTTCCTTAATTAATTTTTCTTCATCCTTGCCATAGCCTCGGCGTAAAATAGCTGTCTTTACCTTTAAGTTGAATTGCCCATAAAGCCATAGGCAAAGCGGGGTTTTTCCAGTTCCAGCCCAGGAAATATTACCAACCCCGATTGTAAAAGATGAAGCGGAATGATAAGATTTTAGCAATTTTTTATCATAAAGAAAATTTCTAATAGTTATAACAAGCTTATAAACGAAAGAAAGCAAGTATAAAAACAGATAAAATATATTCCCTAAAAAAGAGTGGCTATCCTCTTCAATAAAAGCAACATACCTTTTTTTCAATCTAACCTTCATCAAAAAAACTAAACTCCTTTGAAATCATTTTTAAATTCCGGCTAAGGCTATCGGCTTTTTCAAAAACAGCCTTAGCTGCCTGGCTGTATTTATTGCGTTCTTTTTCATTTTTTAACAAAATTATAACTTTTTCTTTTAAATCTTGAAAAGAATTAACTTGTATCCCAGCTGAATTATCGATAACCTTTTTAGCAATGTCTGAAAAATTCTCCATACTCGGCCCAAACAAAACAGGCTTTGAAAAATATAGTGGTTCTAAGATATTATGCCCGCCGGAACCGGAAAGGCTTCCGCCGACAAAACAAATATCACAAATATTATAAAAATATAAAAGCTGGCCTACTGTGTCTAAAATAAATAAGTTATTTTTTTCATCCACAAAATTATTAACCTCGCTTATCCGTACCGGATTAAAGCCCTTAACTAAAGCCATTTTTTCAATTAAAGCAACTCTCTCAGGATGGCGAGGAGCAATTAAAAGAGTTGAGCTTTTTTCCAGACACAAATCTTTATAGAAATCTAAAATATATTCCTCTTCTGGTTTATGAGTACTTGCCGCAATAAAAAGCTTCCTGGAATTTGGCTTTAAAACCGGGATATATCTTTGTTCAAACCACCGGATTTTCCTTTCTTCCGGATTAATGCTGTTAAATTTTAAACTACCAGTAATTAAAATTCGCTGAGGCTCCGCACCCAAAGCAATAAATCTTTTTCTGTATTTTTCATTCTGAACGCCTATCCGGCTACAGCCAGACAGCATCTTTTTCGTTATCGGCTTAATTAATCTATAACGGCGAAAAGCTCGATCTGATATTCTTCCGTTAATAATTAAAAAAGGTATTTTTTTCTGCCTAATGTGCCAAATTAAATTTGGCCAAAGCTCGCCTTCAGCCGCAATAAATATTTTTGGATTAATTTTCCTTAAAAAGTTTTTAATAATAATGGATATATCCAAGGGAAAATAAATTATTTTTGCAACAGCGCCATACTTTTTATGAGCTACTCGATTTCCGGTTAAGGTTGTGGTAGAAATTATGATAGAATGTTTTAGATTTTCCGACATTTTATTAACTATCGGCTCGATAAGGTTTATCTCTCCCAGGCTTACTGCATGAATCCATACAGATTTATTGCAACTGGGCAGAAAAAACCCAATTTTTTTTAATAAGGAAAAAATAGTGATTTTCTTCCTTAAAAAGCAAACCGGTAAATAAATTAAAAAACCACCGATAAAAACTAAATCGTAAACAACAGTCCAAAGCCCGAATCCATAAATCCCAACTCTTTTATTTATTTTCATAATTTTGGTATTTTCATTATTTATTGATAGAACTTTTACTTAGCGCGTGGATGAGTCTTTTGATATATTTTCTTAAGCGAATCCAGGCTAATATGAGTATAAATTTGAGTCGTTGAAATGCTGGAATGGCCAAGTAATTCCTGAACGCTCCGTAAATCAGCCCCATGGTTTATTAGATGAGTTGCAAAAGAATGGCGAAAAACATGAGGAGACACATCTAAAGAAAGAGCGGCATTTTTAATATACTTTGAAATTATAAACCTCACTCCCCGGTCCTTTAGCGGTTTATTATTTTTATTTAAAAAAAGAGCGCGCTGGTTGTCTTTGCGATTTAACAAATACTGCCGGATGCTCTCGATTGCCGGTTCACCTAAAGGCAGGAGACGCTCCTTTTTGCCTTTACCAGAGACTTTTACCACCCCTCCAATTAAATCCAATTCATCCCTTTTTAAAGAAACCATTTCAGAAACCCGGGCTCCGGTAGAATAGAGAAATTCTAAAATTGCTTTATCGCGCAGGCCTAGTAATTTATTTTTATCAGGCAACTCCAAGACCTTTTTGACTTGAGCTTCAGTAAGGAATTTAGGTAGTGGTTTATCTAAGCGGGGATAAATTAAAGACAAGGCAGGATTGTTTGTTAAAACTCCTTCCCTTAATAAAAATTTAAAAAAACTTTTTAGAGTTGAAATCTTGCGTGAAATTGTGCGTTTATTTAATTTTTTTTTATTCAGCAAACTTAAGAACTTTCTCAAAATAAAGTAATCGATATCTCTTATGTCCATTTGCTGATTACTTTTTAAAAACTTATCAAAATCTTCCAAATCCTGCCGATAATTATTACAAGTATGAATAGAATAATTTTTCTCTATCTCAATATAATTCAAAAACTTATCTATATAATAAGAATAAGGTATCATCTTTACCCTTAAGGTTTACGAAATTACCAATAACCAAGATACAAGATACAAATAAATTCCAATATTGATTATTGAAATTTAAATATTGATTATTATTTGATTATTGTATCTTGTCTCTTGTATCTTCCTCTTGTTTAGGCTCTTTTTTAAGTTGGTCAAGATTTCTAATCGTGTACCGGCAATCGGGAAAATTGGTGCAGCCATAAAAATCTTGTCCACGCCGGTTACGGCGATGCAGGATCTCTCCCTTATTGCACTCCGGGCATTTAATTCCTGTAGTTATACTTTCAGCATAACGGCAACTAGGAAAATTTTCGCAGCTTAAAAACTTCCCTTTTCTTGACCATTTTATAACCAATCTCCCCTGGCAACGCGGGCAATGTTTATCTGAATAGACCACTTCTTTTTTTATAGTTTTAGATACCTTTTCTACCTGTTTTTGAAAATCAGGGTAGAAATTTTTAAGTATTTGATTCCAAACCACTTGGCCTTCCTCTACCTTATCAAGCTTTTCTTCCATCTCAGCCGTAAAACCATAATCCATAATTTTTACAAAATTCTTTATTAAAAAATCAGCAACCTTAATACCCAAATCAGTCGGCCGCAAATAGCTTTTTTCTCTTCTTGCATAGTTCCTTCTTAGCAAAGTAAAAATCGTAGGAGCATAGGTAGAAGGACGCCCTATTCCTTTTTCTTCTAATATTTTGATTAAAGAAGCATCATTATACCGAGCCGGTGGTTTGGTGGAATGTTTTCTAACCTCTAAATCTTTTAAAGTTAGCTTATCGCCTTTAGCCAAATGGGGTAGGTATCGCGGCTGGTCTTGCGGGTAAAGCTTTAGGAAACCGGGGGAAACCATTCTTTTATCGCTTGCTAAAAATAAACCTTCTCCTGCCTTAATTTCTATCTTTTTATTCTCAAAAATTGCTTCAGCCATAAATGAAGCTGTAAATCTGCACCAAATTAACTCATAAAGCTTAAATTGATCTTTGGTAAGGTATTGAGCAACCCCATCAGGCTTTCTCTTAACATCGGTCGGCCTTATCGCCTCATGAGCTAATTGCGCTCCCTTCTTCTTCTTATACTTATAAGCCTTTTTTGATAAAAAATCTTTACCGAATTCCGTTTTGATAAAATCAGTAACGGTTTTTTTAGCCTTTTGGCTAACTGCGAACGAATCGGTTCGCATATAGGTTATCAGCCCCACGTTCTTGCCTTCTAAAGTTACTCCTTCATATAGCTGTTGAGCAACAATCATCGTCTTTTGTGCAGAAAAATGAAGCCGGTTAAATGCATCCTGCTGTAAGGAAGAAGTAATATAAGGGGGATAGGGTTTACGTTTAGTGTTCTTTTTCGTTACCTTTTCGACCAAAAAATCTTGACTTAACAAATCTTTTTTGCATTCTTTAGCTGCCTGTTCAACCTCAAATATCCCTTTTTTATTTTTATATTTTTTTAATTCCGCTTCAAAACTATTATCTTTAAACTGGCAATTTGCTTCAAGGCTATAGGTAATCTTGGGAACAAATTTTTCTATTTCTTTTTCCTTTTCGACAATAAAACGTAAAGCAACCGACTGAACCCGGCCAGCCGAAAGGCCTCTAACAATTTTTTTCCATAAAAGAGGTGAAAGCCGATAGCCCACTACCCTGTCCAACACCCTTCTTGCCATTTGAGCTTTAACTTTTTTAGAATCGAGTTGGGCCGGATTAGCCAAGGCTTCTTCAATAGCCTCTTGGGTTATTTCATGGAAAATTATCCGGTAAAACTGTTTGCCTTTTTTGTTGAGCTTGTCTTTTATGTGCCAACTAATAGCCTCCCCTTCACGGTCCGGATCAGTAGCTAAATATATAGCTTTTTTATCCTTAGCTTTTTTCTTAAGATCAGAGATAATTTTCTTCTTACCGGAAAGAACGGTATAGGTGGGTTCAAAATCTCCATCCACGTCCACCGCAACTTTACTTGAGGGAAGATCAACCAAATGGCCTTTTGAAGACACTACTTCATAATCTTTTCCCAGAAAAGAAGACAGAGTCCGGGCCTTAGTTGGAGATTCTACAACAATTAAATATTTACTCATCTAACACCTCAGTTTTAACCAGGCTTTCAAATTTTAGTTCTTCCAATATGTCTTCTACAGATTCAGTTAACTTAGCGCCTTCCTTAATCAAAGAATGAGGCCCTTTGCTTTGGAATTGGTCTATTTTCCCGGGTACGGCAAATACTTCTCGATTTTGCCCCAGAGCAAAATTTGCGGTAATTAAAGCACCGCTGCGCTGAGCTGCCTCAATAACAACAACTCCTTTAGATAGACCGCTAATAATCCTGTTACGCCGTGGAAAATTAGAAGCTAAAGGCTTGGTGTTTAAAGGATACTCAGACACCATTAACCCTTTTTCAAAAATCGACCTTGCTAGTTTTCTATTTTGGCTAGGGTAAATACAGTTTAGGCCGCTTCCCAAGACGCCGACAGTAGAGCCGGAGGCGGCAAGCGCACCTTCATGAGCCGCTTTATCAATACCTAGAGCCAGGCCGGATACTATATTCAGCCCTAAACAACAAAGTTTATAGGCAAAATTAAAAGCTGTCAACTTTCCATACTTAGTAGGAGTCCGTGTGCCCACAATAGCGACAGATTCATTATCTAAAAGATCAACATTGCCTTTTAGATACAAAACTAGCGGCGGATAGTTTATCTGTTTTAGATAATACGGGTATTCGGTTTCAAAAAAATCTATAACTTTTATTTTATTTTTTTCTATTAACTTTAATTCATTTTCTAGGATTTTTGAATTTTTTAAAGATATAATCCTATCAATATCTTTTTTAGTTAAAAAAGAAAATCCCCCTAAATCCGAATTTTTTAATTTGGCAATTCGGTCTAAATCCGGTAAATATTCAATAATTTTTTTTACTTTGGCAGGCCCTATCCCGGCGAGATTCAATAATACAGCACCTATCTTAGCCATTTTCTAATAAATTTAAAATATAATCAGCAGCCTCTTGAGCTGAAAGTTTATCAGTATTGACCCTTAGGCCGGCCTTCTCATAGTAAGGATTCCTGGCTCTAAGCAATTGACTGATTTTCTCTAAAGGGTTTTTTACATTAAGCAAGGGCCTCTGGTTAGAATTCTTTACCCTTTCAAAAATTGAAGATGGGCAAGCATAAAGAGAAAACAGATAACCGCTTTCTTTTAAAATTTTTAGATTTTTTTCGTTACAAACCAATCCTCCTCCGCAACTAACAACTAAATCTGTTTGAGAGGATAGCTTATCTAATAACTGTTTTTCCAGCTTTCGAAAATAGGTTTCTCCATATTCAGCAAAAATATCTTTAACTTTCTTACCTTCTTCCTGCTCGATTACCAGATCCATTTCCACAAACTTTTTTGATAATTTGTTTGCCAAAATTTTAGCAATGGTGGTTTTCCCAGTACCCATAAACCCCACTATATATATATTCCTCATATAAACACCCTCTTTAGCTTAATTTGTTTGGCAAATTCTAAACTCTAAACTCCAAATTCTAAACAAACTGTACTATTCACAGCTAATGTTGACAAACAAAAGAAACAAATTTTTGAGCGCTCTATGATTTTAACAGTAAAATGCCGTTAAAAAAATCGACGAGCCGCGGAGCGCTGGGAGGAGATTTTTAGGCATTTTTCTGTGTTTCCAGCTAAAACTTAGAGAAAAAATCATACCA
>JAIPHA010000001.1 GCA_021735445.1 Candidatus Omnitrophota bacterium
TCCGGCTGGATAAAGAAATCGGCCGTTGACGCTCCGGTGTTGCTGGGCGGGGTGCATCCGACCCTGTATCCTCAAGAGGCGTTGGATTCCAGCAAGGCTGATTTTGTTTGTGTGGGCGAAGGAGAGGGAGCGCTTGTGGATTTATGCCGGCAGTTAGATTCAGGTGGAAGAGTTGATTCTATTGCCAATATTTGGGGCAAGGCAAGAGGAAGAATTTTTAAAAATAACCCACGCCGGTTGGTAACCGATTTAGATCAGCTTCCTTTTGCGGACCGGACAATTTTTAAATATTCTTGCCTAACCGAATCCAGAGAAGGTACGGCTTTTTTTATGGCATCAAGGGGATGCCCTTATAACTGCCCTTATTGCTGCAATCATAAGCTAAGGTTGGTTTATCCTAATAAGGATAGTTGGGTTCGTTTTAGAAGCGTAAACAATCTTATTGGGGAGATAAAAGAAGTAAAGGCAAAAAACCCTCTGATTAAATCTGTAGCTTTTTATGATGATATTTTGGCTCTGCGCAAAGATTGGTTTAGAGAATTTACTAAGGCTTACCGGCAGCAAATAAATTTGCCATTTCGCTGCAATATGAGGGTTGAGCTTTTAGCCGAGGAAGAAAATTTGAAAATGCTTAAATCCGCCGGTTGTTACCGGGTAATAGTGGGATTAGAAAGTGGCAATGAGCAGTTGAGAAAAAAGGTATTAAAACGAAAAATGAGTAATAATATTTTTGTTAAAGCGGGGGTGCTTTGTAAAAAATACGGTATCGAGCTGGCTACTTATAATATGTTAGGTTTGCCCGGCGAAAAGCCGGTTGACCTGCTGGATACCTTAAAGCTAAACGCTCAGGCTTTGACGGATTTTAATTATGCCTCGATATTTTATCCTTTTGCCGGGACCGAACTTTATGAGTTATGCCGCAGCCAAAATATGTTAACCGAGAGCAAGGTTACCGATTATGTGGAAGGTACGGTATTAAATTTTAGCCGGCTTAACAAGCAGAGGATATTATTTGTACGTAACTATTTTAAGGGGTTGGTAAGTTTTTATAAAACAGCTTATCGTTTGAAGCCGGCTATCGGCAGGTTAGCAATAAAAATTTTTGAAAAAACGGTATTTAGCCGAATTGGCTGTTGGGTTTTATGCCCGTTGGCTAACTTAATTTTTAAAAGTGCCAGAGAAAATAAGTTTTTATCAAAAATTAACGCTTTGCTAAAAAGTTACAAGCAGCGGCGCAAAGCTTTATATATAAGAAATAGTTTTTAACTAATCGGGGATCACACCATGCAGAAAAAATCCGGGTATAAAAATCTAGACGAAATAATCAGAAAAGATGTAGTAGCGGTATTTGCGATAATGGCATTGATGTCTTTATTCCATATTACAAATACTCTGATTTTGGCCAGAAACCTTTCTAAGCCGCAAATGGGGTTATTTAGGATGGTGCTTACTTTAGCTCAATTTATATTTGTGATAAGCTTGCTGGGTATGGATGCTTCTTTTATTCGTTTTTTTTCCCGCAAAAACCCCGCCGGTTATAGGTGGAGGCCGTATTTAGGTAAAGTCCTTTTTTTCTGCGCGATACCAGCTTTGATTTTAGCTTTTGCCGCCGGTAGTTTTTACAATTTGCAGGGGTGGTATATTTTTTACCTGATAGCTGCCATATTGCTCTCGATGGCCAATCGCCTTTTTACTTCTTTATTGAAGGCAAAAAAATATTTTGCCAAAGCTACTTTTTTAGAAAGGTCAAGTTCAATATTCTTTTTTATTTTTTTAATTATTTTTGTCGCCAGCAAAGGCATATACCTAAATATGGTATTTTTAGCCTATATTATTTCAGCTCTTTTGGCTGTTGCTTTAATTATATTTTTTGCTTTTAGGTTCTTGCCTTCGGGCAAAAAACCGCTTCCGCGCCATTTGCCTTCTAACGGCCTTATTTTTTTTGGTATACTGGCAACTACAATCGCTATGCTTAATGCCAGCCAGCTTTTTATCGCCAAGATGGTGTCTTATCAAGCACTTGCTGTTTATACGGTGGTTCTTTCGGTGATGCGGATATTTGAGCTTAGCATGAACGCGCTTTACCATGTATTCGTACCTTCTTTTAATAACGATCGCCCTCTTGAAGCAAGACGGACGATAATTTTTCTTTTATTGATTGCGTTGGCTATTGGGGCGTTTTATTTTGTTTTGGGCGGGCCACTGATTCATTTTCTGTTTCAAGGCAAGTATGACGAAGGCATTTCTTTGGTGCCGTTTTTTATCGGATTAGGGATTATGCGGATACTTTATATTTTTCCGGCCAGTATAGCTGCCGGCCGGGCCAAAGGGAAAATTCTTCGCCGCTTTTTTTATTTTAATTGCCTGGCTGCGGTTTGCGGCCTTTTTATTCACTATTTTTTGATTATGAAATGGCAGCTTGAAGGCGCGGCTTTGGCCACCGGCCTTACCTGGGCTTTGGCGGTGTTTTTGAGCTTTATCGCGGTCAAGGATGAAATATTTAAAAAACAGCCGGCATAATAAACAAAAGCAATGGTTGAAAAGATATTATCGATAGTAGTTATTGCTAAAAATGAAGGGGAAAACATTGCCCGCTGCCTTTCTTCTTTAGGCCGAGACAAAGTGCCAGGCTGGAGGAAGGAAGTAGTGGTGGTAGATTCTTTATCCAGCGACAATACTTTAGAGCAGGCAAAAAAATTTTCTCATAAGATAATTCAGCCGCAGCCATCCTGGCCGCATTCGGCAGGGGCAGGCCGGTATCTGGGTTGTTTAAACAGCCAAGGTGGGTATATCTTTTGCATCGATGCCGATATGCGGCTTAAGAAGGGATTTTTAGAAAAAGGGATTGATTTTATGGAGGAGCATCCGGAGGCTGCCGCGGTTGCGGGCATAGGCCAGGAGGTTTATATAGAAAAGGAAGCCATAGGAGCCCGGAATAAAAACATGTATTTAAGAAATTTAAAAGAGGTAGAAGAGGTTGATTATTTGGGAGGAGCGGCTTTGTTTAGAAAAGAGCCTTTAAAGGAGGTTGGATATTTTAACCCTTTTTTGTACGCGCATGAGGAGCTTGAGGTTTGTCAAAAGATGCGTTTAGCCGGAGGAAAAATTTATACTATTCCTGTGGAGATGACAGTCCATTATACTTATGCAGCTGCTGGAATGAAGAGGTTTAAAAAACAGCTTGAATCAAATCGTTTTATTGGAATAGGCCAGATGCTGAGGCTGTCATTGGCTAATGGGTTTCTTTGGGAAAATGTTTTTAGGTTTAGAAGAATTTTACTGTCGTTGTTTCTGGTTGTTTTAGCCGCTATTTTGGCGCCGGTATTTCTAGCCACCGCTAATAGGGCGGGGCTTTTAACCATTGCAGCCGGCATTGTTTTTTTATTATTTTATCTGGCTGTAGTTAAAAAAAACTTGCTAAAAGCGGTTCTTAGCCTGGGAAAATGGATTATAATTTTAGTTATGGTTGCTAGGGGATTTTTTCGAACAATAAGAAAAAGAAGGCAATACCCTGCCAAAGTTAAGATGGTCAAAAGAGGTAGCCTAGAATGAATATTGCTTTTGTGTGTACGGCCGAATTTGAGCCGTTTTTTTATAAATGTTTAGTTGATAATATTAAAAAAGAAAAAATAAACACTTTTTATGCAGGATTTTTAATCGATACCCGCAGGGCCATTGCGAAAATTAAGCAACAGCCTTATCCTCTAAAATTAAATTTTACAGAGTTTTTTAAATACCGGCTAAAAGATTCTTTGTTTAGCCACTGCCAGCTTCAAGATATAGTGGATTATGATTTTTCGAGGTTAAGTAGAGATGGTTTTAGGGTAAATAGAGAGAAGATAATAGAAAAGGCAATTTATTACGAGAAGTTTTTTGATAGTTTTTATCATCGTTTCGGTATTAACTCGGTTGTCGTCTGGAATTATTTTCCGACCATGGTAGCTGTCGCCAGGCTAGTAGCCGAAAGGCAGGGGATAAAAGTTATCTATTTAGAAAATGGCCCATTGAGAAATACTTTGATGATTGATAAAGAGGGGGTAAATTTTCAGAGTTCGTTATCAGCTAAAAATAAAGATTTTTACCTAAACCAAAAAAAACCTGATTGTGAATCTAAAGATTATAAATGTTATGAACCTGCTTGCGACTGTCAAAATATCGCTGTTAACAAAGGAATAATGAGCCCGCTTAAGAAAATGCTTTATGCAATTTTGATGCGTAATTTTATTTATCGCCACTTTTTCCCTGAGCTTACCGACGACCGCTTGCTGGATTCATTGGCTAAGAAAATATACCGTTCTTTTCTCCCGCCGGATAAAGTTAAACTTCCTGATAAGTTCATTTTTCTGCCCCTGCAGTATTCATATGATACGCAAGTATTAGTCAATTCTCCCTGGCTTAAGGATATGCCTTCTTTTATTGAAGTTTGCTACAAAGTGGTAAAAGAGGCAGCCGGGGATTACTCTATTGTGGTAAAAGAGCATCCTGATGATTTCGGCCGCAAAGATTATTCCTGGCTGAAAAAAAAATACCCTGAGATAATTTGGCTTAAAAAATATAATATTAAAAAAGTTTTAAAAAATAGTTCAGCAGTAATAACTATTAATTCATCAGTAGGCATAGAGGCTTTAGTTGAATATAAACCGGTTATCGTTTTAGGAAATAGTTTTTATAATGTAGAGGGAGTGGTCCATAAAGCAGCCAGCTTAGGCTCTTTGAAGGAGGCGGTTAAAGCTGCTTTGGGGAGCGGGTTAGACAGAGGGCTAATAGATAAATTTCTTTACTATTTAAGGTTCAATTATCTGGTCGAGGGTAATCCCGGGCGTTGCGACCGTTATAGTTTATCCGCAGCATCTGTAAGGTTAGAGAAGTTATTAAAAACAGGGGAGAGAAGATGAAAACAAGGGCGTTATTGGTTTTCCTTTTTGCGGTTTGCTGCGGGCTGGTTTTGCCCTTTTTTGCTCAGAGCCGCCAACTATACTATTTGTTGTTTTTATTGATTGCGGTGTTGACGGTTTTTTTTCTTAAAAAAGGGGAAGTTACGGTTTATGATTGGTTGGTAGTTTTTATTTTTACTATTCCTTTCCATGATCTACGCATAGGAGGGCAAGTTCATTTTCTTCGCTTGAGTGAAATAGCTTTTATTTTTTTGTTTATCTGGTATCTGGCCGAGAAAAATAAGAATCCCGGTATGTTTAAAATACCTAAAGTATTTTTTTTAATACTAGCTTTTCTGGCTATTAATATTTTGGCGATTTCTAAATCCCTGTATCCCTTAATAAGCGTAAAAAGAGTATTGGTATTGTTGTATCTTATTGTATTTTGTTATTTAGTAAGCGATATAGTGAAGGAAAAAAGGTGGATTTTTTTTCTGGCAAGGGCAATGATAATCATTTCTGCTCTTTCAGCTGTTTTAGCTGTTTTTCAAGTTTTTATCCCTCAGCTTCAGTTTGTGCCGGCCAGCCCTTTAGTTAATCTGGGTTCGGTTATTCTCTATCGCGCTTCTGCCGGATGGGGAGATCCAAATTATTACGCGCTTTATCTGGTTATGAATTTTTCTTTAGCTCTATCTTTGATTTTTCTGCCCCGGTTAAAGCAAAAAGGTGTTTTAAAAACCGCTGCTTTGCTACAAGTAGCCGGAGTAGTCGCTACTTTTTCCCGGATGGGGTTTATTTGTTTATTGGGAGTAGTCTTTTATAACTTATTTAACCAGGGCAGAGTAAAAACTGTTTTGATTTTGGTATTGGCGGTAGTTATAACCGGGGCTTTTGTTTTGGTTAACATAGAAGACATCTATGAAAAATATCCTCTTGCCCAAGCATATTTATTTAGGCAGCCTGGCTTAGCCAAGCTTCAGGAATATCCCCGTCTTATTTTGGTAGATAGATGGGATGCTTTCCGGGCTAATTGGCAGATGTTTGTAGAAAATCCTCTGTTAGGTGTGGGGCCTTTTATGGCAATGTATAACTATGGCAAATATAAACCGGATGACGCACTTGCCTATAACCGGGAAATTCTTGATTCACATAATCAATATTTACAGCTTTTAGCTGAGAAAGGTATTTTTGGTTTATTAACGTTTATGGGTTTTATCTTTATAGTATGGAAAAAAATAAATTATTATTTAGGAAAAGCCGGCAAGGACCTGAAGGCTTTAGCCCTGGGCTTTAAAGGAGCGCTGTTAGCTTATCTGATTGCTTGTTTCGTAGCCCAAGCTACCTATGAGGTACAATTTTGGCTTACAATAGGATTATCGCTGGCATTGATTAATATATTGGAGAGGCATTATGCCTAAGGCCAAAAAAATAATTTTTCTTGAGCAGTATTGCCGAATAAGCGGCGGACAAAAAGTCCTACTTGAAATTATCGAAGGCCTGGATAAGGACCGGTATAAAGCTATGGTAGTATTACCGGCTAGAGGACAATTATCTGAATTATTGCAGATTAAGGCGGTACCTTATAAGATTTTACCTCTTGGGTTTTATTCATTAGGCTATAAGAATTTTTTTGACCTAATTAATTATTGCGCGCGCTTGCCGGCTTTATTTTTTTTATTTGCTTTAATATTAAAAAAGGAAAAGCCGGATTTAGTTTACGCTAATGGAGCCAGGACTTTCACTTGGGCAACTATTGTTTGCCATTTAATGAAGACACCGCTTATTTGGCATCTGCACAGTATATTCGATAAAGGTTTTTTAAAAATTATTTTAAATTTTTTAGGCAGGTTTTCTCTGGTTGAAAGAATAATCGCGGTTTCTCAAAGCGCCGCTTTTGGTTTTTTGAATTTAGGCGATAAGGTAAAGGTGGTTTATAATGGCGTAAATACCAAGAAATTTTTGCCGGCTAGCCGGGATAAAAAAAGTGGCGACAGTTTATTAATAAGCTCGCTGGGGATTTTAGTAAAATGGAAGAACCAGGAAGATTTAGTCAGGGCCGCTTATATTTTATCTAACCAGGGAAAAACTAATTTGCGTTTTCGGATTATCGGAGGCCCTTTATATAAAAGCAAGAAAGGCTGTTCTTATTTATTAAAATTAAAAAAAATGGTTAAAAATTATGGTTTGGGGAAAGTGGTCGAATTAACCGGCCATAGAGATGACATCTCCAGCCTGCTTAAACAAAGTGATATAGTAGCGATAACTTCTAATAAGCCCGACCCTTGTCCGCTGGTTTTATTAGAAGCTATGGCCAGCGAAGTAGCGGTGGTTGCATCCGATAAGGGAGGTCCGGCGGAGATAATTAACCAAGGAGAGGACGGATTGCTATATCAGGCCGGAAATTACCGGCAGCTGGCTAACAAGATAGCTTATCTTTGCGACAATGAAAAGATAAGATTAGATATTGCCAGGAAAGCATCTTATAATTGCCGTGTTAATTTTAGCAGAGAAATTTTTCAAAAAAAGATAAATGAGGCGATAGAAGGCTGTATTTGATGAAAGTACTATTAGTCAATCCTCCCTTTTTAAAAAATTTTTCCCGGTCCCAAAGAAGCCCGGCAGTGACCAAAAGCGGTACTCTTTATTATCCGATTTGGCTTTCTTATGCCGCTGGTTGCTTAATTAAAAACAATCAAGAGGTCCGGTTAATCGATGCCGTAGCTGAGGGTATTGATACCGTTTGTTTGATTGATCAGGCAAAAAAATTTAAACCGGCTTTGATTGTTTTAGACACCTCTACTCCCAGTATATGCAATGATCTTAAAATTGCCGATAAGATTAAATCGGCTATGCCTGGAAGCTTTATTGTTTTGGTGGGCACCCACGTTTCAGCGTTGCCCGATGAGGCACTTGATGGTTCTGCCGGAGTAGACGCGGTAGCCAGGGGCGAGTATGATTATACTTTAGTTGAACTTGCAAAACGATTAGAGGAAGGCGGGGATTTAGGCGGGGTGAGGGGATTGAGTTGGCGGAGCAAAAGCAAAATAGAGCATAATGCCCAAAGAGAAACTATAAAGAATCTTGATTGCCTTCCTTTTGTAAGCAGTGTTTATAAAAAGTTTCTGAATGTAAAGAGATATTTTTTTGCGGCCTCCGACTATCCTATGGTCCAAATCATTACAGGTAGAGGTTGCCGGTTTAACTGTTTTTTTTGCGTTTACCCCCAAGTTATGCATGGGCATCTTTATCGTAAAAGAAGCCCCCAAAATGTTGCAGATGAATTTAACTATATTAGTAAAGAACTGCCTCAGGTAAGAGAGGTAGTGATAGAGGATGATACCTTTAGCATCGATAAAACCAGGCTTAGTAAAATTTGTGATTTGCTAATAAAAAATAAAAATACTCTAAAATGGAACGCTAATGTAAGGGTTGACCTTGAATTCAACCTAATGGAGAAGATGAAGGCGGCCGGCTGCCGCTTGCTTATTGCCGGCTTTGAAAGCGCCAACCAGCAAATACTGGATAATGTAGCTAAAGGGGTGACAAGAGCCAGGGCAGAACAATTTTTTTCTGATGCTAAACGGGCCGGGTTGCTGGTCCACGCTGCTTTTATGGCGGGTAATCCGGGAGAAACTTTTGCCAGTTTAGAAGAGACTTTTGTGATGGCAAAAAAAAATCTTCCTGATACAGTACAGTTTTTCCCCTTAATGGTTTATCCGGGGACTAAAGCTTTTGAATGGGCCAAAGAAAGAGGTTTTTTAAAGACAAAAGATTATCGCCGTTGGCTTACCCGCAAAGGCCTGCATAATTGTGTGATTAGCCTTCCCGGCTTATCTGCCGGCCAAATTA
Source organism: Candidatus Omnitrophota bacterium (assembly GCA_021735445.1). Classification (GTDB taxonomy): domain Bacteria; phylum Omnitrophota; class Gorgyraeia; order Duberdicusellales; family 4484-171; genus PXAH01. Next base: position 8,724 of record JAIPHA010000001.1, read on the forward strand.
GGGATTGGTGCAACCGGAGCCGGCGCAGGTATTATTTGAGTTTTGCCTATCTTTTTTATAAATTAAAACAAATGATAATTCACCCCGGGCAGATAAGGAGAACGGTGAAATCTTTTTTATCCTTTAGCAGGCATTTATTTATTCGAGGAAGAGAAGATGACTAAAATATTTTTTTGGGCTAGTATTTTTTTTATTTTTTATACCTATCTGGGTTATCCTTTAATCAGCTTATTTTTAGGTATTTTTTTTAAAAAGAGAGTTAACAGGGGAGATTTCTTTCCTTCTTTAAGCTTGATTATACCGGCTTTTAACGAGGAATCAGTGATCAGGGATAAATTAGAGAATTCTTTAAAACTTGATTATCCAAAGCAAAAATTAGAAATTATAGTTTGTTCTGAGTCGACCGATAATACCAACAGTATTGTAAAAGAATACAGCAAGCGCCGGGTAAAACTTGTTGAATTTTCCGGCCGTCAAGGCAAAAGTAAAATGCTTTATAACACGGTACCTTTAAGCAAAGGCCAGGTGTTGGTTTTTTCAGATGCTAATTCTATTTATTCTAAGAATGCTTTGATTAAGCTTTCTGGTAATTTTGCTGACCCTACAATTGCGGCAGTAGCCGGCAAGCTATCGATAACTAACAGTAAATTTTCAGCCATAAGTGCAGGAGAATCCTGGTATAAAAAATATGAAAACATTATCCGGCGTTTTGATTCTTTGCGTCATTCGGTAATCGGGGTGGATGGGGCGATGTTTGCTTTGCGCAGGGAAGCTTATTTTCCGTTAAATCCTGAGCGGGGGGATGATTTTGAGTTAGCGGTTGAGGTATTAATAAGAAATAAGGGGGTCGTTTTTGAGCCCGAAGCGGTTTGTTTTGAAAAGGCTTCTTTAGCCAGCCAAGTAGAGATAAAACGGAAAATTAGAATCGTATCTTGGTTTTTAAAAAGTTTTTTTATTTTACTCAGCAAGATGTTTTCTCCTTTTAAGCCGGGCTTGATTTTTCGTATGATTTCTCATAAGCTGTTACGTTGGTTTTCTCCTTATTTTTTTATCAGCCTTTTCTTTGCTAGTTTTTTTCTTCTTAAGCAGGGTTTTTTCTTTAAACTAATTTTTATATCTCAATCTATCTTTTATTTTTTTGGAGCCTTAGGCTGGTTATTAAAAGAAAGGAAAAAAATAAGAATTCCTTTAGTGTTAAAAATACCTTTTTATTTTTTGGTTGTTAACTATGCGTTTTTAGCAGGGACTGTAGCAGCGGCGAGGCAAAAGCAGAGGCCTTTTTGGGAAAAGTCGCAACGCTAATTTTTTTTTTAGGAAGAAAAGTTTTAGCCAATATTTTAAAATCGATAAGTAGGGACCAGTTTTTTATATAAAATAAGTCATGATTTAACCTTTTTTTTATGGCATAGTTGTTTCCGCAATATCCGTTTATTTGAGCCCAGCCGGTAATGCCGGGTTTTATCCGGTGCCGGAATTCGTAGCGATTAATAGTTTTTTTAAAAGTCTGAACAAAATAGGGGCGTTCCGGTCGGGGCCCTACCAGGCTCATTTCTCCTTTTATGACATTGAAAAGTTGAGGTAGTTCATCAAGGTGGTTTAGGCGCAGGAAACGGCCCAGGCTGCTTAGGCGAGGGTCATTTTGCTTTGGCCAGGCGGGGCCGCTATCTTTCTCGGCGTTTTCCGGCAGAGTCCGGAATTTATAAATCCAAAACGGGTTTCCGTTTTCTCTGCATCTTATCTGGCGGTATAAAAGCTTCTTTTTGCCTTCGCTTTTTACCAATAAAGCGATAAACAGTAAAAGCGGCCATAAAATAAAGATTCCTAAGGAAGAAAAAATCAAATCCAACCATCTTTTTATAAACCGGTAAGAAAAGCTATCCACACTCCGCTTGGAGCGGGGTGATTGTTTTGGTAAAATAGCTGTTTTTATGGTTTCAAGGTTAAACATAATTTGATTTTTATTGGTTTGGGGCTAATTGACGGATAATCAAGCGGCGTTTGCTAGCTGTTGTTTTAGCGAATTCAGCTCCGACACTAAAGGGTCCGTCTCCATCTTCTTTAAGGGATATCTCATGAGTCCAGATTATTCTTGCTTTAGTTTTTACTATTTTTGAGCCGGGTAGATTTAATTCAATGTTTATCAAGCTGTCTTTTTGCGGTTTACTCTCAGTTTTGAAATTTATTCCCGACTCGCTAATGTTTGTTAATAAGCCTTGGTAATTTTGTCGAGGGTTTTCTGCTAAATTATAGGTCATTTTGGTATTTACCTTAAACCGTTTTTCTTTTCTTTGCTTGTCTCGTTTGAAGGGAGTTTCTGAAGATAAAATTCCCGGCCAAATCATAGCACTGGATGTACCCAGAGTCAAGCCCGCCAAAATCCCTAAAATTATATTCAGAGCCATATTAGGGCTAAGCGGTTTTTGGGGGATGCGGGGAGGGTCTATTATTTCTATGTTAGAGGTTGCTAAAGAGCGGTAAGCAAATATTTTAAGATTTTGTTCCTTAGCTAATAATTTTTCATAAATGTTGCGTTGGTTTTTGAGCCGATTAAGTAAAGCAGCCAATTCCGGTTGGCTTGAGATTGTTTCTTTTAATTTTTCGCTGTAGTCTTGATTTGCGTTTGCCAACACTGTTTTTTTGCTTTTTAAGCTTTCTAACTCATTACGATAGGATTGCAGTTGGGAGATAATAATTGTTTCTCTTTTTTTGTTTAAGTCGGTTTTTAATTTTTCGACTCTATTTTTAGCTTTGATTAATTCCGGATGGGCCGGGGTGTAATCACTGCTAAGGTTGCTGAGATTTATTTGTGCTTGTTGCAGTTTTTTTTCTTGTTCAAGAAGCCCTTGATTATTTACCAGAAAAGGAAAATCTAAATCCTGGTAGCTGCTTTCTTCTAAAGCTTCCCTAAGAGCTTCAGTTTTGGCAGTAGTTTTTTGGATATCGGAATTTACTTCTATCAATGAGGTATCAAACCTGGCAAAACGCTTAAAATCAAGCATAATTTCACTTTCCGGTAAAAGCGAAACCTGATTTTCTTCTACGTATCCGGAAAATTCTTTTTGAGCTTTTTCTAAATTCTGCCTGGCTGAGTTTTTAGCTTGTTCAATGGCCGTTATCGCTTTTTCAATTAAATTATTTTTTTTCTGGGTGTGGTAATTTTGATAATTTTTAATTATCCCGCTGCTTAAAGAGCGAGCAAGTACCGGGTTCTGGCTATCTATTTCTAATTTGATTATATTGCTATGGTTTATTGGTTTGACCACTATTTCTTCCTGGAGCCTTTCGATGTCTAAGCTTCTTTTGCCGGATTGTTTAATAACAGCTTTTTTTAAAAGATTATTTTCAAAAACTTTTAATAAAAGCGATTTGCTTTTTATTATCTCTGCTTGGTTTTGTAAGAATTCTGCCCGGTTATGATAAGAGGGTAAAGTATCCTGGTAAGACATATCTTCTTCTTTTACCAATATTTTGGATTTGATACGGTAAGTTGGTTGTATCATCACGGTTACTATAAATACCGTAAAAACAGTCAGAAGAGCAACTGAAATTATTAATTGGCGGTTTTGCCAGAGAATTTTTCCCACGTCCCGGCTGTTAGCGAATTTGTTATTTTTTAAATTTTGATTACTATCCATTTCCATTTTACCCTCTCTGGCTAGTGATGGTTATCATCGTAGTCTAGGTAGTTTATATAGCTATCTGCTATTGGTTTAAGGTTGGAGTTAAAAAAGGAGAGGAAATCTTTTGCTTTGCCGATGAATTTTTTCGGAACATATACTATATCTCCCGGCTGGAGGCTTATATCACCGCTAAGGTTGCCCTTAGATATAGCCTTAAGTAAGTTTGCCGAAAGTATTTCGGGGTTGTCAGAATATCCGTTTCTTATCACCATCACGCTTTTTAAATAAGCGAATTGATCATAGCCTTCGGCCTTACTAATTGCTTCTAAAGCCGTAGTAGGCCTAGAGAGGCTATAGACTCCCGGCCGTTTTACCTGCCCTAAGACCAATACCCGCTTGCTGCCGAAACCGGTTACGATAGTTGACACTTTTGGGCTTTTTATGTATTTTTCTAATTTTAAAGTTATTTTTTTGTTTAGTTCCGAAGGCGTTAAACCGTTGGCAATTATCTCGCCGGCTAACGGCAGGCTTAGTCTGCCGTCAGGCCTGATAGTTACTTCTTTGTTTAAGTCGTCATTTCGCCAAACTATCACCTCAATTGTATCGCCGCTTCCCAGCCGGTAAGCAGATTTTGATTCTTGAGCTTTAGCCTCAACGGCTAATACCGATAAAGCCAGGCAACCGGCCAAAAATATCCTTAAAAAAGAGTTAATATTAGTATAGCCCATAATAATGAAATATAACATATTTAACGGTAAAAAATCAAGCCAGCCTTTAGTTTTTTATCCAAAATGGGTTTTGGTTTGACATTTGATTTAATTGATGTTAAATTAGTATCAGTTAGGGGGATATATGAAGCTATTAACAAAAGATACAGATTATGCTATCAGGGCGCTTGTTGTTTTAGCAAAAGATTCGAATAAATACCTATCAGCGCGAATAATTGCTAAAGAACAAAAAATTCCCTATCAATTTTTGCGCACCATTATGCAAAAGTTAATTAAAAATAGGCTAGTTGAATCAAAAGAAGGCGCTAGCGGGGGATTTAAAATTAAAAAAGACCCAAAAAAGATTAAAATCACAGATATTATTCATATATTTCAGGGAAATATTACGCTGACTGAATGTTTGTTTAGAAAAAAAATATGCCAAAATCGCAAAACTTGCCCTTTAAGAAGAGAAATTAAAAGGATAGAATGGGGCCTAGAAGATGAGTTTAATAAGTTGACTATTAATAAATTATTGAAAAAAACTAGTTAGTTAAAAAAGGGGGAAAAATGTTTTGTTTTCAATGCCAGGAAACAGCTAAAAATCAGGGATGCACCATTAAAGGGGTCTGCGGAAAACCGGAGAAAACTGCCGATATCCAGGATTTACTGGTTGAAGTATGCAAAGGGATTTCTGTATATGGGAGCCGGCTTAAAGAGATTAATTCAGTTGATAAAAAGTTTGGCCATTTTATCTGCCAGGCTCTTTTTGTAACAATTACAAATGTAGCCTGGGATGATCCAGCCATTATCAGGATGATTAAGCAGGGGTTAAAATTAAGAGAAGAAATTAAAGATATTTTTAAGGCTATTTATAAAAATAAATTTGGCAAAGATTTTTTAGAAGAATTGCCTGATTGTGCTAAGTGGTATTCTGACGATACTTCAGAAATTATTGCAAAAGCTGAATCTGAGCCAATGAGGATTACTGCTTCTGGTGATGAAGATGTCCAATCTTTGCGTCAATTATTAATTATTGGTTGTAAGGGGATTGCCGCTTATGCCGACCATGCAGCAATATTGGGTCAGCAAAGAAGAGAAATTTATGATTTTATTATGGAAGGGTTGGCTTCTACAACAAAAGAGCTTTCTGTCGATCAGATGACTAGCTTGGTTCTTAAGGCTGGTGAAACGGCAGTTACGACTATGGCTCTTTTGGATCAAGCCCATACAGCTAATTACGGCCATCCGGAATTAACAGAAGTGAATTTAGGAGTTAGAAAGAATCCGGGAATTTTAATCAGCGGCCATGACCTTAAAGACATGGAGGAATTGCTGAAGCAGGCTGAAAAAGAAGAGGTAGATGTCTATACTCACGGGGAGATGCTCCCGGCTAATTATTATCCGGCCTTTAAGAAATACAAGAATTTAGTGGGTAATTACGGAGGTTCATGGTGGCAGCAAAATAGAGAATTCGAGTCATTTAACGGCCCGGTCGTTTTAACTACTAATTGCTTGATTCCGGTTAAAAAAGAAAATAGTTATTTGAATCGTTTGTTTACGACCGGGGTTGTTAGTTATCCGGGTGCTACTTCAATACCGAACCGAACCAAAGATGGAGCTAAAGATTTTTCCAAAGTAATCGAGCTTGCTAAAACCTGTAAACCGCCAGAGGAGTTAGAAAGTGGAACTTTAGTGGGCGGTTTTGCCCATAATCAAGTAATTGCTTTAGCCGATAAGGTAGTTGAGGCAGTTAAGTCAGGCGCGATTAAACGATTTATAGTGATGGCCGGCTGTGACGGCCGTCAAAGAACAAGGAGTTATTTTACCGAAATCGCAGAAAATTTGCCAAAAGATGCTGTTATTTTGACCGCAGGCTGCGCTAAATACCGGTATAATAAGTTATCTCTTGGTACAATTGGCGGGATTCCCAGAGTGTTAGATGCAGGCCAGTGCAACGATTCTTATTCTTTGGCGGTTATTGCTTTGAAGCTTAAAGAAGTATTCGGGGCAAAGGATATTAATGATTTACCGATATCTTTTGATCTCGCCTGGTATGAGCAGAAGGCAGTTGCCGTTTTTTTGGCTTTGCTTTCGTTAGGGATTAAAGGTATTCGGTTAGGCCCAACGCTGCCAGCCTTTTTATCACCAAATGTGGCAAAAGTTTTGGTAGATAAATTTGATATTAAGCCGATTGGAACGGTTGATCAAGACATTGCAGCGATGATGGTCGGTAAATAAAACGGTTAAATCTTTTTTTTGTAACAATAAAAATAGTTGATTCCGGTAAGAAAATGAGCTATGGTTATTATGATACCCGGAGGAAGCAAATGAATAAAAGAATCCTTATTGTCGAAGACGATAAAAATATTCTTAAATTAATAAAATACAATCTAGAGAAAGAAGGTTTTTCTGTTTTTACCGCGATAACCGGTGAGGACGGCCTGGATATAGTCGAGCAAGAAGATATTGATTTGGCTATTTTAGATCTTATGCTTCCTAAAATGGACGGGCTTGATCTTTGCAGAAAAATCAAGCAAGATGAATTTAATTGCTCTATCCCTGTGGTTATAGTAACTGCCAAAGGAGAAGAGGTCGATAGAATTGTTGGCTTTGAACTTGGCGCAGATGATTATTTAGTTAAACCGTTTAGCGTAAGAGAGCTAATTCTAAGGGTAAAAGCAATTTTGCGCAGGAAACCGAAAGAAAAAAAACCAGCGGGTAAGATTAGCATAGGAAAGATTGAATTAGATTCTCAAAAATTTAAGGTCAGCATAAATAATAAAAATATAAAATTAACCCCTATGGAGTTTAAGCTGCTTAAAATTTTAATGTTAGAAAATGAAAAGGTTTTAAGCAGAGAAAAACTTTTATCAGAAGTTTGGGGAATTGATTCTGCTATTACAACCAGAACAGTTGATACTCATATTAAACATCTAAGGCAAAAATTAGGAGAAGATGGCAAAAGGATAGAAACTGTTCGTGGTTTCGGGTATAAATTTTGCGTATAAAAATTCATTATAAATTAACCTTAATTTTTATTGCGATAATAACTGTTGTTCTAACAGTTAATTTTTTATATTTAAACAATAAATTAAAAAACCACATCTTAACCCGCACAAAAGATAACCTCAAAAAACAAACCCAACTTGCTAAGGTAATGATAGAAAAAGAATTACCGTTTGGCCATCAACCATATAGTATTGATAAATTAGCCGATAAAATTGGCCAATCCCTAGATTTACGTACTACCATCATTAATCAAGCCGGAGTTGTTTTGGGCGATTCAGAACTTGATGGAAAAGAGCTAAAATCCGTTGAAAACCATCTAATGCGTCCTGAGATTCAAGAGGCTTTACGGGAAGGAGAAGGGCTGAAGAAACGCTTTAGTGAAACTATCGGGAAGGATTTGATTTATTATGCCCTGCCTTTAAAAAAAGAAAAAGCAATAGCAATAGTGCGCCTCTCTATTCCTTTATCAGAGGTAGAACTTATTAGCGGAAAACTTAAAGGAATTTTATTTTTTTCATTTTTGGCAGTATTTTTGCTGGCTTCCGGGGTAAGTTTTTTAGTAGCATTATTTATAACCAGGCCGGTTAAAGAGATTTCTTGGGTTGCCAAGGGAGTAGCTAAGGGCAATTTAGAGAGAAGGGCATCTGTGAAATCTTTAGATGAGATTGGAGATTTAGCTAATGCATTTAATTTTATGTTAGATCAGATAAATTTAAAAATCGATGAAGTTACCGCATCCAGGTCAAGGCTGAAGGCAGTGTTGTTAAGCATGTTTGGCGGAGTGATGGTTACCGATAAAAAAGGCGAAATTATTTTGGTAAATGATACATTAAAAAAAGAGTTACAAATTAAACAAAATCCTAAAAGGAAGCTCTCTCTTGAAGTGATCCGTAATATTGAAATTCAGGAAGTAATCGAGCAAGTTTTATGCGAAAAGTCAGGTATTTTTTCAAAAGAAATTATTATTGACGAACCTGCCAAAAAGACATTTCTTCTTCATGCTGCTCCAGTATTAAAAGAGGGCAGGCCGGATGGAGCGGTTTTAATATTTCATGATATAACTGAATTACGAAGGCTTGAGAATATAAGAAAAGATTTTATTGCTAATTTATCCCATGAATTAAGGACTCCGGTTACAAATATTCAAGGTTATGCTGAAACATTGTTGGCCGGCGCCTGGCAAGATGAGAAAAATTTAAAAGAATTTTTAAATATTATCTATTCCGATACCGAAAAATTAGCTTATTTGATAAAAGATATTCTTGATTTATCAAAAATTGAATCAACGGATAAGCCGCTAAAATTAGAGCTTGTAAATTTAAATAATTTAATTAGAGAAACAGTAAAAAATATTAATAAACAAGCTAATGAAAAACAAATAAAATTGGAATTAAATTTAGATGAAAATATTTCTAAAATAAAAGTTGATAAGATACAAATACAGCAGGCAATATCAAACATTATAGACAATGCTATGAAATATACCCCCAAACAAGGCGAAATTAAAATATCCACAACGCAGCTTAAAAATGAAGTGCGCATCGATATCTCCGATACAGGCATTGGTATTCCTGAGGGGGATTTAGAGAGAATATTTGAAAGATTTTATCGGGTCGACAAAGCCCGCTCGCGCCAATTAGGCGGAACCGGACTTGGCCTCTCAATTGTAAAAAATATAATTTTAAATCATAACGGTAAAATCTGGTGTAAAAGCGCAGAAGGCGCAGGTTCTACTTTCAGCCTCACCCTCCCCATTCTCTCTTAAAAGGGGACGTTTCCCTCCTTTATAACCTATTGATTATCAAGTACTTATAAATGCGTGTTTTCCGCTTTTTTGCGGAAATTAGCTGTTTATAACCTATTATGCAAGAAGGACTTATAGACGAGGGAAACGTCCCCTTTGTTCACAAACTTTTCACATAAGCTTCATATTAACTCCATATTCTTTTGTTAATCTATAACTGTAGTTTGAGGCAAAAATGTGGTTAATCTTTTTAATAAGTTTTATCGTTTTACTTTTTATTTTGGGAATTATTTATTTTAAGTTAGTTAAAAGTTTTACTTGTCAAAATTATGAAAAAATCAAAAAAAATACAAAAAAATGGAAAAATTGCCAGGGGGGAAAGGGATGAAGTTATATAAAAAATATAATCATTTGGTTTCGGAAATGCCCGAGCTGCATAAAGATTTTGTGGTAAGTAGCCTTTACAGCCAGCTTTCTGTTTTAAACCAGTTATTAGATGATTTCGAAAATTCAAAAATTACAGAATCTGATTATGCGATTGAATCTTTGCGAAGAGTTGAATCCGGCCTGCGTAAACTGAGAGGATTTATTGGTAATTAAAATTAATTTATTTTTTTAAATGTTTTTAGGGTCTGAAATTTTTAAAAAGGAGGTGATGAACAAAATAAATAATATTTTTTCAGAGTCTAAAAGCAAGGAAATAATAAACCAAAAAATGAAAAAACCTTTTCTTAGAAATAATTTATCGGATGAAATTTTTAAAAAAAAAAGGAGGAAACTATAAATGAAAAAAATTTCTCAATTTTTGTTTGTTTTAGCATTTGTTTTGAGTTGTAGCTTTTTCACTAATTTAGTTTTTGCCGGTGAAGTCGATGTGTTGATAGATAAATTAGTGGAAAAAGGAATCTTGACTAAAGCGGAAGCTCAGCAGGTGGCAACAGAGGCAAAAGAGGAAGCCAGGAAGGAGTCGATTAAAGGTAGTTATGCGGCTTTGCCAGCTTGGGTTCAAAACTTAAAACTGAAAGGAGATCTTCGGCTTCGCTATCAATGGGAGGATAAAAGCTCAGCTACAAGCAGTTCTCCGGACCGGCACAGAGCTAGATATCGTTTTCGACTTGGCCTAGAGTCAGAAGTTAATGATCAACTAACTGTTGCAGCCGGCCTGGCTACTGGCGGCTCTGACTCTCGCTCAACTAATCAAACCATGACCGGGACTTTTCAAACTCCTGATATCAGGCTTGATTATGCCTATGCAGAATGGGCGGCAACCCCCTGGATGACACTGAGAGGCGGAAAGGTAAAAAGTATTAAAAAAGAAATCTTTCGCCCTTCTGATTTGTTATGGGATTCAGATATCCATCCGGAAGGTTTAACCATTGCTTTAAGCAAAGAGGCGGGCAAAGCAAATTTTTTTGCCAACACCGCTTTTTGGGTATTAGGTGAAGATGGAGATGATACCTCAGATCCTGTAATGTGGGTTGTGCAACCCGGTTTTAAAACAAAGCTATCTGATAATGTAAAATTAACTGCTGCAGTTGCCGGTTACTTTTTTGACAATGTAAAAGGCGCTACTTTAGACCAAAGCGCAGGATCTAACACTCTGGAAAACGGGGTTCTTAAATACAACTATAATAGTATGTCTCCCAGCGTCAAGTTGGACATTAAACAACCTTTTAACATTGCAGTATTAGATAAGATGAGCCTTTTTGGCGATTTTGTTTACAATCCCGACCCGTCTGATAAAAATCAAGGTTGGCTGGCCGGCGTTAAATTTAAGATGGCAGGGCCTTTAAAGATTTTTGGAAAAAAATGGGACCTAAAGTATATGTACCGGCACTTGGAAAAAGACGCCTGGCTTGATACTTTTCCTGATTCAGACGCTCAAGGCGGCGCCACTGATGTAAAGGGGCATGAAATTGCAGTTTCATACCCTTTAGGAAAGAATACCAGTTTAGGCTTGGATTACTACCTGGTACAAAATATCGATGCATCAGATCCTGAAAGAAGGCATGTTTTACAAGTTGACTGGAAGATGAAATTTTAGCATGGTGAGTAGTTAATTAACCAGAAAAAAGGAGGAGATATGAAAAATATTAGAAAACTGTTTTTGGCTGCAGTCTTAATTTTAGGGTTGACTGGTTCAGCTTTTACCGAAGATATAACTATCAAAGGTTCGACTACAGTTTATCCTGTGGCTCAAGCTACAGCTGAGAAGTTTATGGATATGCACCCAGAGGTAAGGATATCAATTCAAGGCGGCGGTTCTGGGTTTGGAATTGCGGCTATAATTGACGGTACAACCGATATCGGCAATGCTTCTCGGCCGATTAAAGATAAAGAAATTAAAAAAGCGCTTAGCAAAGGGATTGACCCTAAAGCTCACGTAGTTGCATTGGATGGAATCGCAGTAGTGGTTAATCCTTCAAACTCAGTTTCTGCTTTAACTAAGCAGCAAATAAAGGATATCTACACCGGTAAAACATCGAATTGGTCTGAAATTGGGGGAAGCGGCGGCCGGATTGTTGTAATTTCCCGTGATTCGGCCAGTGGAACTTTTGAAACCTTTAATAAGTTAGCTTTAGATAAAGAAAGAGTTAGGCCGGATGCTTTACTTCAGGCGTCGAATCAAGCAGTTGCTACTACTGTAACAAAAACTCCTGGTGCAATCGGATATGTGGGGCTTGGATATTTGACTAGTAAAGTTAAGGGCGTTGATGTCAATGGCGTGGAAGCAAGTAAAGATACGGTTCGTTCCGGTGAATATTCATTGGCGCGGCCATTATTTATGTATACAGATGGTCCAGCTAAAGGAGCGGTTAAGAAGTATCTCGATTTTGTGACAAGTTCTGAAGGCCAAAGATTAGCAGAAAAACAAGGTTATGTCGGTTTGAAATAACCGTTACTCATTAAAACCCTCCGGATGGATGGCGGGTAAAATCCTGCCATCCGCTTTCGGGGGATTATTTCTATGGGAAAATTTTTTTTATAATAAAATAAATTCTAATTTAGATAATTATGATTAAAAAAGAAAAAATTTATAAATATCTATTTGCCAGTTTAGCTTTTGCTTCTTTAGTATTTTTAGTAGGCATTACAATAGTCTTATTTAAAGAAGGTTTACCGATATTTAAAGAGGTAGGTTTTTTTGAATTTTTAGGGGGGAAATATTGGTATCCAACTTATGAACCGGCCGATTTTGGAATTTTACCTTTAGTTTTAGGATCGTTTGCGGTTACCGGGGGAGCTTTGTTTATTTGCGTTCCCTTAGGCGTAGGCAGCGCTTTATACATTAATGAAATTGCCTCACAGCGGCAAAAAACTATACTTAAGCCTTTAATTGAAATTTTAGCCGGAGTCCCTTCAATTGTTTATGGGTTTTTCGGGATGGTGGTAGTGGCTCCTTTTCTGCAAAAAGCATTAGGGCTGCCTGTGGGCCAAACCGCTTTTACCGGAAGCTTGATGCTTGGAATTATGGCAACTCCCACAGTTTGCAGTATCTCAGAAGATGCCTTAAGTTTTGTGCCGAAAAGTTTTCGTTATGCGTCTTTTGCCACCGGAGCTAACCGCTGGCAAACGCTGACTAAAGTAATAATTCCTTCAGCCGGTTCAGGGATTTCTACGGCAATAATTTTAGGAATGAGCCGGGCGGTAGGCGAAACCATGACGGTATTGATGGTTACCGGCGGAGCGGCAGTTATCCCGCATACCTTATTTCAGCCGGTTAGGACTATGACCGCAACCATTGCCGCTGAGATGGGAGAAACTGTACTGGGCAGCAGCCACTACCATGCTCTTTTTGCAATTGGGTTGATTCTTTTTTTTATTACCCTTGTCTTTAATATAATAGCAGAACTTATTAGCCGCCGGTTTAGGATAAAACTGGGATTGGGAAGATGAGAAAAAAAATCGGCCAAAGAATAGGCTTTTCTTTTTTATTTTTATTTCTTTTAATCACCCTTTTGTCTTTAGGAACAATTATCTATTTTATCGTTGCAAAAGGGGCCGGCGCGATTTCCTGGCAGTTTTTAACTCAAAGCCCCAAAGACGCAATGACTTCCGGCGGAGTCGCTCCGGCGATTATAGGGACTTTTTATCTGATTTTGGGCTCAATTGCTTTTTCTTTTCCGCTCGGCCTTGCTTGCGCGATTTATTTATGCGAGTATAGCCCGAAAGGTTATATCATAAATATCATCAGAATAAGTATTAATAATCTAGCCGGAGTCCCTTCGGTAGTGTTTGGTTTATTCGGTTTGGCCGTATTTGTTAAGTTCTTTGGTTTTGGTGTATCAATTTTATCGGGAGCTTTAACTTTAGGGATTATGGTATTGCCTCAAATTATATCTGCTTCTCAGGAAGCGCTTTTAGCGGTCCCGCAATCATACCGGGAGGCTTCTTTTGCTTTAGGGGCAACTCCCTGGAAAACGATAAAAAAAGCAGTAATTCCGCCGGCTTTACCGGGGATTTTAACCGGGGTAATCTTAAGCGTAGGCAGAGTTGCTGGTGAAACAGCGCCGATAATTTTTACGGCAGCAACTCTTTATAAACGTGGCTATCCAAACTCTATTTTTGAAGAAGTTATGGCTTTGCCTTATCATATTTACGGGCTGATGACCGAGGGGACACATCCAGCTCAACAAAAAGAGATAGCTTATGGCTGCGCTTTTATACTTTTAGTTTTGGTTTTATCTATATCTTTTTTAGCGATAATAATTAGGCAAAGACAAAGGAGAAAAAATGGATAATAATATAAGAATAGAAGTTAAAGATGTAAATTTTTATTATGGCAAAAAATCCGCTCTGCAAAATGTTTCTATGGATATTAAAAAAAATAAGATAACCGCAATTATCGGCCCTTCCGGCTGCGGTAAATCTACTTTGATTAGGTTGTTTAACCGGATGAATGAATTAATTCCCAATACCAAAATGGAAGGCACAATTAATTTAGATGGGGAAAATATATATAGTTCTAAGATCGATGTGGTTGAAGTAAGAAGGCAAATTGGTATGGTTTTTCAAAAACCTAATCCATTTCCTAAATCCATTTTTGAAAATGTAGCTTATGGACTTAGAGTAAACGGGATAAAAGATAAAAAATATATAAGAGAAAAGGTAGAAAAGAGCTTAAAAAATGCTGCTATTTGGGAGGAGGTAAAAAACAGGCTTTTTGATAACGCTTTAGGCCTCTCAGGCGGCCAGCAACAAAGATTATGTATTGCCAGGGCCTTAGCAGTAGAACCTGAAGTTTTGTTGATGGATGAACCTTGCTCTGCGTTGGACCCCACCTCAACGCGAAAAATCGAGGAACTTGTTTTAGACTTAAAGAAAAAATATACAATAGTAATTGTAACTCATAATATGCAGCAAGCCGCGCGCATTGCAGATTACACCGCTTTTTTTATGATGGGAGATTTGATAGAATATGATATAACCGATAAAATTTTTACTAAACCTTCTAAAAAAGTTACCGAGGATTATATAACCGGAAGGTTTGGTTGATAAAGGAGGAAAAATGCAAATACATTTTGATCAAGAGTTAAAAAAGTTAAAAGAAAAAGTTCTTAAGATGGCCGCTTTAACCGAAGGGGCAATCAGGCTCTCAATAGAAGCCTTAAAAAATAAGGATAAAGATTTAGCCAAAGAAGTAATTAGGGCTGATTCTGAAATTGACAGAATAGAGCTTGAAATAGAAGAAAAATCAATCGAGCTTTTGGCTACCCGCCAGCCGGTAGCTATAGATTTGCGGTTTTTAACCACCGGAATGAAGATAAATTCTGAGTTAGAAAGGATTGCCGATTTAGCTGTAAATATTTGCCAGCGGGTTTTACAAATCGCTGATAAGCCATTGGTTAAGCCTTTGGTGGATATCCCTAAGCTGGCCATTTTAGCCCGGCGGATGGTTAAAGATACAATAGACGCTTTTGTTAACAAAGACAAAGGGTTAGCTAAAAAGGTAATATTATCTGACAGTGAAGCAGATAAACTAAGAAATTCAATTTATTTTGAGTTAATCGATGACTATATAGCAAAAGATGGAAGCTGCGGCCGCCAAGCCGTCCCTCTGATTTTAATTTCCCGCCATCTGGAAAGAATTTGCGACCATGCCACCTATATTGCCGAAGACATAATTTATATGATTGAGGCAAAAATAGTTAAACATCATCGGGATAAATTAAAAGGCAATCAATAACCCCGGTTGCTACCCTACCTAAGCGAATAAGGCTATTTAATAAAATAGGCAGTTGCTAATAATTTTTGAAAAAAACAGTTGCTTTTTGCTTTGTTTTAAAAATCAAGGAAGTTTGATATAATTAAAACAAGTATCTAAAGACTGATAGCCTAAAAACAGATTTAGAGAAATAATTGCCGCTTAATTGTATATAAAATTTAGCATGATATAATATAAAGTTATCAATTTTGCCGTAAAGAAACAAAAATTTGCTGCTATCAAATTTAAATATGGGAAAAATATTAATAATTAAAATGGGATATTCTGAAACCTTAGAAAGCAGGTTAAGCCTGACTTCTAATTTAGGCGATGTTTTAAGGACTACATTTATCCTTAACTATTTCAAGCAAGAGGAGGTTACTTGGTTAGTTGACCTTTCCGCTTACCCTTTGTTAGCCGGCAATAAATATATCGAGAGAATAGTTAAATATAATCGGGCGGCTAAGGAATTTTTGAAAAAAGATAAATTTGATTTAGTAATTAACCTTGAAAAGGTCCCTGAAATTTGTTCGTTTTTAAAGGATTTGAAATACAATAAACTTTTAGGGTTTGACCCTCAAGGCGGGGATAGAAAGCTTCGTGAAATCAGCAGAGATTTTGATAGCAAAAAAAACAATAGGCTTTGTTTCCAGGAAATATTAGCCGGCGCAATAGAAAAAAACTGGCGGGGAGAACCCTACATACTGGGGTATGATCCGATAACAAAGCCTATTTATGATATAGGATTTAACTGGACTACCAGTAGGAAATGGTCGAATAAGGCTTGGCCTCAAAAACATTGGAAGGAACTGGAAACTTTGCTTGGTTCCGGATATACAATATCTTGGCAGAGAGGGTTTAGTAACCTTTATGAGTATATTGAATGGATAAATGGATGCCGAATTATTGTTAGCGCCGATACTTTAGGGTTGCATATAGCTTTGGCTTTAAAAAAGAGGGTTGTAGCTTTGTTTGGGCCTACTGTGCCTCAGGAGATATTTCTTTATAATTGCGGGTCTTTTTTAACTCCCGAAATTGAAAGAGAGTGTATTCCCTGCTGTCAACCTTATTGCCAAAGAGGGGACCCTTGTATAAATAGAATTTATCCAGAGCAGATTAAAGAAAAGATAAACCATGAGTTTAAGCAGATTAGTTGTCCCCGCGGCGTATAACTATATAGCTTGTTTTTTAACTTTAGATTGTAATTTAAATTGCAACTATTGCATAAATTCATTCGGGAGGAAAAAAAATTTTTTTGCAGGTAATATTTCCGGAGAAAAATGGGTCAAAGCATTAAACCGCCTTATTTCCCGGCCGGATTTACCGATTACCTTACAGGGAGGCGAGCCAAGCCTTCACTCTGATTTTATTTGGGTTATTAACCAGCTAAGGCCTGATTTACCAATCGATATTTTGACAAATTTGTGTTTTGATGTTGATAATTTTATAGCAAAGGTTAATTCCAGCCGCCTGCGGCGCAAAGCTCCTTATGCGAGTATTAGAGCCAGTTACCATCCACCTTATATGAATTTGGAAAAATTAATCGACTCTGCTTTAAAGTTAAAAAAAGCTGGATTTTCTGTTGGCATTTATGGCTTGAGGCATCCGGAATTTGAAAAGCAAAATCTTTTTGCCCAAAAAAAGTGTTTATCTTCAGGGATAGATTTCAGGATCAAAGATTTTTTGGGAAAGTTTAAGGGTAAAATCTATGGGAAATTTAAGTATCCTGAATCAATAGGCAGTAAAATCAAAAAAAGCTGCTTATGCCGAATTCCGGAGCTTATAATCGGGCCGGATTGTTCGGTTTACAAATGCCACCGCGACCTTTATGGAGGGTATTGGCCAATTGGAAATCTTTTGGATAACAGTTTTAAAATAGAAAATAAATTTAGAAAATGTTTTTCTTTTGGAGATTGTAACCCCTGTGATGTCAAAATAAAAACTAACAGGTTTGAGGCCTATGGGTATTGCTCGGCAGAAATTAAAGACATTAAGGAGAATAAAGGCAATAAGGCGGTAGAGGGATGAGCAATGACTTTAATATGGACGGACAGAAGCTTATCTATCATATCCGGCGTTTAAATGAATGGGTTAAGGGAGAAGAGGTTTATCCGATATATGCTGATATAGGGTTATCGGGAGGCTGTAATCAGCGTTGTATTTTTTGCACCTTCGATTACCTTGATTATCAACCAGTATCTATCGATACAGAGTGTGTAAAAAACTTTATTGGCCAGGCGGCGGCAAAGGGGCTAAGGTCTGTGCTTTATGCAGGAGAAGGAGAGCCCCTCTTACACAACCAAGTAGGTGAAATAATAGAGTTTACTAAAAATAAAGGGGTAGACGCGGCTTTGTCTACTAATGGAGTCTTGTTAAATAAAAAAATAGCGGGCAGAATATTGCCTTATTTAAGCTGGGTTAGGGTAAGCATAAACGCCGGAACTCCAAAAAAGTATAGTTTTATCCATGGCGCAAAACCAGATGATTTTAAGCAAGTTTTAAAAAACCTTAAAAGCCTTGTAAAAATACGGGATAAAAATAATTATCCTTGCGCAATCGGGGCCCAGTCATTGCTGCTTCCTCAAAACTATAAAGATATTCTTAATTTAGCTGCGGCGGTAAGTGATATTGGAGTCGATTATTTGACGATAAAGCCTTTTTCCAGGCATCCCAGCAGCAAAAAAAAATTTGATTATAGCAATATTAGCCACAAAGAATTGTCCTTGTTGAAAGAAAAATTATCAGTTTATCAGCGAAGTGATTTTAAAGTCATTTACCGGCAACGTTCTCTGGACAAGACAAGGGGCAGTAAGCCGTATAAAAAATGTTTGGGGTTTTCTTTTGCCACCCGGGTTACGGCTGAAGGCGATATCTTTCCTTGTATTGCCTTTGAGGGCAAAAGAGGCTTTTTATTGGGAAATATCTACCAAAGCAGTTTTGATTCAATTTGGGAAGGCGCAAGGCGAAAGAAGGTGATAGATAAAATATATTCGCAATGGGATGTCAATAACTGCAGAAAGCCCTGCCGTCTCGATGAAATTAACCGTTATTTGTGGAATTTTAAAAATCCGCCTAATCATGTTAACTTCATATAGCCAGGTTTAATAAGCAGAAATGAAAAAAGAAAAAATAAAGAAAAAAGCAAAAAAACCGGATTTAGAAAGCCTAAAAAGCAAAGCTTTATGGTTAAGGAAAAAAGTGTTGGATATGGCGGTCAATTGCGGAACGGGCCATATAGCTCCTTCTTTTTCTTGTATAGAGATAGTTGTTGCTTTATATTATACCTCTTTTTTAAAAACTAACCCTAAAAAACCAGAATGGAAAAACCGGGACCGATTCATTTTAAGCAAAGGCCATGCTTCTTTAGCTTTATATCCGGTTCTGGCTGATTTAGGTTTTTTCCCATTTTCTTATTTAGACAGATTTGGCAAAAATAATAACTATTTGGGAGTGCATGCTGAAAATGAAATAGCGGGGATAGATGTTTCAGTGGGCTCCTTAGGCCATGGGTTATCTATTGGAGCCGGCCTGGCCTTGGCAGCAAAAACGGATAAAAAAAAGTATCGAACCGTGGTTTTGGCAGGAGACGGCGAATGCCATGAAGGTTCTGTATGGGAAGCGGCTTTATTTGCCGCCAGCCATAAATTGAATAATTTGATTTTAATTATTGATTATAACCGTCTTTCTGCAATGGGGTTTTTAAAAGATTATCAAGATATAGAGCCGTTTGAGAAAAAATGGGAGTCATTTGGATGGGATAGCATTTTTGTTAACGGCCATTCTTTTGAAAGTATCCTCCCCGGGCTTCTTGAGGCAAACAGCCCGGGCAGAAAAGCCCCTTTAGCTATAATAGCAAAGACGATAAAAGGCAAAGGGGTACCGTTTATGGAAAATAAGCCTATTTGGCATTACCGGGTTCCCAAAGGCAGTAAGTTAGCTGCTGCGCGTCGGGAGTTAACTAAGGGGGATAATCGGTAAAAATGAAGAAAAAAAAGGAGGGGATGCGGGAAGTATTTTTTAAAGAGCTTTTTAAGTTAGCTAAAAAAAATAAAAAAATCATGCTGTTAAGTGCCGATATCGGGGCTCAATGCCATGATGATTTCAGAAAAAAATTAAAAAACCAATATATTAACGCCGGAGTAGCCGAACAAAATATGATTGGGGTAGCCGCTGGTTTAGCGATGGCAGGTAAGATTGTTTATGTTTATTCGATTACGCCTTTTGTAACTATGAGGTGTTATGAACAGATAAGGGTTGATTTATGCGGTATGAATTTACCGGTAGCGATAGTCAGTATAGGCGCGGGCCTGGATTATTCTACTTTAGGCTTTACCCATCATGGGACAGAAGACCTAACCTTAATGAAAGCATTGCCCGGGATGGCTGTGTATAGCCCTTGTGATAATACTATGGCAAAAATGTTGGTAAACGAAACCTATAAAGGCAAAACCCCGCAGTATGTAAGGCTGGATCGGCGGGGCTTTCCTTTAATTTATGAAAAGGAAAAAGATATAGATTTTCAGCAAGGATTTTCACATTTAAAAAAAGGCAAAGACCTTTATATAATTTCAACAGGAAGGATGTTGCTTAATGCTTTGGATGCAGCTAAAAGGCTGCCCCTAGATTGTGGTGTAATTGATTTATTCAGGGTAAAACCGTTTAATAAAGATAACTTAGAGCTTATTCTCAAGAAAGTAAAGTATGTAGCCAGCTTGGAGGAGCATTTTACTGACGGCGGTATTGGTAGTTCAGTTTCTGGTTTATTGGCCGGATTAAAACACAGGCCCTTGTTTAAACCTATCGGCTTAAACAATCAGTTTTGCAGAAGCTATGGCAGCAGGAAGTATCTTCAAAATATTTGCGGGCTTGATGCCGAAAGTGTTGCCAAAAACATCTTGAATTGGATAAGCAATAATGGTTAATCAACCAAAATTAATATCGAATAGGTTTAAAATTAGCCAGGATTTTCTGGTTATTCTTCTTCTGGTTATTGTCGTATCTTCGCTTTTTCTTCCCATTGTTTTTGAAAGTAAAGGAATTTTTCATAACGACCAGGCGATGTCAGAATTTATGCATCGCTATTTTTTTGCCGATAATCTACAAAAAGGGATTATTCCTTTATGGGACCCTCACGTTTGGGCCGGCGCTAATTTTCACTATTCTTTTAGTTATGCCGGGGAAAATTATTATTTTGCTCTTTGGCCTTTTTATCTTATGGCCGATTTAGATAATTTAGGCCATTCTTACTTTATGATTTCAATTCTGCCTCTTTTTATCCATTATCTATTAGCAGCTATAGGAATGTTTGTGCTATTGAGGAAAATTATAAAATGTAGCTGCCTTTCTTCTTTAACCGGGGCAATAATTTATTTATTTAGCCCGGCTTTAGTTTATTCCTACGTTTGCGAGAGCCGGGTAATTATAGAAAGTTTGCTGCCCTGGTTAATTATTATATATATGGGTAATACCTTCCGGCGGCAATGGCCGAGGCTATGCTTAGGAGGCCTTGTTTTTTTCTTTATTTGTGTATCAGGATGCATTCAAGACCTGCCTTTTGTATTGATTATTTGGGGAGGCTTTGTGGTTGCTTCAATTTGTATTAATTTAGCAAAAAAAAGAAAAAAAGCAGTAAGACAGTCATTAATTCCGGCTTTAATTATTTTTATTCTTGGAATATTGTTAAGCTCGGTCTATTTTTTTTCACTTTTAGACGGAGCTAAATATTTTAAGATAAGGCCGGAATTAGTTACCGGGATGAGGCTGGCATATTTACCGGCTAACCTATCATTTTCTTATTTGATTACTCTTTTTATCCCTAATTTTTACGGAAGCATCTCCGGAGTTAATTTTATTTTTAGGCGGTTAATGTTTTGGTATGCCAACATGAGCGGGGGGATGGGGATTTCTCTGGCAGTGGCTTTAGGTGTATTTTTGCCGATTTTTTTTGCCAGAAAAATGAAAAACAAGAATTATCTAATTTATGCAATTTTAGGGATTGCCTTGTATGTCCTTTCTATTTTGCTTAGTTTAGGAGCTAATTCGCCATTTTATAAATTATTTATCGGTTGGGTGCCGATAGTGGGGGGGGCAACTTATCCAATTCGTTACCGCTTTATCCAGTGTTTTTTTGCGGCGGTATTAGCGGCTTTGGGAATTCATTTTTTAACCAACTATGATTTCAGGCGGCTTAGGGAAATATTTCCTAAGTTTGTTTTAGGATACTTTATTTTTATTTTATTTTTTGTTTCTTTAGCGCTTTTTCTTCCCCGTCAGAGTTCCGGAGAATTTTGGATTGGAAAAAGAGGAACAAAGAAAATAGAAGGGAGCGTGCCTTCCGGCGAATGGGCAGGGGTGTATACTTCAAGAAAGGCAAGAGTAAAAAAGGTCGGTTTATTTTTAAAGGAAAAATCAAAAGGCGAAATCCGCTATTCGGATAATCATTATGATTGTTCCTTAGATGAAAGTTTTTTAGTGAAAAAATATAATATTCAAGAGAAGGGGTGGGTGGAATTCAACGTAGATGTTCCCGCCAATAAATTTCTTTGGGTTTTTAATGACGAAGGCAACCTTGGATTTTGGCAGGATGATACTCCATCTTTTTTTTATAGCAAAGATAAATGGATAATCCAGCCGCAAGTTAATGCGATAAGCCTTTATCAAAAGGCTGGTCCGGGGGGCCCAGTAAGCCTGTTTTTTAAGTTAAAAAATTCCTATATTGAAAAGAAGCCGATAGTGAGGTCTTTTTTTTATTGGATTTTTGTTTCTTTTGTCTTAATAGCGGGAGGATACTTGTTTTTGCCTAAAAGCGTGGGGTTTTTATTGACTGTGATAATAGCAGGGGAGTCTTTAGTCTTTGGCATGACGGCTTTTTTTGGGTCTACATTTAATGAAGCCCAAACGAGAACCCGGGAGTTTTTGCCTCATAATGTAAGGGCGTTGAATCCTTTAGAACATCCGATGTTTCAGCGGATGAGTGAAAAAGTTCTTCCTTTGGTTGATAATAGCCAGCTGCGTATTGCTACTGATTATCCTTTTTATGATAATTTAGGTTATTTGACTGATAACTTTTTTTTAATGGGTGAGCCCGCCCATTTTCTTGACGCGAGGTTTAGGCGGGCGATAGAAGCGGCTTATCAGGAGCAGATGTCGATGGGGTTTTTTTATGATGGAGGCGGTTTTTTGCCAAAAGGAGGCGAATTTTTAAATAACTTTTCGGTAGGTTATTTTTTAAGCGGCCATAAGGGCCGAATATTTGATAAGGAAGAAGTTATTTCTTTTCAGGACCAAAGAAAGTATTATTTTCATATTAACAAAAATGTTTTGCCGCGGGCCTATAGTGTTACCAGAGTGGTGCCGGCTTCAGAAGAGAGGCAGTTTGGAGAGTTAATTTCCGGGGATTTAGGCGAAGTTGTTTATGTACCGCTAGGTAGCGATATAGGAAATAAGCAAATTTCTCAAAAAGTTGTTTATAATTTTAACCAACTTCAGGAGAAAAACAAAATCAGAAAAATTAATTATGAGAACCCCAACAAGATAAGCGTAGATATCAACGTCACTGTTGCCTCTATGCTGGTTTTTAGCGAAGTGTGGCATCCGGGCTGGAAAGCTGCCGCCGGCGGGAGAGCAAAAAAAGTCTATAGAGTTAATTATTGCCAGCGGGGAGTTTGGTTAGATCCGGGAAATCATAATTTAGTCCTTTTCTTTAACCCAAAAGGCTGGCAGACAGGAGGAAAAATTACTTTAATAACTATTATTTTTATTATTTTTCTATTGTCGGTTAAAGCGCTCGCCAAAAAAAAGAAACGGTTAAACGATTCGGAAATTTAACGAGGTTATTTTGGAAATATTCGATAAAATAAAATTTGATTCTAATAAAATCCCCCGCGGATGCCTTTATTTTTATTCTTCTCTTGTTATGACGAATTTTTTTAAAATCAAACCGGATAGTTTTAAGCGCGGCAAGCCTGTTTTTTTATTTGAAAAAAGATTTGCTGAATATTTCGGGGCTAAATTTGCTATAAGTTTTTCGTATGCGAGAACTTCTTTATATTATTTATTAAAGGTATTTAACTTTCCTGCCGGCAGCGAGGTCTTAACCACACCTGTCACTATCCCCGATATTATTAATGCTATTGTTTCCAATGGTTTAAAGCCGGTTTTTATAGATTTTTCTTCCAATACCGGAAGTGTTAAGGTTAAAGACATTGAAGCAAATATCAATAAAAATACGAAGTGCATACTAGTTACCCATCTAAACGGGGTGCCTTCTGATATAGATAAAATAAGAGAAATTGCCCGAAAAAATAAATTGATTCTCTTAGAAGACGCTTCTCAAGGAATAGGCGGAAAATTCGGCGCTCGCTATTTGGGAAGATGGGGGGAGGCTGGTATTTTCAGCTTATCGACCTTAAAGCCGTTGAGCACTTTTGTCGGTGGAATGGTTTTAACGGATAATAAAGTTTTAGCCGCAAAATTGAGAAAACACGCTGTTGATAATGCCGAGAGAAAAAATTTCAGTTTTTTAACTCAGCTTTTTAAAGAATGGTTTTTATTTATTTTTTCCAATAAATACGTATTTTCTTTTTTTACTTTTTATTTTATAAAAATTATCTCTTGCCTATTTCCCGGTTTTATCGACAAGGCCCAACATCTAGATCGCGAACAGGTGAAGAAGTGGGAAGGAATCCCTTCTAAATATAAGGCCCCTTTTACTAATTTCCAGGCTAATATAGGGCTAGGCGCCATCGAAAGATTAAAGCTTGATGCAGAAAAAAGAATCAAGCTAGGCGAAATATTATATTTTCAGTTAGATGAGGCCGGGGTTCCTGGATTAACAAAAGAATTTTTAAAACCGGGGTGCACTTTTTGGCGGTTTCCTTTATGGGTAAAAAACCCTAAAAAAATCAGAAGATACCTTTTAAATAACCATATTGATAGTACGGTATCGGGATTAAGGTGTTGCAGCAGAGAGCCGGCATTTAACAAATTTAACAAGTTAACCCCAGAGGCTTTTAAATTTATAGATAATATGATTTTTTTACCTATTCATTCTAATATGAATGTTACTCAGATTATAAATATTGCAAGGATAATCCGGGATTATTATGAATAAGATAAGAGGCTTGTTAAATAATGAAGTTTTTTTATCAGAAATTTTTCAAGCTTTTCCGAATTTAGCCGATAATATAACTTCTTTTTTTCTTAATAGGCAGACTTTAGGCGGCCCGACTTTTTTAAGCTGGGTTTTAACTTATAATTGCCCTTTATCTTGCAGGCATTGTTATATTCAACCGCGTTCTGATATTTTATCAAAAGACGATAGATTGAAAATCGCTAAAAAAATAGGCCAGTCTTCTGTGTACTGGGTTTCTCTTATCGGAGGAGAACCGTTAATTACTCCTGAGATTATGGATATAGCAAAAATTTTAAAAAAAGAAAAGAAAAAAGTAACCATAACTACAAATGGTTTATTTTTAAATAATTTTATTCAAGAAATAATTGATTTGGATTTAGACGCAATTCAAATAAGTGTAGATAGCCATAAGAAAGAGCAGCATGATTATCTAAGGAATTCTCCGGGATTATTTGAAAATGTTTTAAAATCGGTTATAGAAATAAGAAAAAAAAGAAAATCAAGCAAACCCTTTATAAAGTTGAGATGCACGTTGTCGCGAGAAAATTATTTAGAAGTTATTAATTATGTAAGGTTTTGGAAGGATAAGGCTGACGCGATTTATTTTCAACCTGTAGTTGATAATATAATGAATCGCGTAAGAGAAAGCGAGATCTTATTTAGGAAAGAAGAAGAGTCGTCTTTTAGAAAGGTATTTTCGGAATTACAAAAGGAATTTGCTAGTTTTTCTAATCTATATTATAATTTTATGCCTGATTATATTTTTCATAGAGAGCAATTGTGGAGGAAGCTAAAATTTAAGTGTATTCTTATTCCGGCTTCCGCATTATATATATTGCCTGATGGCAATACAGCTGTTTGTTATGGCCGAAGAGATAAAACAGGAGGCAATTTAATCAATAAAAGCATTAAAGAAATCTGGAGAAGCAAGGAGGTTAAGGCTTTACAGGATGATATAAAGAATAAACATTTAGAAGGTTTTGACCGTGAATGTTTTTGCTGGGAGCCTTATACGCTGCCTAACCTTTATTTGCTCAGTTTGTATAATTTTATATCCAAGGTTATAGGTAAAAAATGGGAAGGATAGATAACAATTCTTTATCCGTCATCGTCCCGGCTTTTAATGAAGAGAATTATCTTAAGCCCACAGTTGAAATGGTTTCTGGTGTAGCAAAGAAACAATTTGATGATTATGAAATTATTATTTTTAATGATGGGAGTGTAGATAAAACAGGACAGATAGCTAATAAATTAGGCAATCAATATAATCATGTTAGAGTGGTTCATCATAAGTCTCCTATTTGTCTTGGCGGTATTTATAAAGAAGGGATAAAATTGGCAAAGATGAACTATGTTATTCTTGTAAATGGGAAGAATGATATTGTAAGTAGTGAATTGGAAAAGATATTATCTTTAAAAGGTAAGGCAGATATGATTGTTCCTTATACCACAAATAGAGGGCAGAGATCTTTTAACCGTAGAACTCTCTCCATTATTTTTGTTTATTTTCTTAATTTTATTTTTAATTTAGATTTACGCTACTATAATCACTATGTTTTACATAGAAGAGAGATAATAAGTATTATTAATATATACACTGATAGTTATGCGTTTCAGGCAGAAGCTCTAATAAAATTAATTAAATTGGGATATAGCTATATTCAGGTGGGGGTTGCTGACAATTTTGATAATGATGTTGCGACTAAGGCCTTCAGATTGAAGAATATTATTGGGATTAGTCTATTCTTTATTAAAATAATATATGAAATCTATTTTACTAGGAGATATATATTGAAGGATAAAGGTCGTTAATTTTGTGGAGAAATAGATCTTAAAGAAAACCGGGCTCTTATGCGCTTGATTAAAAAAAAATCCGATATATTAAATCTTTGCGTTTATACATTAAGCTTTGCGGCTTTAATAATAGTATTTCTATTTGCTACCACTAGATTTACTAATCCTCATTTTGGATGGGATATTAGTGCTAAAGTAGATAAATATCGCATTTTGTTTGGATTGTATGTTCTTTTGATGCCGGTTTTATATTTCATGAAGATAAAACAAAGACAAGTTCTATTATTTATCTTGTCTTTGATGTTTTCAACTATAATGGTGGGAAAGTTGTCCTTCATTGTTTATCTGGGAAGTTTGTTCTATTATCTTCTTATATATGTTAAAATTAGGACTTTTGTTAAATTATTAATTGGAGCTATTGTATATATTGTCTTTGTTTTGCAGGTAATAAAGAGTTTTCA
Organism: Candidatus Omnitrophota bacterium; assembly: GCA_021735445.1. GTDB lineage: Bacteria > Omnitrophota > Gorgyraeia > Duberdicusellales > 4484-171 > PXAH01. The sequence goes on from JAIPHA010000001.1 coordinate 35,400, forward strand.
GTACTATCGACCTTCCTATTTATATATCTATATGTTTGTAACTCTTTTTCCTATGAGATACCTTCTTTTTTTTCATTATAACAGTAGTACTAATTTCAAGAAAGAACCAGTTCTTAATTACATAAATTATATATTTTTTCCAGCTTATCTTTTAATTCATCCTTTTATTATAATAATGCCAAAATATAGTAGTTTTAAGAATTCGTTTTCATATGGAAAGAATTATATTGCGTCTCTGAAGTCTGGAGTAATATATTTTTGTAAGGGACTTGCTATTTTATTAGTGTTAATGACGGTCGATTATTTTATAGAGAATGTTTTTGCAACATCTATTAGCAGAGAGACAGTAAATGATATATTGAGTGCAACATATATAATCCCTTATATATGGGTAATCTCATATATATTAAGCTGTGGATATATTATACTTGGACTTATGCATGGTGTTGGTTGTCGGATAAAATCACCTTTTGGCAAGTTTGCATTACCTATGAATATAGTTGATTTCTATGGGCGTTTCTTACGGCATTTTAAAGATTATATTGTTAGTATATTCTATTTTCCAGTATTTCTTCTTACAAAATCATGGAATACTTATGCTTCAATCTCTATTTCTGCTATAGCTGCTATAATGTTAGCAGGGATCTGCCATAGAGTATTGGGATTAGGTTTTCAGTTTTGTTCAATTATGCACTATGAGGGTATAGATTTTGTTGAGAACTCGTTGGAGTTAGGTTTAGTTCAGGATGGTTTCTTTGATAAGCATTTAATTATAAAGATTATGTACCTACTTATCTTAAGTTTTATTTTCGCTATTCAGTTAATGTATAATCATGCTTCAAATTATGGGGCAGGGAAGCTTGCTTGGATTAAAAATACAAAAGATTCGTTAGTGTCTAAATTTCTACAGTTATTAATAGCAATGATAGTTGTAAGGTGCATATTTTTGTAAATCTGAACTATAAAAACAAACTTAATTTTATCAAAATGCTTAAAAAAGCAATAAATACAAGTAAAGTTATTATAAATTATATTACAGGGTTTATTTTAACTTAAAATGGTTGATTCGTTAATAGGGAGCAGTATAGATGTTGTGATTGAAGGGTTTTTCTAAAATTCAGGAGGTTATTTAAAATGGTGTCATCTATCAGGAATTATAAAAGTTTAAAAGGATATTTAAAAGAATCTGAAACTATGTCTTTTGTTGGTGTATATGATGTTTTTTCTGCTAAATTGGCTATTAAAGAATTTAAGGGAATATTCTTAAGTGGGTTTAGTTTTTCTGCAAGTTTTTTAGGTATGCCTGATACAGGTTGTTTCTCTAGCGAGGATATGATTGCTTTTGTTAAGAGATTAAGAACTTCTATTCCTGATGCATATCTTCTTGTAGATTGTGAAGATGGTTTTGGAGATGAAGAAAAAACTGTAGCGGTTGTAAAAGAACTAGAAGATTGTGGTGTGAGTGCTGTTATATTGGAAGATCAAAAGCGGCCTAGGAAATGTGGACAGTTGGATAATAAACTTCTTTCGTCATGTGAAGCTCAAGTTTCTAAGCTTAAAGCGGTTATAAAAGAGAGAAGGAATATGTTTATTATAGCAAGGACAGATGCGGCGGATCCTGATGAAGCTCATAGAAGAGTAGTTGAGTATTCAAAGTGTGGTGTAGATGCTATAATGATGGAAGGCATGAAAGAGCTTTCTCTTATAAGAAAGTTGAGGAAACGGGTGAATTGCCATCTGGTGGTTAATAAGATATATGGGGGAAAAACACCAAATTGGTCTGAGGACGAGCTTTATAAGAATGGGGTGTCAATTGTAATATATAGCACTGTTTGTCTTTTCGCGGCTCAATACGCAATTCAGAGATACCTAAACAAATTAAAAGGAACGAAACTAATACCTTCGCGAGAGACAGTTTCTCTTGTGGAATGTAACCGATTATTTGAAGATAAAAAAAATAAATAAGCAGGGGTAAGACGTATGATTCAATTTTTGAATGGTAAAATAGGTGAAATAGTTGATTATGAAAACGATGAAGAATGGTCAGCTGAAAAAATTATAAAAGAAGTAGATAAAAGAATTACATATCTTTTAGAGAAGAATGTTTTGCCTGAAGAAAAGATTATAATTATTCATGGGAATAATATTCAATTTTTTGCAGATCTTCTGGCCCTATGGTCTTTAAATGCTTGCGTAGTTTGTGTAGATCCAACTGTGGGAGCAAGAGAATTTAAAACAATAGCTAGATTTTGTGATTCTCGTATCGCATTATACAATGGCAAGGTGTCCAAAAAATTGTCTTCATTGGTTGGTAGTTTAATAGAATTTGTAGATTTGAAGGAAATAGCCAAAGAATATAACCGGGGTTCAAAGATTCCTTTAAATAAAATTGATTTAGATAGACCTGCTCTTATTTTATTTACATCTGGAACTACCGGTAATCCTAAAGGGGTTGTTCATTCTTTAAGGACTTTAATAGCAAAATGGGAGATATTAAAAAAGCATGTACCATTGGGATATCTTGAGATATCATTGTGTCTTCTTCCGACACACTTTGGTCATGGACTTATCTGTAATTGTCTTTACCCTTTGTTAAATGGAAAGAAACTTATTATATTACCAAGGTTTAATCTGAAATCAATTATGGAGCTAGGGCGTATAATAGATAGATACAAAGTTACATATATGAGTTCGGTTCCTGCTGTTTGGAAATCTGTTTCAAATTTAAGTGATTGTCCTCGGGGAAAGACATTACAACTTGTAACATGTGGTTCTGCTCCACTTGGGGCGAGATTATGGAGAGATATCCAGAGATGGACTTCTACTTACAGGGTATGGAATACATACGGTATCACTGAGGTTGGAAGTTGGGTCGGTGGTTTGCAGCAAGATATAGTACGACCAGTAAGTGGATTGATTGGTTGTGGTTGGGGGGCAGACTTTATGATAACAAAAGAAGGAGCTGATTCTATAGAGGAAATTGTAGCAGAGAAGAGCCTACCGGTTGGAAGAGAAGGGCATATTTGGATTAATACAGCTGCTGTTATGTTGGGTTATTATAAAAGAGAGGATTTAACCTGTAGTGTAATGAGGGGGAAATGGTTTTATACTGGTGATATTGGATATGTAAGAAAAGACGGATTGCTTGTTCTTACTGGAAGGGTGCGCAATGAGATTAATTTTGCCGGATTAAAAATAAGTCCGGAAGATATTGATTTAGTTATTGAAGAACATGAAGCTGTAAAAGAATCATGTGTGTTTGGAATGAATGATAAAATAACGGGAGAGATAGTAGCAGTAGCGGTTGTATTTAAAGATTATATAAATAAACCTACAATCCATGAAATGAAAAACTGGGTAAGCAATTATGTATCGGATTATAAAGTACCTAGGATATGGTATGAGCTTAGAAACATACCAAAAACTTCACGAGGTAAATATAATAGAAAGAAAGTAGCTAAGTATTGTAAAGAACTTGGAAATTAATAGTAGGAACAATTATGGAGATAGCAGAGATACAGAAGATTTTGAAAGATTTTATAATAGAATTATTAAATGAGAGAAATATACTAGATAATACCGCTCTTATTGAGTCTGGGTTAATAGATTCATTGAGCATAATTCATATTGTCTTGTTTATAGAATCCAGATTCTCTTGTAAGTTAAAGCCTTTTGATATTCAGATTGATGATTTTCAGACTATTAAAAAAATGGCTATAGTAGTTTTAAAAAAGATAGAGGCTAAAAAGTTAGATTAGTTAAAGAATATTAGATATAAAAGACTTTTATATTTGTATAGTTGATTTGTGAAATATTATCAGCTTATCTGATATGGTTAGCAATATGTGTTCACGAAAATGCTTTAAGGAAATTTTGTTGTAGATATACAAAATGAAAGTTCTTATTACTGGTGCTACGGGATTTATAGGAAAGAGGTTAGTACAACGACTTTTGCAAAATCATATTGAGGTGGTTTGCACGGGACGTTCTTTAAGTAAGCTAGATCATTATATAGGTAGAGTCAATATTTTATATCTTGATATACGAGATAAGGAGAAAGTTGAGGATGTATTTAAAAAAGAAAGGCCTAACCTTGTGTTTCATTGCGCTGCTAATACTACTAATAATAGTTTGAGAATATTAAGAAGAACTAATGTTCAAGGTACCAAAAATGTATTGGATGCGTGTTTAGAAGCTGGTGTAGATAAGGTTGTTTATCTTAGCTCTATAAGTGTTATAGCTGGCAATAAAGAGGCTTGTCTTAATGATTGCTTACCATATAAAGCTAGGAATAGGTATGGTAGATCAAAAATAGCGGCAGAGAAGTTGGCTCGGGAATATAGGAAGAGAGGGCTAGAAATTTCCATATTAAGGCCCTCTCTTGTGTATGGAGAAAGAGATTATCATAAGGTTTCTTTGATGGTAAGGTTAATTTCTAAGCGGCTGATTCCGATAGCAGGCAGAGGCGAAAATGAAGTTAGCCTTACCTATATAGAAAACCTTATAGATGTAATGATGATTGCGATTGATAAAAAATCCGCATATAAGGGAACCTATATTGTAGCGGATAAAGAAACGATAAGTTTTAAGGATTTGTTTTTATATATAGCAAAATTATTAGAAATAAAAAAATCCTGGTTTTTACCTGACTGGCTTGTTTCCATTTTTGCTTATTGCCCTTTTGTAGGAGGATATGCAAAAGTTTTTTTAGAAAATAATATTTGCAGTATAGATAGAATAAAAAATCAACTAAATTATATTCCTAAAATCTCTCTATATGAAGGTTTGAGAAGAACTGTGGATGAACATAAAAAGAGGTATAAATTAAAAAGAAATTATTAGCGGCGAGCATATTTTTTTTAAGCTTTTATTGACAACATGAAACAAATACCGCGTTTTATTCCTACATTAACGATATCAGAAATTATCCAGGCTATTTTTATTAATGTCAAAAATAGAAAAAAAATTGATTTTCTTAAATTATTTAGGGAAGAATTCGCCAAATATATAGGTGTAAATCATGCTATCGCTGTGCCTTCGGCCCGAATTGGGCTGGCTGCTATCCTTTCAGCTTTGAAAATACCCAAAGGTAAAGAAGTTATTATTCCTAGCCTTACTCATCAGGCAATCCCTTATATATTTTGCGATTTTGGCCTAAAACCCCGGTTTGTCGACATTGATCCGGATAGATATTGTATTGATGTTGATAAAATAGAAGAAGCAATCAATGAAACCACCGCTTTGATATTTCCTGTACACCTTTACGGAAGAGCGTGCAAGATGAAAGTTATTATGGAATTGGCCAAGAAGCACGGGTTGTTTGTGATTGAAGATTGCGCTCAGAGTTGCGGAGGGGGGTGCCTTGAGCAAAAATTAGGGAGTTTCGGTATTGCTTCAATTTTTTCTTTTCATCCCCATAAAAACATTTCTGTTTTAGGGTCAGGGATGGTAACGACTAATTCCCGGGAGATTTTTGAAGATATTACTCAATCGGTAAAACAATATGAGCGTATGTGTTGGAAAGGAGTTGTAAAAAGATTATTATATTCGGCCGGCTTAAGGTTTGCCACTCTTGCTGGGGTATGGAGAAATATTACTGTTTTAATTTTAAAGATTTTTAACCGGCAAGGAGTCGATATTGTAGAATTTATGACCAATGAGGTTCCGGAAAAAGATAGGGAAAAAGCAAAAAAAACCAAATGGTATTTACCCCAAAGCTATCATGGCGTTATCGGCTTGAAGCAGTTAGAAAGATTAGATTCATTAAATAAAAAACGCATCAATAACGGTAATATTTTACGGGAAGGACTAAAGAAGATAGAAGGGATTAATCTTGTTTCTCAGGCTCAATCGGATGAAAATATTTATACTACTTTTGTAGTGCGAGTTAACAACAGGGGCCGGTTTAGGCGCAGGATGCTTAGATTAGGGGTTGATACTCACTCTGGAAATATGTTTGCCGGCTCTACAATACCAGGATTTGAAAAAAGAGGTGAGTCTAAGGTCGCCGACGATATAGTAAACCGGATGGTTCATCTGCCGGTTTATCCGGATTTAAGCCGAAAAGATTTAAAAAAGATTATTGAAAGCGCGGAAAAAGCGATTAATAATGAATAAAAAAAATATCCCTTGGTGGAAAACTGTTTTGGGACAAGAAGAGATAGAAGTAGTAAGGAAATCTATACTAAACCGAAATATTACCCAAGGAATTATTACTAAAGACTTTGAAAACCAATTGGCCGGTTTATTAGGTGTGCCTTATTTAGTTTTGGTAAATAGCGGCAGTTCTGCTCTTTTGGCCGCGTTAATTGCTTGCGGCATTGGGCCGGGAGATGAGGTTATTGTTCCCGGATTTACTTTTATCGCGACGGTTCAGGCTCCTTTAATTTTAGGGGCCAAAGTTAGACTGGTAGACGTTAAGCCCAACCGGCCGGTTATAGACGAAAACTCAATAGAAGCTGCAGTTAATTCAAAGACTAAAGCCATTATTCCGGTTCACCTGAATGGACGGGCGGCTAACCTGAAAAAAATCAATAAAATAGCTAAAAAATATAAAATATCGGTAATCGAAGATGCTGTTCAGGCCCTATGTTCTAAATGCAAAGGGGAGTTTTTAGGTACTCAATCAGACATTGGGGTGTTTTCTTTGGGGGTTACTAAATTTATCACTGCGGTTCAAGGAGGGTTTTTAGTTACCAGAAAGAAAGATATTTTCAACAAGTTGCAAAAGATAAAAAATCATGGCTGCTTGTCTTTGGAAGGAGGGGTTTTGAAGTGTGAGACGCTAGGGTTTAATTTTAAATTCAATGACCTCTTTGCCGGTATCGGCTTAAAACAACTAGAAAAAGTAAAAGATAAGATTAAATCATTTCAAAATATCTATAGTTTTTATAAAAAAGAACTTGTTTCGGTTAGTTGCATGGATTTGGTAGAGGTTAAGCAAGGAGAGGGTGAGCTTCCTCTGTGGATAGAGGTTATTAGTAAAAAAAGAGAAAAAGTTTTGCGCCTGTTAAAGCAAAAAAGGGTGGAGGCTAAGCCTTTTCATAAAAGTATTGGCGAAATTAGCTACATTAAGAATCGCAAAAAGCTCAAATATTCTCAGTTTTATGCTAAAAAGGGATTGATTTTACCCAGCGGACCCGACCAGAAAAATAAAGATCTAAAGTATGTGATAAAGGCTATAAAAGAAATCGAAAAAGATTTATAAATAGAGATAAAGAGGTGTCCTGAGTATGGGGGTAGTGATTTTTAACAAAAAGAATATTTGTAAAATAAATAAAGAAGATATTAAAGACTTAAAAGAAAAAGCCAGACATGCAACAGACGGTAAAGCTAGGTTGTGCTTGCACAAAAGCAACGAAAACCTTTTGCATGAAATGATTATCGTTCTTAGAAAAGGTACGTATGTAAGGCCTCATGCGCATAAAAAAAAGACAGAGACTTTTCACCTTATTGAGGGGCGGGTTAAAGTTATAATATTTAAAGAATCAGGGTTAGTGAAAGATAGTTTGGTTATGGATAGTTTAGTCCAAAAAGGTGATTTTATCTGCAGGCTAGAAGAAGGGGTTTGGCATATGGTTATTCCGTTGTCTGATTTTTCCGTTTTCCATGAAGTAACCAATGGCCCTTACCTTGGCAAAGACGATAGCGTATTTGCCGGATGGGCCCCCTTTACTAAAGAAAAAGATAAAGTGAAGCTTTTTATGGAAGAGATATGCCGGTTAAAATAATTTTACAATGAAAGGAATATATTCGTCTTTTAAAATATTTCATTATCCCGATAAGTTGAGCGATCTAGCCGGCGAGAAGGTATCTTCTCCTATCCATGTCAGGCTGAAGCCTACCAATAGGTGCAACCACAGGTGTAAATATTGTTGCTACAGAAACGAAAGTTTATATTTAAGCCAACTGTTTAGTGAAAAAGACGAAACACCTTTGAATAAAATGAAACAAATTATAGATGATTTTAAATTTATCGGGGTAAAGGCGGTAACTATCTCCGGAGGGGGAGAACCGTTGCTTTATCCACATTTGACAGAGATGGTGAGAAGGCTGTCAAAAAATAATATAAAAGTTGCTGTATTGACAAACGGCAGTTTGATGAATGGAGAAATTGCTGATGTTTTGGCAGAGGAAGCTAGCTGGGTCCGTATTTCAATGGATGCCGCCGATGCTGATAGTTATTCAAGGATAAGAAAAGTAAATTTAAAAGAATTTGATAAAGTTTGCAGCAATATATATGAGTTTGCAAAAAAACAAAACAAAAGATATCAACTTGGGATAAATTTTATTGTTATGAGGGAAAACCATAAGGATGTTTATCAATTTTTGAAATTGATGAAAAAACTCGGAGTTAACCATGTTAAAGTTTCAGAATCTGTAATGAGCGTGGATACGGAAGAAAACAGAAAATATCATTTTTCTATAATAAAATCCGTTAAGAGCCAAATCAAAAAAGCTATTACGGATTTGTCTAATAGCGGTTTTTCAATTATCGACAAAGTAGAAAATTTTAACAAAAAAGACGATAGTTACAACAAAACATATAACTGGTGCCCTTTTATCCAGTGTTTGACAGTTATTGGCGCAGATTTGAATGTGTATAGTTGTCATGATAAAGCTTACACCAACAAAGGAAAATTAGGTTCTATTAAGAAAAAAAGTTTTAGAGATTTTTGGTTTAGCGATAAGGGCAAAGAAAAATTATTGAAATTAGATCCCAGCAAAGATTGTAATCACCATTGTACCCAACATGGCAAGAATTTAATGTTACTTGATTATTTTTGCCTGGATAAGAATCATTTAGATTTTATCTAAATTACTATAGAAAAGGGAGGTAGGTTGTGGCGTTTGTAGATTTCATTTCCCAGTTACATACAAAAACCAAGCGTAATTACATAGAGAGGATGGCTAAATACGATAAGGCTCATTGCGCTCAAATAGCAAAAAAGCTTGATAAGGAGTATTGGGACGGAGAACGTAAATATGGTTACGGTGGTTATTATTATGATGGCAGGTGGAAGAAGGTAGCAGGGCAGATGAAGAAGCATTACAATTTATCTTCCGGGCAAAAAGTTTTAGATATAGGATGCGGGAAAGGATTTTTCCTTTATGATTTAAAATCCATTATGCCTGATATTGAAATCAGGGGGATAGATGTATCAGAATATGCTTTGACTCATGCCAAAGAAGAAGTAAAAGATTTTCTGGATTTAGGTTCGGCCTGCAACCTGCCGTATCCGGATAATTATTTTGATTTAGTGGTGTCGGTTAACACTTTGCATTATTTATATCTTAATGATTTAAAAAAAGCTTTAGAAGAAATATCAAGAGTTAGCAAAGGAGGTGGATATATAGTAGTAGAGTCTTACCGAAATGAAAAGGAAAAAGCAAATTTACTATGTTGGCAGCTAACTTGTGAGTGTTTTTTTACTCCGGGAGAATGGGAGTGGATTTTTTCTGAATTTGGATATAAGGGAGATTATTCATTTGTTTTTTTTGAATAAAATTTGATTATGAAATTTAGTGATTTACTATATTTTGGGCTGCAAATACCCCGGCTGCATTTACAACCATCTTTCCGGATTCCTTTAAGTATGCATCTTGTGCTGACTAACCGCTGTAATAATCACTGCCTATATTGTAATACCCATAGTTTTCCGCAAGAGGATTTGCTTACTACAAAGTCGCTAAAAAATATTTTATCCGAAATGAAAAAATGCGGTACCCGGCGTATTCAGTTTACAGGCGGGGAGCCGATGGTTAGGAAGGATATAGGAGCTTTGATAAATTTTGCCAAACAACTAGGTTTTTTTGTGGGGCTGTCTACTAACGGATATCAAATTGCTGAGCGAGTCGATGAATTAAAAGGTGTAGATATAGTTTTTCTTTCCTATGACGGGCCGGGAGAAGCTCACATTTCCTTAAGGGGCCAATCCAGTTTGGGAGAGGTTTATGCTGCTTTAGGCGCTTTGAAAAAAGCCGGAATTAAAGCATGGACTACGAGCGTTTTAACTAAAAAGAATAAAGATTATCTAGAGGATATTGTTGATTTCGCCAAAAAAAATAACATTTTAGCTAATTTTACGCGGTTAGAGTTTGTTTTAAAGAGAAGCCTTTCTCTTCATCCTTTTGTTGATAAAGTTAAAGAGTTAATCCTGTCTTTCGAAGAAAGAAGAGAAGTCTTTAGAAAATTAATTGAATTGAAGGCCTCAGGAGGGCCGGTGGGCGATTCATTTCCATATTTAAAGAGTGTGCTAGAGTGGCCAGATAATAATCGTATAACAGATTCAGCGCCGGCTAAAAGGTATAAATGTTGGGCAGGGAAGGCTTATGGACATCTGGAAGCCGATGGTAAGCTATATTCTTGTGGGTGGGATTCTTTAAGGCAGGCTAAGGGCATAGACGTATTGGATAAGGGGTTTAAGTTTGCCTGGCAGAATTTAGTTTTTCCCAACAATTGCCGGTCATGTTCCCATGCTTGCGGAGTTGAGAATAATCTTTTGTTTTCTTTGAATTATTCAAGCCTTTGGAATGCCTGCAAGAGTTTGAGAGGTAGTTAAAAAAATGGGATTTTTATTTAAACACAGAAAAATAATATTGGCCTGTATTATTTTGTTGGGCTTTGCTTTACGAATCTATTATATAAACACAAATGTTTGTTCAAACGATGACCCCCAGCATATTATAGCCGCAAGGCAGATTTCTTTAAATCCAAAAAATTTACAATTGCCTTTAGTCGACAAGCAAAAAGATAGCTGCCCGATGGGCATAAGGTATGTGATGCGTTTGGGGCTATATCTTTTTGATAAACCGGTATTGGGAATAAAATTTCCCTGCATGCTTTTCCAGCTATTGGCTGTTTTTATGGTTTATTTTTTTGCAAAAAGATATTTTGGGATAGAGGTAGCTTTGCTTGCAGCTTTTTTGCTTTCTATAACCCAGTATAATATAGGGAATCCTTCTACAAACGGAGTTATGCATACTTTGACGATGAGTTATTTTTTGATTGTATTAAAGTCTATCGATGAAAATAAAAAAAAATGGTTATTATTATCTGGAGTTGTTTTAGGAATAGGTTTCTGGTTTAGGGAACATGTCCCTTTAATCGCTTTAGCGGCTTTTTTGTTCCTGCTATTTTCAAAGGAAGATAGGCATTGGCTAAGGAGTAAATATCTCTGGTTTTCATTTGGTATAGCTTTTTTATTAGGGCTGCCTTTGCTTGTATCCAACTTCCGTCCGGAAATCAATCGGTTTGAATTTATATTAGAAGAATCCGCAATAGGGCCGAGTTTAAATGCTATAGGAACTTATTTGGGAGAATTTATTTTACTGATTGTTAAACCTTTTCCCGAACTATTTCAACACGTAGCCAGCAGCCTGGACGCAGAGTATCCACCGGTTAATTTTGTTCTAGGCGCGATCATATTAATATCGGTGGGATTGTCAGTAAAAAAAGCAAAGCCCGCGACTAGATTGTTGGTGACCTGCTTTTTGGTTAATTTCTTTTTGTTTAGCTTCATAAGGAGAAATGATGTTATTGAAAGTTTTTGGTCGTTGGGCAGCTTAGATTGGAGTGGTTTAGGTTTTACTTCAGGAATTATTTTAGCTGCCGATAGATTGATATATTGGAAAAATAAATACGGGATTCAAGCTAAAATCGCCATAGGATTAATAATTATTTTTACCTTGGCAAGAAGCTGGAGCTTTATTATTTTTCCCTTGAATGCGTATTTTCCCGTTAAGTATTACCGGGTAAAAATAGATAGTTTTGAAAATGCACAACATTTTCTTGATAAGGGCTTAAGAAACGAATCTAAAAGGTTGCTTAGGGTTTTATGCCGGATATCAAAAAAAGGGACGCCTTATGCGGAACTTCATAGGCCAGCTGCCGCTAAGCTTGTTAAAATATTTTTAAAAGAAGGTCAATATAAAAAGGCGGGCAAGTACTTATACCGGATACTTAGCCGTAACCCTAACGATGCTTGGGCTTTATCCCTTATCGAAAAGCTTTCTTTTGCTAAAAAAGATTTTATTTGTGATTAAAATTAAAAAAAAGAATATGTTTGACGAGAAATTATATAAATATAGAAAAGTAATATTATTATTCATTCTTCTTTTAGCTTTTGGGCTAAGGTTTTACGGAGCTTTGTCTATTCCGGCTCATGAAGATAATCTTATTCATGATTTTCCCTCTGCCCGCAAGATATCTTTAGAACCGGGAAATTTCAATATTCCTTTAGTTGAAACTATGGCCGAAAGCAGCGGTATGGGGTGGAAATATTTAATTCGAATAGGATGGTATCTTTTCGGCGATTCTTTAATAGGAGCAAGGCTTCCTTTTATTATTTTAGGCGTAGCTACTATTTTTTTAGTATATTTATTGGTAAATTATGGATTAGGCAATTCGGTTGCTCTTTTTTCCTCTTTTCTCCTGGCTATCAGTTCTTATCATATTGGTTTAACCAGAAATGTAGATGATGTATCGGTTGGTTGCTTTTTTGCGTTAGGTTCTTTGTTTTTGTTGTATCAAGCGGTTCAAAAGTCAAAGCCAAAACTGCTTTTAGTTAATGGCTTGCTTATAGGGTTGTCGTTATGGTTTAAAGAAATCAATATTTTTCTTATTCCTATTACGATTATTTTTCTTTACAGTTTGCCTCAATACAAAGGTTGGTTAAAAAATGGCTATCTCTGGTTGTCATTCTTTTTAGCTTGTATGGTAGCTTTGCCTTTAATTGTGCTAAATCTTAATCCAGAAGTTACCAGGTTTAATTATATAATGAATCAGGCGGATTTCGGCTTAAGTATAAATGCTATAGGGTTTTACCTGGGAGAATTGATATTGTTGGCTCTTAAGCCTTTTCCTGATTTGTTTAGTAAGATTGCGGTAACCGTTGACGAAGCCCGCCCGTTTGTAAATTTTTTATTAGGAGGGGTAATTTTAGCATCGGTAGTTTTTTCATTTAGAGATAGACGGCCTTTTATCAGATTATTATTAGTGACTTTTTTATTCAATTTTGCCGTATTTAGCATTATTAGCCATATCGATAAAAGTTCTTGGTATTGGACTATGGAAAGTTCTGATTGGAGTGCTATGAGTTTTATTCCCGGAGTTATTTTAGCCGCCAATATGCTTATTGTTTTTTTAAGAAAATACAAAATCAAAGCTGCTCTATTATCAGGGGTGTTGTTATTTTTTGTGTTTATTCGTAGCTGGGCTATAGTTACCTATCCTTTAAATTATTATTTTCCGACAAGAGATTTTTACATTAAAAGATTTTTGCTGGAAGATGATAGCTGGATGGTAAAAAGTGATTTTATAAACGAAGCAAACGTTAATAAAATAAAAAAGACGAAAAAAGATGTTTTGAAACGAATTTATGATTTTTATGATCAGAATTATTTTTATAAAAGAATTTCTTCTTTTAAACTTGCTCAAATGATGATTGAAGAAAAGAGATTTAATGAGGCAAAAAAATATATCTATACGATGCTCTATCTTAATCCTTGCGATAAAAAGGCGCGCAGGCTTTTAGAAACAATTAATAATCAAGGCGGATTTTAGTTGGCAGCGATGAAGTTTTTCAACAAGATAGATACCGTTGGGAAAGTTTTAAAGGCGATAGCATTTAAAAAAAGGTTTCCTTTAGTAGCTACCTGGAATATTACTTATAAGTGCAACTTGCATTGTGGTTATTGCGGCGCGCCCCAGTGCCGGATTCCTGAATTAGAAACAGCTAAGGTGTTAGGGGTTATCGATGAGTTAAAAAGCCTGGGGACTAGATTTATGAAATTTAGCGGGGGAGAGCCTTTATTAAGGGATGACTTTCCAGAGATTATAGATTTTTGTAAATCCAGGGGAATGGATGTGTTGATAAACTCAAATGGGGTTGTTTTTAAAGATAAATTCAGATTAGTTAAAAATAATATAGACGAGGTCCAATTTAGCCTGGATGGAGAAAAAGAGGTCCACGATAAGATAAGAGGCCAAGGCGTATACGATAAAGTTATAGAGTCGATTGAATTATGTAAAATCCATAATATAAATGTATTTTTAAACACAGTGATATCTAAATATAACCTTAACAGCATTGACCATATTTTGAAAATAACTAATAAGTATAATATTGGTGTTTATTTTCAACCGGCCGACCAACTTTATTCAACACATAGCAATAAAGACATACACTCTTTATTTAGCCCTAAGGAGAAAGATTACAAGCAAATAATAAAATTGATTATGACGGAAAAGAAAAAAGGCAATAAATCTATTTCTAATAGTTTAACAGGCCTTAACCATCTCTATAAATGGCCGGCTCCCGTTAAAGTGTATTGTTTGGAATATTTATTGGGATGCTTGATAGAGCCGGATGGGAGTGTTTTTGTTTGTAATATGTTTGCTGATTATCAAAAATACCTGGTTCCTTTTTATGGTAATTTCAGGGATTCCTATAGGCAGGTAAAGCTGCCTCATGTTTGCAATTGTTGTTACTGCGGGAGCGAGGTAGAACTCCAGCTGCTAAAAAAAATGGACCCTAAAGCCATGTGGGGTATCTGGAGTAGATTTAGCCGGCAGTAATATTTTGTTTGCCCCAAGGTATTTATAAAATATGAAATTATCAGAAAAAATTAGTATTTTTAACAAAATTGCACAAGCTGTTTTGTTTAAGAAAAAATACCCTTTAATAGCTGCTTGGAATATTACCTATAGATGTAACTGCGCTTGCAAATATTGCGGAATTAAAAGGGATAAAGATAAACGGGAAAAGCTTAATACCGGCGAAGTATTTGCGATAATTAATCAATTATCTCAAGCCGGAGTTAAATTTATTAACTTTGGCGGCGGAGAACCTTTGATCAGAGATGATTTTGAAGAGATCCTAGATTACTGTAACCAGAAAAAAATTTATGTGGGAGTGATATCTAACGGTATATTAGCCGGTAAAAAAATTAAGGTATTAGAAAAGGTTAATAAGGTTCAATTAAGTTTAGATGGGCCCAGAGAAATAAATGATTTTGTGAGAGGCAAGGGGGTTTATGATAAAGTTATTGAAACGATTAACCTCTGTAAGAGAAATAATATCCGGGTAGGGCTGATTACTGTAATATCGAAATATAATGTTGCCGATATTGCCGCTATTGTTGATATTTCTAAGCAATACGGAGTAGAGATGCATGTTCAGCCAGCGACTTCTAATCTTTCTGGCGACAGCAAAAAAGATGTTTTGGAATCACCCTTAGAAGAAGACTATAAAAATGCGCTTCAGTATTTAATAGATGAAAAAAGAAAAGGCAACCATTTAATTAACCATAGCATCTCCGGATTAAAACACATGTATGATTGGCCTAAAGCCAGGAAGATAAACTGTTTTGCAAGTTTATTATTTTTTAATATAGAGCCGGATGGGAGGATTTTTGTATGTAATATGTTTCCGGAATATCAAAAATATTTAATTCCGCTAGGGGATAATTTCAAAGAAACCTTTTATAAATTAAAATTACCTCATTGTTGCAGTTGTTGTTGGAATAGTTCCATGGTTGAGTTTAATTTAATGGGAAATCTTAGGGTACCTTCTTTTTTAGAAATAGCAAAGAAATTATAAAAAGCTAATTTGGATTTATTTTTATGCATAAGTGGTTATATAGATACAGAAGGCCGTTAATTTTATTTTTTTTGCTTGTTGCCTTTGCCCTGCGTTATTACGGCGCTGTCTCGATTCCTCCTGTCTGGGATGAGGTTTATAATGAATTTCCCGACGCCAGGCGTATCTCTTTTTCTAAAGGCAATATCAATATTCCCATTGTTGATACTACTCCCGAAGGAGGGGTTATGTTACCTAAATATGTAATATATTTAGGTTGGACGATTTTTGGTAATTCTCTTATTGGCGCCAGGTTGCCGTTTATCCTCAGCGGCGTTTTCCTTGTTTTATTAATATACCTAATCGTTAAAAAATATATAGGGATAGAAGCTGCTCTTATAAGCGCTTTATTGGCTTCAATAAGCCAGTATTGCGTTGGCGCCTCCCGTTGGTCTGACTCTCAATCCTTAAGCATGATTATCGCCCTTGTTTCATTATTTGTTTTTTACCGGGCTCTTCTTGATTCGAATAAATATATGATTTTATTAAACGGGCTGCTTATCGGGATAGCTTGTTGGTTTTATGAGAATCTAATTTTTTTAATTCCGATTTATATAATATTTTTACTAGTATGCCCTAAATACCGGAGTTGGCTTAAAAGCAAATATTTGTGGTGGTCTTTTGTTATTGCTCTTTTTGCCGCGGCTCCTTTGGTTGTAATGACTTTGAATTCAGGCGCTGAGAGGTTTAAATACATTTACGCAGAGACAGCCGTGGGGTTAAGCCTTAATGCTATCGGACTGTATTTAGGTGAATTGATATTATTAGTTATTAAAAATTTCCCTGATTTATTTGAATTTGTAGCCAAAAGCCTTGATTCAGAGGCCCCCCCGGCTAATTTTTTATTTGGCATTATTATACTGGTTTCTGTTGTAAGGTCGTTTAAGAGCAAGCAACCTTTCATTAGGTTATTGGTAGTCTGGTTTATGTTTAATTTTATTGTGTTTAGTTTTTTAAGAAGAAATGACGTTATTCAAAGCATTTGGTCTTTAGGAAGCCTTGACTGGGGTAGTTTGGGGTTTATGGCTGGATTGATATTAGCTGCTAATCAATTGTATCTAATCGCTAAGAAAAAAGATAAACGGGGGGCAGCGATATTTATAATATTAGTTACTTTCATCTTGTTTAAAACATGGGATTTTGTCAGTTACCCGCTTAACAGTTATTTTCCGGTTAGAGAATATTTACTTAAAACGGCGCATTTTGGTGATGTTGCTTACTTAAAGAGTGCCGGGAAAACAGAGGATGCCAAGGAGATACTGAAAAGAATATATAAGCTTGCTAAAAATAAGAGAACTAAATACAGGGCTGCCTGGGAATTAGCGAATATTTTAAAAAGTGAAGGTAAAAATCAAGAAGCAGAAGAATACCTGTCTATTATCCAAAGAGGCAGTTAAAAAAAAATGAAAGTTTTCCGGCGTCAATACTCTTTAAAAGAATTACTAATTTTTAAAAAATCATTAGTAAAGCTGCTTTTGAACCCTAAAAAAATAATTAATTTTATAATGGTTCAGGTGTCGCGTGTTTTTAAACTTAAAAAATGCTTGGGGCTGCCTTTTAATGTTTTAATAGAGCCTATTGCCGAATGTAATTATCAATGTATAAAGTGTGAAAAATTTTCCGATGTTTATAGAAATGACGGCCCTAAAGGCGGCATTAAAGCTATGAATATTTTATTATACCGCAAGATCATTGATGAGATAGGAGATACTTTAATTTCGCTGCGCCTTTGGAATCAAGGGGAGCCATTAATGAATGGTGCTATTTTTGAGATGATTAAATACGCCAAAAAGAAGGATGTCGTAGTCGCTGTAAGTTCTAACTTAGCGCTTTTGACCCAAGATAGGGCAAAAAGCATAGTTCAATCAGGATTAGATTATTTAATTGTTTCTTTTGACGGAGCTACCCGACAAAGCTATAAATTCCATCATGGCATTGATTGTTTCAAGAGAGTTTTAGATAATATCAGAATGATAGTTGATTTTAAGAAAAAAACAAATTCTTTTCTTCCCCTGATCGAGCTTCAGTTTATCGTTATGAAGGAAAACGAAAAAGATATTAATAAAATGGCAGAAATAGCAAAAGAGTTGCATTTAGATAAGCTCACTTTTTTAAGGTTAGATACAACTTATATTAATTTTAACAAGTTTAAAAATATTTCTTCTAAAAAGGATCTATTGCCGGATAACCGAAATTACAGGCTTGATATGGGTAAGATTAATGCTTTAAAAAGATGCAGGATTGCCTGGGAAGAAACCTTAATCCGTTATTCGGGGTTGGTTTTGCCTTGCGCTACAGATTTAGGCCAAAAGCATAAGCTGGGCAGAGTATCTGAAAATGGAAAATATTTAGGATTTAAGAAGTTATGGAATAATCATAACTACCAAAAATTCCGGCAAGAAGCCGGAAGCAAGGCGGATATCTGCCACAATTGCGCTAAAAGGGATAATAACATCAAAGACCAAATAATTTTTAACAAGTAACATTATTAAAATGAAAAAGATGGATAAAGATTTAGTAGGCCTTATTTTAGCTGCGGGAAGGAGTGAGAGGTTTTCTTGTGTTGGCAGAGATAAACCGAAGGTGCTCTTTAAGGTAGGGGGACGCAGATTATTGTTAAGAAATATTGAATTAATGCGGGATCAATTAAATATAAAATACATATATATTGTTGTCGGTTATGGCAAAGAGTCGATAATCAATTTGTGTGGCAAGGGGGATAAATTAGGGGTATCAATTAATTATATTGTAAATAACAATTTATCAAAAGGGCTGGCCTATGGATTGTTTTTGCTTAAAGAGTATGTTAATAAACCTTTTTGTGTGTTGTTGGGGGATGAATTTTATTATCGCTCTAACCATGCAAAGCTAGTTGATTTTTTAGGAGATAATTTTTTAGGGATATGCGGGGTAAAAAAGCAGGCAGAAGAAAGGTTGATAAAAAAGAATTACTCTGTTGAAATAAAAAATAACAGGATTGATGCGCTTAGCGAAAAGCCACCTATAGTCAAAAATGACTATTTAGGCTGCGGAACTTTTTTATTTTCTCCGAAAATATTTTTTTATATCGAAAAAGCCTTGAAGTTCAAGGTAGCCAAAAAGATTGAAATTGCCGATGTCTTAAATCTAGCGGCTCAGGAAGGGGAAATAATTTATCCTTTTTTTATCAAGGGAGAATATGTTAATGTTAATAGCTTAGGTGATTTAAACAGCGCAAAACAAATCGTAAGGGGCAGAAAACATCAAAGCAGTAAGGTGAGCTTAATCATTCCCGCAGATAATGAGGCTGAAGCTATCGGGGCCGTTTTAGATGATTTTAAAGATAAAGTTGATGAAATAATAGTAGCGGATAATAATTCTCTGGATAATACTGCCAGCATCGCAAAAGACAAGGGGGCTTGTGTATTTACCAATAACTATAGCGGATATGGCGCGGCGCTAAAGTTTGCCGCTCAAAAAGCCTCCGGCGATATTTTAGTATTTGTAGAAGCAGATGGTTCGTTTCGGTCTTATGATTTAGAGAAGATTTTAAAATGCCTTAAAAATTATGATATGGTGATTGGGACAAGGACTGCTAAGGCGGTTAGCATGAATATTTTTTTAAGATATGGAAATATCCTGATGGCAAGATTGGTAAAATTTTTGTGGAAAAAGCATTTTCCGCCCCGACTTTCGGATGTCGGTTGTACCTATAGAGCCATATGGAAAAGTTCATATTTAGAAATATCTTCTGATTTAAAAACAGATGGGCCCGAATTTTCTTTAGAAATGATGATTGAATCGATAAAAAATAGTTTTAAAATAAGAGAAATCCCCGTGAGTTATTTCGAGAGGCAGGGAGGAGTTTCTAAGCATTCAAAGAATTTACTCGGGGTTATAAAAACGGCGATGAGGATGTTAAGGGTAATAGGCTTGAAAAAGATTAAACTTTTTAGATGAATTCATTTATCCTAAATTTAGAGAATTTGTGGCAAGACAGCGTAGCTATAATGCTAAGGTGGTTTATTGAAACTTATGATGCTGAATATTGGATTCCGGTGCTGATAAATGTTTATAACAGTATTTTTGAAAGAATATTGTTATTTACCGGAATTTTTACGGTATGGACGGTTTATTTTTTCATTATAAGAAAGAATTCCCGCAGGATTAAAAATATTATTGTTTTATATATTATTTTTTTATTTTTATCGGGCGGGATAATTTATTTTTCGGATATAAAATATTTTGTAGAAATTTTTCTTTTTAACGCTGTTTTTTATATATTTTTATCTTTTCCTATAAAAAAAACCAGTTTTTTATTAAATACTTTGCGGATTATTTTTATTTTTTTTCTTTCTGGGCTAATTGCTTTTAGCGCTTATCCATTGCCGCCTAAGGCGGTTCCTGAAATTAATTATAAAGCAAATGTTAGGAAGATAGCGGATGGGGATTTTTCTAAAATAGAACCAGATTGGGCCAAAAAAAGATTATTTATCTCTGGTTTTGAACAGCCGACTTTGCTTGAATACAACCCTAAACAGCAGAGTCTTGATAAAATACCGGCGCTTAAAACCGGTTATGCTCAATATCATAAGATAAATCAGAAAAAAAGGGAAATTTATCTCTATAATAAAGAGATTAAGAAGCTGGTAGTCTTTGACTTAGACACTTTTTCTCTAAAAAGGATGTCTTCGCCTATTCCGATGGCTGTTGGCGATAATTTTATTGAGTATGACAATAAAAATGAGCTTATATTTATCGAATCAGAGATGAATAAAAAAGGAGGGTATAAATTTGCAGCTTTAAATATGAGTAGCTTAGAAGTCGAGAAAAGATTTGATATCAATGGCTATTTATTGATGAATCCCGAAAAAGACAAGCTGTACGCTTATAGCTACTTTTGGCTTAAAAACCCCTGCTTTTATCTGCTTGATACAGATAAATTAGAAATTGTAAAAAGAAAAAAAATAACAATGCCTATTTTAGAGTATGTTGTTTCAAATAAGTATAAAAAAATATATTGTAGTTCTCCTTTTGCCAGAAAAATAATAATTTTAGATATAGTTAGCTTAAATAGAATTGGTGTTATCAAAATACCGTTTGGGATGAGAATATTAACTATTGATAAAAAAAGAAACCTTCTTTTTGTGGGGGGGTTTTTAGACGGTAAAGTTCATATGATTGATATCAAGACAAAAAAAACGTTAAAACGGTACAATGTGGGATTTTGGTTAAGAGATTTTTGCCTGGATTCAAAAAAAAGGATTCTGTATGTAGTTGGTAAATATGGGCTGTATCAAATTAATTATTAAAATATTTTTCTAACCAGGGTTTAGATATTAAGGAGTTAAGGTAGGTGGCAATTGCAAAGAAAGGTTTGAATTATAAAGCGGCGTTAAGAGTTGTTTTTTCTGTTTCGATAACTTTTATTATCTTTTTTTTGATTTTTAGAAATGTTGATATAAAAGCGGTCAAAAGTTCGATAAGCAGGGCGGATTTATATCTTTTTTTGCTTGCGGCAATACTTTCTGTAATCGAGGCAGTTTTTTTAGCTTCTTTTAGGTGGAGGCTAATGTTAAGGAGGCTGGGTTATAAAATCGGCTTTAAAGAAGCTTTGGTTGTTGTGATCGGCTCAGAACCGGTTGGGAACTTTTTCCCTTTAAAAACCGGAGAATTTTTTAAAGTTTTATACCTAAGGCGTGCCCGGGGGGTTCCTGTAGCAAAAACTACGCTACTTGTTTTATGTGAACAGTTGTTGAATTTCTTGTCTTTATTTATCTTTGTCATTTTAGGCGGGATTTTATCTCTTAAAGCGTTATTGTTTAACTTTTTTTTGATAAATACACCGATAGATAAAAGCGGCCTGAGGGGCAAGGCTAAAACTATCTGTAAAAAAATATCTAATTTTTTTAAAATAGAATACACAAACGCTATTAAGATATTTCAAGATAAGCAGATAATATTTTATTCTTTTTTGATATTTGCATTTGAATTGTTCATTGTCTACCTGTTAGCGGAATCTTTAGGGATATTTATCCCGGCGGTAAATATATTAGTTTTTGTCCCCTTGGTGGTGATAGTAAGCAGCCTGCCTTTTACGGTTGCCGGTACGGGGATAAGAGAAGTTTCTCTATTGTTTTTTTTCGCTCAATTCGGTTCTCCGGAGGCTTTGCTGTCGCTAGGTTTATTGTATTCATTCGTTGAATATCTATTGCCTTTATTGATGGGCTTGTTATGGGTGGGCCGGTTCTGGAGAGGGATAGTTTTTAAAGATTAGGCGCTAAAGATAAGGGTGGTTTTAAGAGAGTGGCAGAAAAAGTGTTATTGATTAATGCTCCGTCTGAAAATAGGTATTTTCCCGGGATGTTGCCTCCTTTGGGAGCTTTGTACCTAACTGCTGTTTTAAGAAAAAACTTAATAAGCACAGATTTCATTGATCTTAATCTTAGCCGGAATTGGATAAAAGAGTTAAGGGTATCGATAAATTCATTTAAGCCCCGGTTGGTGGGGATATCTTCGAATATTTCCAATACCCGCCAGGCTTTAACGGCTGCTTTTATTATTAAATCGATAAATAAAGATTTAATTGTATTTTTAGGAGGGCCAGGGCCTACGGCCAGGCTTGAGGATTATTTATCCGGTAGCATAGATTTTATAATTCCTTTTGAAGCAGAAAGGATAATAACTGATTTTGTGCGGGCGCAAGATAGAGGTTTAATTGAAGGGGTTATCCGATGCAATGATGGCCAAATAGTATCAGGGATGGAGAACCTAGAGAGAATGCCGGTAGAAAATCTCGATGATTTGCCTTTTCCGGCCTATGATTTGTTAGATATAAAAGGTTATTATGAAACTACTTATAAAAGGAGGCCGATTGTTTCGATGGTTACATCGAGAGGCTGTCCTTCTAATTGTATATTTTGTTCCCGAGCGGTATCAGGAAATAAATGGCGGGCCCGTTCTGCTGAAAATGTAGTCGATGAAATGGAATGGCTAAAAAAAGAAATCGGGGCCAGAGAAATAGCCATACAAGATGATAATTTTACTCTTGATCAGGAGAGAGCGCAAAAGATATGTGAATTAATAAAAAAGAGAAAATTAAACATATCTTGGCAATTAGATAATGGTGTCAGGGTAGACAAGTTGTCTAAAGATTTATTAGCCTTAATGAAGGAATCCGGATGCTGGAAGATAGTTATTGCCCCTGAGGTCGGAGATAAAAAAGAAGCAAAATATATAAAAAAAGGCATATCCTTTAATAAATTTATGGAAGCATCATCCTGGTGCAAAGAAATTGGTATGGTTTATCATGCCAATTTTATCATGGGGTTTCCTTTTCAAAATAAAGAGAGTTTAGAAAAACAGATAGATTTTGCTATAGAATTAGATCCTTTAATTGTTAGCTTTGCTAAGCTTACTGTTTTTCCCGGGACAGAATTGTTTGATAAAAAAAAGAAATATAAAAGAAGAGATACCTTTAATGATTTTTCTGACAAAAATAATCTTTTGGGAAAAATGTTTTGCAAAGCGCATTTTAACTTTTATTTCCGGCCCAGAAAGATAATTGAGATTATAAAAACAATAGGAATAAAATTGTTTATCAGAGGCGCTTTATTTGTAACGAGGGCCTTTTTTAGGGGGCAAGCTAATGGAAAAGTATAACTTAACGCAACTTTCCGATATCAGCGATTTAGCGCAGCAAGAGGTTATTGGTTATTACAAAAAATATATAAATCCCGGGATTGCTTTCTTTTTAAAGGTGTTAGGGTTTGCTCAGCATAAAATTGTAAAATCCGAAGGGATGTACCTATACACCGAATCCGGGAAAAAGATAATGGACTTTTTAGGGGGGATGAGTGTTTTAAATCACGGCCATAACCACCCCCGTATTTTAAAAGCCAGGCGAAATTTTAATAAAAATAAAAGGCTAGAGATTTGTAAGGCTTTTATCTCTCAATACCAGAGCGTGTTGGCTAAAAATTTGGCTGAAATTTTTCCGGAAAATTTACAATACTCTTTTTTTTGTAATAGCGGAGCCGAAGCTAATGAAGGGGCTTTAAAGATAGCTCTTTTGTATCAGAGGACAAAAAGTAAGGATAAGGTGGTTTATACGGATTTAGGCTATCACGGGAAAACTTTTGCAACGATGTCGGTTTCGGGTTCTTTTTCCCGCCCGCATCGCGAACTTTTTAAACAAATTCCCGGTTGTATAGAAATTCCTTTTGGAGACATCGACACATTTGCTAAAATCAGCAAAGAGCGTAATGACTTAGCCGTAGTTATCCTGGAGGCAATTAAGGCTGATTTAGCTTTATTGCCTCCTCCGGGGTATTTAAAAGAACTTTATTCTTTGTGCCAAAAAAATGGTATTCTTTTGATTGTTGATGAAATTTTTGCCGGTTTCGGCCGGACCGGTAAGATGTTTTCTTTTGAATATGGCGATATTGTGCCGGATATAGTAACTTTTTCTAAATCTTTAGGCGGCGGCAAAGCATCGATAGCCGGTTATATAGTGAAGCCTCAAATATTTAAAAAAACATACGGGCAGTTAGGAAATTGCACTATTCATACTACAACTTTTGGCGGATTGGGAGAGGAGTGCGCTACGGCTATCGAGGCTTTAAATATTATAAACGACGACGGGTTGGTAGAGAACGCGAGAGTTCAGGGTGAATACTTGCTTTCCCAAATGAGATATTTGAAAGCGAAATACCCTCAATACATAAAAGAGGTAAGGTCTGTGGGCTTGTTGGGGACTTTTCAGTTTAGGAATTCTGCCGATATATTTGGGCCGGCTTTTTTAAAGAGAATCCCCGGCCTAAAAAAAGGGATGACTGGTTTATTTCCTGCGGCAGTGGCTTCTGAACTATTTAAAAAACATAATATCTTAATTTATAGCGGAGGCAAGGAAGATTATCTTCCGGTAAATCCTGCCTTAATCGTAAAAAGGGGCGAAATCGATTCTTTCATAAAAGCGATGGATGATGTTTTAGGAAGAAATATTTTTAATTTGGCAATGAAGTTAACTCTAAATGTGGTATAGCGATTATACCTTAAAATGGGTGGTAAAAAATGAAGGCTAGCAACAAGGGGCAAGTTATTGAAGGTTATTTTAAGAGAGGATCTGATTATGTTTTTGCGGTTATTTTGCTTTTTATCTTTTTTCCTTTTTTTATAATTATTCCTTTGCTCCTAAAGTTTATCTGTCGGGATTCGCCATTATTTGTGCAAAAAAGGCTGGGCTATAAAGGTAAAGAGTTTAAAATGTATAAATTTAAAACAATGAAAGGGGGAGCAGCCTCCGGTGAGAAAAACCTTCAAATTGCGGAATTAGGCCAAAAGGCGAGATTCTATGATCACAAAGTCAATTCTGCAATTACTCCTTTGGGAAGATTTTTAAGAAGATCCAGCTTAGACGAGCTGCCTCAATTATTTAATGTTTTAAGAGGGCAGATGAGCTTGGTGGGGCCGCGCCCTTTTATGCCCAATAAAGAGTTAAGGCAGGATCCTTTGTATGGGATTAGGTCTTCTAGACTGCCGGGGATAACCGGGCTGCCTCAGATAAAAGGCCGCGGCGATTTAACTATAAAAGAGTGGTTGCTGCTTGACGCAAGGTATGTGGATAATTGGTCTCTTTTTTTTGATTTTAAGATTATTCTTTTAACAGTTCCGGTGGTCTTGAGCAGAAAAGGCGCATATTGATGATTTTTTAATTGGTTTTTTTTGTTAAAAGAATCTTTAATAACTGTATATTTTTTAAACTCAATTCCTTAAAAGCTATTAGCGCGGCTATATATATTGCCAAAAAGGATATTGTGGCAGTAAAAGCAGAGAGGCCAAGCCAGGATAGAAAGAGGTAAATTATTAAAGATATACCGGCTGGTTTCAGGGAAGAGTTAAACATACTTTGGGAATAATCTTTGGTGGCTAAGATGAAATACCCTAAAATCGGGCCGGCGGCTGCAGCGATAAGGGTTGCGGCCGCAGCTCCCGTGAAGCTAAAACGGGGTATTAATAAAAGATTAAGCCCTATATTTACTCCCGCCGATACTCCGGTAAATAAAGGGTCCAGCCTTTGTTTGTTTGAGGCAACTAATATTTGCCGGTTAACCATGCCGAAGAAATAGAATATTTGGGCAAAAATTAGGATATTTAAAGCCGGCGCGGCCGATGAGAATTCTTGGCCGTAGATATTTATTATAATTTCCCGGGAAGAAAGGTTAATCAAGAAGGCCAACGGTATTATCAATATGGCCAGGTATTTAAAGCTTAAGCGGTAGATAGATTTAAACCTCTTGGGTTGGCGGTTATGGTATTTCGATAAGAGAGGCAACAGAGAAGCTGATAAAGCTAAAGCAATGATGTTAAATGATTCAGCGATTTTTACCGAAGCCGCATAAGTTCCCAGATAGCTGCTGCCTTTTATTTGATATAACATTAGCTGGTCTATCCTGTGCATAAAAGCAACAAATAAGGCGGTAAGAGCCAAAGGAGCCGAATGCCTGAATATTTTTTTTGATAATCGGTAGTCTATTTTAAAAACAGGTTTGATAATTTTATTTCCGGATAATACCAGAACGGTTAAAAGTAAGATATGGATAAAAATCATTGCCGTAAAAATAGAATAGATATTTCCTTTAATGATAATTATTAGGATGATGGCAGCCAAGAAAACTAAATTGGTAATAGTTTTTGAAAGAGCATATCGCTTCATGCGAAGAAATGCTTTAAAGACAGTTTTGTAGGAAGAGATTAAACTGTTTAAAATTAACAAGGTAACTATTAAAACCAGATAAGCCGGATTGATAGAACCATTTAGCGAGATGAAAATAGCAAAGACTAAAGCCAGCAAGATATGGAATAAGGCTATATTGCCTATTATTTTTTCTTTTACCGGGCTGTAGTTATTTTTGACTAATTCTTTTACGGCAACCGGCTCCAGCCAGGTATTAGCAATCATTAAGAAAAAATGGATTATTGCTAAAATTAAAGCGTAGTCGCCAAAGTTAGCTTTACCTAAATATCTGGCTAAGATAATAGTTAAACAGAGGGAAGTTAGGGCGGTAACTATTTTTTCGGCTAAAACGAATCCGCTATTGCTGGTTATAGTTTTTAATAAATTCATTTTTTTTTGGTTTTGTAGAAATTGTAATCCAGCCAACTGTGGTAAAAACCCATAAAGAGATCTAAAAATAATAAATTAAAATTAGCGCTGGAGGCGTCTCGGGCAAAAAAAGAGAGAGAAAGGCGGAAATTCCGGATAATTTTTTTTATCAAGCAACTCATAGTAACCGGCTGAGGGTATTGAAAAAAAATCCACCTCCAGAATGCAGTAAGAACTGTTGTTACCGTATCTTTTCGATAGTGGTATGCTTTAGCCGAAGGCGTATAGATTAATTGATATTTGCTTTTCATGATTTTTTTTGAGATAGCGTAATCTTCATAATTGGTTTTGTATTTATTGTTATAGCCGCCCATTTTTTTTAAAATTTCCTTTTTGTAGAGGCAGTTGTTCCCATAGAGAAAAGGAGGGTTTTTTAGGGTTTTATCTCCCCAGGATTGCCGCATGTGGACATCCCTCCATTTGTTAGCGAGGCCTTTTTTATTTGTTTCAATCAACCTTCCTCCTGCCCCGGCTACATTTTTTCTTTTGATTTGTTTGATCAGATTTTCCAGCCAGTTGGGGCTGGCTGCAGTGTCTGCATCCAATGAAGCAAGCAGATTATTTTTTGCATTTTTTAAGGCAGTGTTTCTTGCCGCGGCGATACCTTTGTTTTTTTTATGGGTTATGATTTTTACCGGATAGTTTGATGCAATTTTTTCTAAATTGCCGCTGGAACCGTCATCTATTAGGATTATTTCATCAACCGGATAAGTCTGGATAAGTACGCTGTCTAGGCATTTTTTTAAATATTGCCTATGGTTATAGACAGGAATATAAAGACTAATTTTTTTCATTTGCGCCTAATTCTTGATAGAGGTTTTCTAAATTTGTAATTATTTTTTCCCAGTTGTATTCTAATTTTACTTTTTGCCGGGCTTTTTTGCCAAGGTTTTCAACTAAACCAGGATTATTAATTAGATATTTTAACTTATTTTTTAAGTCAGTACAATTACCGGATTCAAACAATATACCGGAGTTTTCCACAATCTCCTGATTTTCTTTAATTTTGCTGGTTAAAACACAGAGGCCATAACTCATTGCTTCTAATAAAGAAAGAGGCGAGCCTTCGATGCTTGAGGGTAAAATAAAAAGATAAGCGTTGCGGTAAAGGCCATCAAGAGCTTTTTCTTTTATGAATCCGGGAAATTCAATTTTTGGCCCGGCAATTCGTTTAAGGTTTAAGAAGTATTTTTTATAATAGGAAGCGGTTCCGGCTATAACCAGTTTTAGGTTTGTATTAAGCTGATTAAATGCCCGGATTAATAGATCTATTTCTTTTTCCGGGGTTAATCTCCCGACAAACAAGATATATTTTTTTTCTTTTTTCAAAGGAGAATTGCCTATTACCGGGATATTAGTGCCATTGGGGATGTAGAAAAAACTTTTTTTAAATTTATCGTGAAAATAAGATTTAAGGTTTTTAGATACTACTATTGTTCTATCGGGAAAATAACCGGCCGCGTATTCACCAATTTTTAAGACAATTTTAGGTACAATACCCCATTTTTTTCTTTGCCAATCCAGGCCGTGGACAGTAACTACTACTTTTTTATTAAATATTTTAGGCAGAAAAGAAAATAGAGCCGGGCCCAAAGCGTGAATGTGTACGATATCGACATTAAAATTAAAAAAGAGAAGGTGAAGAAGTGATAAAACAGTGTGGCTGCAGGTCTCTAAGTACCTGTTTTTTAAAGCCGGCAGATAAATCAGTTTTATATTTTTATGATTAATTTTTTGAAAATAATTATGGTTGTTTTGACAATAGGCATGGATTAAATGGCCGCGGTTTGCCAGGCGCAGAGCGGTTTCTTTTAGAGATTTTTCTATCCCTGAATATTGAGAAGTTATGCCTCTTGTGCCGATGATTGCTATTTTCATTCGATTTTATCGATTAATTAAGTATTTTAAAAATCTTAATAGGGATTTTACCCTGAAATTAAATTGAGCTAGTGAATTAATTTTAGCCAGTTCTTTAAGAATAAAACGGGCCGATAAATATTGCCGAAGATAATTCATTTTTACTATTTTTTTTAATTCTTTCGCCGAGATATTAGGCAGGTTTAGCTGAGCCTGGCGGAGATTGTCAGAAGGGATAAAATCTTTGTATTTAAGCCATCCGTTTTTCTTTGCCGTTTGATACAAGAATGTATTGGGCAGGGGGGAGGCAATCGCATAATGGACAAAAAAGGATTTATTTTTTTTAACCTTTTTAATATTTTCTGATATGGTTTCTTTTGTCTCCAGCTGAGAACATCCCAGAAGAAGCGAGATCTCGGCTTCTATTTTACAATCTTTAACCAGCTTGATCGCTTTGTAAATATCGGCCAGATTAAGGCCTTTTTTAATATCATTAAGTATCGATTGATTAAAAGATTCAGTACCGATATATATCAGGCTGCAGCCGGCTTCTCTCATCAAAGCAAGGATTTGTTTATCTTTTAGGTAATCGGCGCGGGCGCAACAGATCCATTTTAAATTTAATTTTTTAATTGCTTCACAGATTGCTATTGTCCTTTCTTTATCCCAGATAAATTGGTTGTCGCAAATCTCTACCGCTTGGTAGCCCAGAGAAGCTATTTGTTTGAATTCTTCAATCACTTTCCGGGCCGATTTCAGCCTAAGAGGAGGTTTTTCCGGATTTGATTTTTTATACTCCAGCTCTATAGCCTGGTCTATAGCCTGGGGGGCGCAATAGCTGCAGCCATACTTGCAGCCTCGGGAAGCAGAGAGGATAGTGGCCGGCCCCTGGCTGAGCCTGTTGAAGAAGTATTTTCCTTTTATTAGTTGATAATCGGGAGAACAAAGTTTATCTAAATTAATTAACTTTCCGCAAGGATTAGAGATAACTTTATTTTTTTTTAAAAAGGATAAATTGTTAAGATTAAAATAGCCGGATTTACCTTCTATTATTGTTTCTGTTAAACGGCTGAAAGGCCTTTCCGGTTCTCCCCTGATAACAAAATAGTTTTTCTTTTTTAAAAACAACTCTGGTTTCCAGGTGGGATAGGCGCCGCTAAAAATTATTTTTACATCTTTTATTCGGTTTGAAATTATTTCGGCAGCTAAAAGATCTTCTTTTAACGATAGCCATACACTGAAAAAAACAACTATTTTTATAGATAGATTTTTTTTGATAAAGGCGGTAAAATCTTTTAAATTATATCCTTCTGCGGGGCAATCAAGAAAACGTGTTTTATAGTTTGCCTCTTTTGCAAGAGTAGCTAGCTGGATGAGGTGAATCGAGGGCTTATAATCAAAGCCATAGTTGCATCCATAGACTCTATCTACCGGCATTTTTTTCGAATTTAACTGTTTGGGGGGGATAAGGAATAGAATATCCATTTATTTAGCTAGTGGCAATTCGTTTTTGATTAGTTGTCTGTATATTTTTATTATTTTTTGGTAATGGCTGTTTTCATTGTTAAAGGTATCTATTTTTTCTTTTGCATTTTGCCCGATTTTTTTAGCTATTTCCGGATTGGCCAGCAGGTATTTAATTTTTTCGGCAAGCTCACGATGGTTGCCCGGTGAAAATAATATGCCGGTTTTATTATCAGTTATTATTTCAGGGAGAGCTCCTATTTTTGACGCAAGAATGGGCTTACTCGCCTTAGAGGCTTCGTAGGCAACTAAGCTGGAGGCCTCCGGCCATAGGGAAGGGATGATAACTAGATAAGCATTTTTTACGATGCCGGCCAATTCGTTATTTTTTTTATAGCCTAAAAATCCGACATTCTTTAGCCGGTAAGTTTTAACTAAATTTTTTAAGTTTTGCTGGTAAGGGCCGGAACCGGCGATTTTTACGGCGGTGGTAGGTATGTATTGCGCGGCTTTTAATAAAACCTGGACACCTTTTTTATGGGTCAGATTCCCAAAGTAGAGGATATAATGGCCTTTGCTGTATCCTGAGTCGAATTTTTTTAAATTTATCGCATGGGGAAGATAAGTTATCTTGTCTTTTTTGATGCCAAAATCAATTAATCTTTTTTTTACAAAGCGGGAAGGGGCAATAAATAAATCTATATTTTTTGTATATATTTTTGTGATTTTACAAAAATACATTTCCAGGCAAGCCAGAAAGCTTTTTAGGTAGGAATTTTTTATGCATCTGTACCTGACCGCATTAAAATATTTATGCCTTCGGCATTTCTGGCAATATTGATTATTGGTAAAGAGTGAATAATTTGGGCAGATAATCTTATAGTCGTGGATAGTCATAACTGTAGGTATTTTTTTCTTCTTAAGCAGGCAGAGAATAGAGCTGGACAGATGGTGGTAGATGTTATGGATATGGGCAAGGTCGGGCCGGACATCGTCTATTAACCGGGCGATTTTTCTTTTAGCGGAAAAAGAATAGATTAAATCCAAAGAGAGTTTTAGATTATAAATAATTCCTTTTTGCCCGGAGCTGTTGAAGTCTTTTTGGCTAACAAAGTATTTAGAATAAGGGGAAGGTTGATTCCGGTTGTTTTGGCTGGCGAAGGTGATTATCTTGTTACCATTTTTTTTTAAGATTTTTTTTAAATCAAATAAGTATCTTTCTGTCCCTCCTGCTAAAAAGTTGAATTTATTACAAATTAGTATTTTCATTATTTTTAATCATTTTAATGAAATGGAAACACTTGTCAACCAAGACTAGGTTATTATCTAGTTAATAGCCCGGTGAAATAGCCAAAGCTTAAAATTGTTTTAAAGAGGAAAGTGAGTTGGAAAGTAACCAGAAACCGGATTGGATTGATAATTAAAATTAGAAAATTTTGGCAGATAGTTTTGTATTTTCTATTTATTTTAGCTAAAAAGTAACCTTCCCGATAGCTTCTTTTTAAGAGAGAGGCAATTCTTAACTTAGATTGGCTAATAGCATGAAAGACAACCGCCTTTTTGCTAAAGCCCATTTTAAAGTTGTTTTCTAAAGCTTTGGCGGCCCTGTCAATATCTTCGCCATATTGTGAGTATTTGGCAATAAGCGGTGAAAAGCGGCCCCGGATAGGCATTTCCCGAACCGGTTTTAAGACATAATCCCGATAAGCTACATTAGAACCTAAAGGCAGTAACTTATGGTTTACTTCATCCTGTAAGCCTATTAACCAATTCAGTGAAGGCTGCCACCACCAGGGGAAATTTATTTTGTTGCCGAGTTTAACGGCCCCTCCGATAAAATCATAATTTTTTAGGGTGTTTTCAAGGTTTTTTAGCCAGTCCTGAGAAGGCCGGCAATCATCGTCGGTAAAAGCGATTATCTTTCCCCGGCAGTTATTTATTCCGAGGTTTTTGCAAGTTCTTAGATTTGTCCTTCGGTGAAGGGGTATGAATTTAATTCTATTTAAAAAGTTATTTTTTATAAAAGAAGTTGTTTTATCGCAAGAGCCGTTATCGATAACGATTATTTCGTAAGCGCTGTTTATGTTTTGGGTTAGAAGAGATTCCAGGCATTTTGTTAAAAGGTACTTCCTGTTGTAGGTTACTACTATTATACTGATCATTTAAGATTTATTTTTAGGGATAAAAGTCTGTTTTTGCCTTTTGACAAAAAGATTTTACCTTCTTTGCTTTGGTAGTTTATCCAGCGCAGCCTTTTGTTGTATCTTAACATTTTTTTTATTTTGAATTTGTTAATCGTTAGAGTAGATTCTATTTTAGGAAAATGATGGTAAGGGCTGTTTATAGTTATTGAGTTGTCTTGGGAAACAAAATATTTTTCGCTATATTGAAGAACTTTTTTTACGCGAAAATCCCCGTTTTTTTCGTTTGCCCGGTATTGTTTATAGAAGTGAGGAAAAATTAAAGCAAACGAAGGTTGTGTTATTAAGGCGTCTTTGGTTGCGATAAAATCCAGGTTAAAGATTAATGTTTGGCTGTCTTTTAAGTAAAAACTCCATCTTTCTTTTATGGAAACGCCGGGCCAGGCCGCGGTTGCCTCCAGGCTATTTGCGCTTTTTTCGGTAATGTTCCATTTTGCGTTGGTGGTAAAAAACGTTTTATTTTTATATTTAAATCTGCCGAAAGCTCCTGTTGAGGCTAATAAAGGCACTTTTTTAGAGAGCAGGTGCAGAAAACCATCCCGGAAGTAGAGGCTTAAGCCATTTTTTGATATTTTTACAGGCTTCTTTTTTCTTTTAAATATCAGAAAATTATTCCCCGATAAATAAGGAACTTTCCCAAGGAAAGAAAAATTAGATTTTTTTTCCTTAAATGTTTTTCTCGTGGATATAAACTTTGATTTTAATTGCGGCATTTCGCTTATTTCGTTTATCTCTTTCTCCGGCATTCTCTCCAGCATAACTAGATAATCAGCGGCATTTATAAGGGTGGCGGGGGAATCTATTTCCTGATAAGAAGTTTCTTCGCTTAAAGAGGTTGAGGTCGTATAAAAAGGATAATTTTTTATAGCGCTAAGGTAAGCCATTGGTTCATAAGTGTTTGGAGCAGGGCTGAGAAAGAAGATATTCCGATAGTAAGGAAGGGTTTGTGAGTCATGCTTAGAAATTAGCGACAATATTTTTTGGTTGGGATAAACATTACGGCTTGGGGTAGAAGTTTTAGCTTGGCTGTTGCGAAAAATAAGGTCATTCTTTTTGGGCCAAAAACCGAATCCGTAGGAGATTGCAAGCTGTTGGAGGATGCCAAATATGACAATTATTGTGATGCCCAGATTTCTAATTTTTTTATGGCTTATCTTTGTTATGGCAATAGCTGAAATGATTGCCATTGCCGGGAGGATAGGCATAAGGTATCTTTGATCTTTGGGAAGGTAGAAAAGCGCGCCCAAAAGCAATAATGGCGCAATTAACCAAAGGTAGATTATTTTTTTATAGAGAGGTTTAATTTTTATCCGGATAAAGGATATTAAACTAAGGGAAAAAACTATCGAAAATAAAGGAAGCAAAGAGTTGTTAAATATTTCTTGAATTGACCAGAAGATAAATTTTAGGCTTGTTGCCAGCCAATGGGTTATTAAGGCCAAGACTGAGCCGTGGGGGGCCGAATAGGTAGGATTGAGCCAGGAGGAAAAAGTAAGGCGTGACCATATCTCATATATTTTTAATTTTAAAAAGGGGAAGGTAAATATAGCAATTATAGCTATGCCGGCTGCGGCAACTGTTATCTTTTTTGTTTTGTTACCAGCTGATTTTGTGGCTTTAATTAGAACCAGCAAAAAAGGAGCAGCCAGCATTCCCAAAAAATTAATAGATTTTATCAATAAGCCCAGAGCCGCCGAGGCAAAGAAAAGGAGGGTGTATTTATAGTTAGAGAATAATTTTGATTTTATCAGAAAATAGACAGCAAGGCTGACTGTAGCAGTAAGCGGTAAATCCAACATATATATTTTTAGGTGATTAAATATCAGCGGATAAACGCTGATTATAAATGCTGCCAGAATTCCGGCTTTTTTGTTGGCTAAGTTTTTCGCGATTCCATAAGTAGAAAGGATGAGAATAGTTATAAATATTGCGCTATTTACCAAGACGCCCGAGTCTTGGCTAATACCGGTAAGAAAATAAAAAGGAGCTGTTAGGTAGGCTATTAAAACACCGTGCCAGCGGTAATGAATTAACCGGTCAAGAACACGGGGGAGGAGAGGGATAAGATTGCTCTTAATTTCATCAAATACAGAAAGGCTTAAAAGAAAATGGTGGTGGGAGTCATGTATTAAATAAGTTTGGTCAATATTTAACCAAATTATAAGATTAATTATCTGTAATAAAATGACAATAAGCAGAACTAGCGGTACGGTTATTTTTTTCGGCATGGCTTAAAAATTATATCTTGAACAGGCATCAGACGCAACCATTATATGTTTTCTTTCTTTTTCTTTCTTTTTTAAAGTGGTCTGATATAATTAAAAAATTGACGGTAAACAGCTTTGACAAAAAATAGGAAAAGAGATATGATTTATTCTAAGTTTTAAGCAAAAAATAGTAAGATGATTATAAACAGAATAAAAAAACTCTTTTATCAGCGCGATATCTTAGCGGAGATGGTTTTTAAGCAGTTTAGGGCCAGTTATTCCGGAGCGATGTTGGGGGTCTGGTGGGCTATAATCATTCCTTGTATTCTCGCTGTCTGTATAAATATAATTTTTACCACTGTTTTTAAAATAAACATCGAAAATTTCACTTTTTTTGTGCTTTCGGGGATATTGCCCTGGTTGTTTTTTTCGGCAGCGGTGGTTGAGGCTACTAACTCATTTTTAACCGATGCCGCAATGTTTAGGCAAAAAATGCTGCCTTTGGAGTTTGTGCCGTTTAAATCTGTATTATCTAATTTTTTAAGTTTTTTAATCGGCATCGGTTTTCTTTTGCCTTTTTTTATTATTTCTAATATCCAAATTATTAAAGTTTTACCGGCTTTAATTTTTGTGTTTATCTTTAATTTAATTTTTATTTTGGGGTTGTCTCTTATTTTTGCCGTGATCAATGTTTATTCCCGGGACATAATTCATTTTCTCTCTGTGGGCCTGATGGTTTGGTTTTGGATTACTCCTGTTTTTTATTCTTTGAATATGGTGCCTTATCCCTACCGTTGGATATCTATTTTAAATCCCATGACCTATTATGTAACTTCTTACCGCAGTATTTTATTTTACGGTAAGCTCCCTTCTTTACCGGTAGCAGTTACGGGCATTGTTTTAGCTTTAATTTTTATTATAGCCGGGAATTTATTTTTAATTAAAAAAGAACCGTCACTATTAAAACAACTATGAAAGCAGTAAATTTAGATAATATTTGGGAGAAATACCGGATTAAATTCGTTAAAGAAAACGGAGTTAGCTGGCGGGAGGTTTGGGCTCTTAGGGAAGTCAATTTTGCGGTTGAGCAAGGAGAGGTCTTAGGAATAATCGCCCAAAACGGCGCAGGTAAGACAACTTTATTAAAAATTATAGCCGGGATGTTGATGCCGGATCGCGGCAAAGTCAATGTCAGGGGAAAAGTTTCTACCTTAATGGAATTAGGGGCCGGCTTTAACCGTGAATTTACCGGCCGGGAAAATATTATTCTTAATGCCCGGATTTATGGATTGAGCAAAAAAGATATCAACATAAAGATGCAAGAGGTTATTGAATTTGCCGGATTGGGAGAGTTTATTGACGCGCCGATTAAGTATTATTCGCAAGGAATGTACCTGCGCCTTGCTTTTTCTTTAGCTATTTCTCTTGATCCCGATATTCTCTTGATAGATGATATTATCGCTGTAGGCGATGAAGCTTCTTCTTGCCGCTGTATCGATAAAATAAGGCAATTAAAAAAAGAGGGTAAGACAATAATTTTGGTTACTCATCAGATGGATATGGTGGCTCAGATGTGCGACCGGGTGATTCATCTAAATAAAGGAAAAATTATCGATGCGGGAAGTCCGGGAAAAATTATTCCGGCCTATCTGGAAACCGTAGGCAGAAAGGAAGGGATAAAAGTTTTTGAAAAATATGATTTTCGGGTTGTTTTTAACAACGGACGGTTAAGCTTATCTTATGCCGGTAATCCTTTGACCGGTAAAATGGGAGTGTCTGCGGTTTGGTTTAACCCCCGGATTAATGGCTGGGTAAGTTCAAAGGATTTAAATTGGCAAAATATAGCCAAAGATAATGCTAGTTTTATTTTTGAAGGCAGCCATCAGGGTTTCGATAGCCTGCAGGTTTGGACAATTAGTTTAGAGAAAGATATTTTGGAATGGACAGTTAAATTTGAAGGCAAAGAAATTCAAAATCCTCATTTTGATCTCGGGTTTAGGGCCTTATATGACCATTGGGTGGTTGAAAAAAAAGAAGAAGAATTTCTTCCTTTTCTTTCTAAACTTAATTGGCAGGATTTGGGTACCCATGATTGTTTTTTTGGAGGCGTGGGCATGTTTTCTTCTCAAAAATCAGGCAGCTTGCCGGCATTTATTTTTGGTCAAAAAAAGCAAGCTCAAAAAATCAAATTATTTAATACCGGCTACCATAATGAAACCAGAGTGGCCCAATCTTTACTTGATTCTAATTGTGCTGAATTTTATATTAGGTTATTTTCCCAAAAAAGAAATTTACTCAAATACATGGAGAAGAAGAAAAAAGAACTTCCCGCTTCATATAGATTCTGCCGGTTGGAGTATAAACATCTTCGAATAGAAGCAAGCGGACGAGAAAAAACAATAAAAATTTATTATCGAGGCAGGGAAGTTACTGCCGGCTGCGGCATGTCTGTATCTTTTCAGAGAAAAGAAGAATGGTATAGCGCCGTAAGTGCCAGGTGGAAGCTTGTTCAAAAAGAGGATTGTATTCAGGGGGAATTATTTTGGCCCGATTTTAGGCTTCGCCAGGTGTGGGAAATTAGTATCAAAGAAGGAGGAGTATGTTGGAAGGCGGATATCGATACAGCTAAGATTAACGAGATAGACGATTTTAAAATGGGAATATTGGTAAGAGAAGAGTATAAAAGGTATGTTTCCGGACACCAGGAAGGCGTTTTCCCCAAAGATTTTACCAACTGGATGGATATCGACTTAGAAGATAAAAAAGCTGAGCATTTAGGAACTAACGCTAGCGGTGATTTACCGGGGATTATTTTAACTAATAAAGGCAGATGGATGAATGTCGTTGAAAATAGCGATAAAAAAAACCGCTGCCGGGCTTTGCAATTTAGGTTACCTTTTCGAAATTTTAAAGAGAAAGGATTTTCCACTGAGATTAATATTTTTAAAGATAATTTATTTGCGGGCAAATGCGTCGAAGAAAAAAAACCATTTTGGCCTTCCAATTTAGTTTCTGTATCCGCGGCAGCCGTTAAAGTGGGTATTGATTTAGATGCGAAAAAAATAAGATTGTTTTATCAAGGCCGGGAAATCAGCGAAAGGGCTTGTTTGCGTAACCATTTATTGATTTCGGAAAAAGGGTTTGAGTCACGGTTTATGGGTTGGCAAGTTGAGCAGATATCAAAAGATAAAGCAGTGTTAACCATGAGTATAAAAAATTTTCCCGTAGTTGAAAGATGGGAGTTTTTTTGCGGAGAAGATAATTCTTTAAAAATCAGGATAGATTTAGAAGTTGGAAAAAAAGTAAGGATAATCGATAATGGCTTAAGCCTGGAGCTTAAAGACGGTTATCAAAGTTGGTTTACCGCCGGCGAAAAGGGAGACTTTATTGCTAAAAAATATGAAAATGATACCGGCGCCATCCGGATGAAAGATAGTAATGTCTCGGCTATTTGCTTAAAGTCCGGTGAGAGTAAAAATTTCCCCGATTTGACTTTTGCTTTTAATCCTTCTTGCCAGGATAGAATTATTAATTTGTACAAAAAGAGGCCGGGAAATGACTATGGCTCTTCAATTGGCATATATACAGCAAAATTATCGACCAGAAAAAAATCTTTTTTTAAGCCGGGTAGTTACAATTTATTAGAAGGTAAGATGTTTTTTGGGAAACAACCGGGATTAAGCAGTTTTCAAAAGAAAACCAATAAAGTTAAACTAGCCAGGCCGGGTTTGGAGTTGAATTTTTACCAAGGGAAAGGGAGGTTATATTGGAAGGGAAAAGAGATAACAGCAGGTTTAGGGATCTATAGCTGCTTTTGCCATTTTGGAATTTGGCATGATTCTTCTCTTGCTGCCTGGGAAGTAATAGAGCAAAATCGGGATAATTTGAGCCTGGCAGGCGATTGGGCCCACCTTCCTGTTTCTCAGGTGTGGAAGATAAAACTAAGAGAAGATAAGCGAATAATTTGGGAGGTAGAAACTGAAGTCCATCAAGAGTTAGAGTTGGAGGCAATACAAAATAATCTTATGGTTTCACCTCTATATAAAGAGTGGGCGGCGCCTGGCTTTAGCCGGGGTGAATTTAGCGAGATTTTTACCGGTAGTTATGATATATTGCCCTTTAGGGCCTGGAGCGGGCCGGCTGACAAACTATTAGTTAAAAGCAGAGAGTTACCTGATTTGAGTTTTAGGCGGGATAAAACAAGCGGGGGGCTGCAAGGGCTTTTAGAAAATAGTGATTATTTTTACCGGTCTCGTTTGATTCAGTACCAACAGATTGGTGTCGAAAAATTGAAGCCGGGTAAATATAGTAATTTTAAAGGAGTGGTTGAAATTGAGCCGAAAGAAAATTAAAGAAGCTGAAATATTTAAGAATCAGTTAAGAGTTAATTTTAAAGATAAAGCAATCCATATTTTTTGGCAAGGGAATAAGATAACTGAAAAAATAGGCCTAAATTCAGCGATAAGTACTTTTGGCCTATGGACTAATTCTTCTTTTGCCGAATGGGAGGTAGTTGGCAGCGGCGAGAGCTGGATGAAATTAAAAGCCAGATGGAGTTATCTGCCGGTTATCCAATATTGGTCTCTAAAATTAGGCGATAATTATCAGATTGATTTAGAGATAGATATGGAGGTAGAGGAAGAGCTTTGTATTAAAGAGACTAAGCTATTGTTGTTGGTTTCTCCGCTTTATAAAAACTGGTTTAGCGGGTTTAGGGAGGAAAATTTTCCTCAGCTTAACGGTTGGCAAGAGTTGTATAAT
The DNA here is from genome assembly GCA_021735445.1 of Candidatus Omnitrophota bacterium. Lineage (GTDB taxonomy): Bacteria > Omnitrophota > Gorgyraeia > Duberdicusellales > 4484-171 > PXAH01. The sequence continues at coordinate 74,674 of JAIPHA010000001.1, forward strand.
TTTAGAGGCCACTCTGTTTTAACCGGTGTGCGTTTTCCTCTTGACGGCGCGGTTCTTCCTCCGGTAGCTTTAGAATTTAAGCCTAAGAAGGGCTTAGAAAATTATACTTTTATCGAGAATCCTTCCGCGGAAATAAATACGCGTTTTCTGGGTGAAAAAATATTATTTAAGGGCAAGGAAAGGTATTTTTCTCCCGGATATCATAGCTGGTTTAGGACAAAAATTAAAGTATTTGAAACTGAACAAGAAGTTAGCCGGTATATCGAGAGGCAGCGGAAGAAGTATTTTAGGAAAAAGAAACAAAATGTTTTAAAAAATAAACCTTTAAATTATAAGCCTGCTGAGAAAGTGTTGTTAGCAAATATGCCTTGGCAGGATAAGGCGCGTCAGGGGGTGCGGTCGGGATCGCGTTGGCCGCATATGAAAGATAAAAGCGAAGGCAAATATTTGCCTTTTCCTTTTTTTTTAGCCTATAGCGCTTCTTTATTAAGGGCTAATGGGGTTAAGACGGATTTAATCGATGCGATTGCAGAAAGAATGCAATCTGATGATTTTATCGAAACTCTTGCCGGTAAAAATATCGATTACTTGGTTGTAGAGACTTCGGTCCCTTCTTTTGATTATGACATTAAATTATTGGAGAGAATTTCTTTATTGGGGATTAATATTATTTTATGCGGCCCTCATCCTTTGATAGCCTCTTCTGATTTTTTAGCTGAAAATGATTTTATTGATTTTGTTATTTTTGGCGAATATGAAGTTACTCTGCTTGAGCTGCTTAAGTTTTTTTCTAAAAATGACAAAGATTTTTCCTCGATTAAAGGCTTGGTTTGGCGCAGGAGAAGCGGAGAGGTGGTAAAGAATGAAGCCAGGCCGCCTTTTGACATAAATATTTTGCCTTGGCCGCATCGGGAAAGTTTGCCGATGGAAAATTATTGGGACCTTCCCGGAGATATTCCTTATCCTTCGGTTCAGATGGTCGCATCCCGGGGATGCCCTTTTGGCTGTAATTTCTGCCTCTGGCCGCAAGTGCTTTTTGGAGGCAGCAGTTATCGGATTAGGAATATTAAAGATTGTATTGATGAGATGGAGTTTATGGTGAGAAAAAAGGGTTACAAATCAGTATATTTTGACGATGACACTTTTAATATCGGGAAAAGAAGGATGATTGAATTTTGTAATGAGATAATTAAAAGAGGGTTGGAAGATACCCCTTGGGCGATTATGGCCAAGGCTGACCTGATGGATGAAGAAATTTTAGATAATATGAAAAAAGCCGGATTGTGCGCTGTAAAATATGGGGTAGAAAATGCCGAACAAAGTTTAGTTGACCGGTGCGGCAAGGGATTGGATTTAGCTAAAGCAAAAAGGATGATTGATTACACTAAAAGCTTGGGGATTAAGGTGCATCTTACTTTTTCTTTTGGCTTACGCGGCGAAACTAAAGAGACTATTGAAAAGACTATCGATTATGCCTTGAAATCAGACCCTGATTCGATACAGTTTTCCATAATCACTCCTTTTCCGGGGACACGGCTTTTTGAGGAATTGGAAAAGGAAGGAAAAATTTTAACCAGGGATTGGTCTTTATATGACGGGCATAACAGCTGTGTGTTTGCGCCCGATAACCTTTCCTGGCAGGATTTAAAAGATGCTAAAGATTACGCTTATAGGCTATGGGCTGATTGGCAGATGCGCAAAAGAGGCTGGCGGGGGAATCTTAATAGATTTTATAATTACAGTAAGTCCGGCGGGGTAAAAAAAGCTTTGTTAAAGAGCGGAAAATATTTAGGCTATCTTGTTTTCAAGCGAAGAAAATTTATGGGAAAAATTTAACTAAATGGAATATTGGGATAAATTATTTGCGGCAATAGAAGAAGGCAGCGGCCGCCTTTGCGGGCCGCATACTTTACAAATTGACCTTACCGATAGGTGCAACAACGATTGTATAGGCTGTTGGGTCCACTCTCCTTTATTAGATAAAAAAGAAATTTTTCCAAATGGCAAAAAGGACCTCCCGTTTAGCCAGGTAAGGCATTTGATAGAAGACAGCGCTAAATTAGGAGTTAGAGAAATTATTCTTTCCGGTTCGGGAGAGCCTTTTCTTTATCCGGAGATAGAAGAAGTAATAAAGTTGATAAAAAACCGTGGAATTTATTTAAATATTATTACCAATGTTTTATTAATGGAGGAAAAGCTAGCCGAGCTATTAGTTAAATATCAAGTTGATTTGATAACCGCAAGCATTTGGGCTGGAAGCCCTGAAATTTATTCTTTGACTCATCCCGGCAAAAAAGAGAAAGATTTTTGGAAAATTAAAAAAAATTTATTAAAGTTAGCTTACTATAAGAAAAAATATAAATCATTATCGCCGCATTTAAAAATATACAATGTAATTTGCAGTAAAAATTATAGCGATCTGGAGGCAATGGTAGAGTTTGCTAAAGCTAGCGACAGTGACTCGGTAGAGTTTCAGGTTGTCGATATTATTCCCGGCCGGACCGATTCTTTAGCCTTAGACAGAAAACACAAGGAAGAAATAACTAATCAGCTGAAAAAAATAAGGCAGAAAGAGGAGATGGTATTTTTCAACTTTCCTCGGGATGTTGACTTAGAAGAGTTAATCGAAAAAGAAAATCTTGATTTTGGCAAAGTTTGGAAAAACAGAAAAAAAGGTTTTAGCGCTAAACAACTGCCTGATTCCTTGGTTTGCCCCAAAGGTTATCAGATTGATGAGCAACGGGAAATCGTTTCTGAGTCTATTTCTGTTACTGAGACAAAACCGGCTGTGTTTTGGTATAAATTTAAAAGCGATTTTTGCAATAGTTGTGAAGATAACAACAGCTGCCTGGCTCGAGATAAAGCAATTAGCGTAAAGCTTCTTAGTATTTTGGGGATAGGCACTTTGTTAAGAAGAATATTTCGTTCTGATTTAGAAAAAGGTATTTATGAAAAACAAATTAATTATTTTCCTTGTTATATCGGTTGGTATTATGCCCGGATTTTAACCGACGGGACTATAACGCCTTGTTGTAAAGCAGTCAATTTTCCTTTAGGTAATATCGGCAAAGATTCTTTTTTTAATACCTGGAACTCGCCGGCTTACAATGAATTTAGAAAAAAAGCTAAGGATTTAAATAAAAGCGACCCATACTTTGCCTCGATAGATTGCCTAAGGAGTTGTGATAATTGGGGGATGAATCTTACGGTAGGCAAAAGGCTAAAACAATTTAAAAACATCAATCCTTTAATAGTTAAAAATCAAGGCCAAAGGATAGTTATACTCGCGAAAAGTTTTACGGCCGGAAATCTTAATATCGGAGATCATAACTTTGGCAAAAATATAGTTGTAGACGGAGGCCAAAAAGAAGGCTTTGCCCGTTATCTGTTTAAGGTGCGGCAAGCAAAGAATTTTGAGTTGTGGGCTCGTTATGCTAGTGGAAGTTTTCGCCCGGTAGATATTTATATCGACGGAAAAATAGTTAAAAAGTCTGGGCTGAGTGAAATAACCGGGGGGTGGACGGTTAATTATTTGAAATGGAATAAAGAAGCGGAAGTTAAATTAACTGAAGGAGAACACATTTTAGAGATAAGCTCAAAACAATGTATCCCTCATATTGAACAATTAGGGTTATTCGAAACGGGAGCGTTACCCCGTCAGTTAAAGAAGGAAAGCAAAGCCGGTTATTGGCGGATGTTTAGCGAACATATTCTTGATAAAGGCTTGGCCGGCGCCTTAAGGAGAGTGCTTGATAATCTCGCTCCGGATCAGATTAAAGACCGTTATCTGGAGATGCTAGGCATTTATGACCGGCGGTATGGTTATAAAGGCCCTTTTCATCTACAGATAGATTTAACTAATGATTGCAATAACAATTGTATTGCTTGTTGGTGCAACTCTTCGCTTTATAAAAAGCCGCGTTTGTCTAAAGAAGAAAAAAAACAATACCTTCCCTTTAGGTTAGTTAAAGAGCTTTTAGATGATGCTTCTCGAATGGGGGCAACCGAGGTATATTATTCCGGGTCAGGAGAACCTTTTATGCATCCCCGAATTATGGATATTTTAGAGTATACTAAAAAAAAGGGGTTAATTTGCCATGTAAATACTAATTTTACTCTCCTAAATAAAGAAAGGCTGGACCGCCTTATCAAGATAGGCTTGGATTACCTGACAGTAAGCACCTGGGCCGGAAGCAAAGAGATATATGCCAAGACTCACCCTAATAAAACCGAATCCGAGTTTGAGAAAATAAAAGATAATCTTATTTATCTTAACAAAAACAAAAAATGTGCCCCCTCAATTAAGCTTTATAATGTGCTTTTTAATATGAATTATTTTGAAATTGATAAGATGATTGAGTTTGCGAAAAAAACCGCTTCGGAGTCGGTGGAGTTTACTTTAGTCGACACTATCCCCGGTGTTACCGACGTGTTAGCTTTAGGCGAGAGCCAGTTAAAGGAGCTTAAAAGAAGATGTGAGGATATTCAATATAAGTTAGAGCAGGAAAGTAAACTAAAAGGAAGCAGTTTGACCCTTTTTCAGTTTGATCAGTTTTTACGGCGAGTTTCGAATTCGGCCGATGCCAAACAGGCAAAATATGATAAAGGGGTAATCGATAGCATGCCTTGTTATATTGGTTGGCTTTTTGCCCGGATAGTGCCTAACGGAGAGGTCCATTCCTGCTTAAAAGCGCACCGGATACCGACCGGTTCTTTATACTCTAAAAAGTTTTCAGAGATTTGGAATTCGCCTCAGCAAGCTAATTTTCGAAAAAAAACCTGTGTTTACCGTAAAGATGACCCTTTTTTTAGATTAATTGGCAATGATCCGGAAACAAAGGAAGCGGGGTGCTATAAAAGCTGTGACGATATTGGCAGGAACAGCTGGATGCATAAAAGAATGACGATGTTGACCCGGCCGGAAAAAGCTTTTTTAAAAGTTGCCGCTAAGGGCTTAAAATTGGCCAGGAAGATTAATCTGCCTCGAAAGACTTCTTTAAGACAAGGTAAGAATCTCCGCATCGCGGGGATTCGGCAGGGGCGTCAAGCTTTTCAAGGGCCTGAACAGGTAGTGGTTGATTTAACCAATAGATGTAATTTGCGTTGCCTGTCTTGTTGGCTCTATTCTCCTTTGCTTGCCGGAAGCCAACCATCTTATGATTCATTAAATCAAGAGTTACCCGGGAAGAAGGTGTTTAAACTTATTGATGATTTAGCCTCTATGGGCACCGAACGGATACGTTTTACCGGGGGAGGAGAGCCTCTTATCCATAAAGATTTTTTTCGCTTAGTTGAATATGCGCATAAGCGGGGATTATTGGTAGGGGTTACCACTAATTTCGGCTTAATTGATAAAAAGGGAATTTCCAGGCTTGTAAACGCAGGTTTAGAAGAGTTGTGCATTAGTATTTGGGCCTCTAACCTTGGTACTTATTGTAAGGTTCACCCGGGGACTGATTCCCGCTATTTTGAAAAACTAAAAAATAATTTAGCTTACTTACAAAAAATGAAAACAGGTAAACCGCGGATTACTTTTGCTAATGTAATTATGAATAAAAATGTTAACGATTTTACGGAGATGTATAATTTCGGGCGTAAATTCGGGGCAGATGCTTTGTATTTTACTATAGTAGATATTTTATCCGGCCAGACCGATTCTCTTTTGTTAAATCCCAAACAGCGGGATCAGCTAAAAGCAGAAGCCTTAGCGGTTGAAGAAAAAGCCGGTAGAGAGGGGATAGAATTAGAGTTTTTTGAAGGGTTTATGAATAGGTTGGACCAAGATAAAGAAGATTTTCAAAAAGGAGAATATGATAAATCTTTAGTCAACCAGATACCTTGTTATGTGGGATGGATATTTTCCCGTATTTTGGCCGATGGGAGCATAGCGCCTTGCTGCAGGGGGGTTAAGAAGATAATGGGAAATATTAATAAAGAAAGTTTTAAAAATATATGGTTTTCGGATAAATACAATGAATTTAGGGCTAAAGCTAAATATTTATCCAAACAAGATAGTTATTTTAAAGAAATAGGCTGCACTAAAGAGTGTGATAATCTTATGCATAATCAGGAAATGGAGAGAAGGATTTTAGAAGGGTGATTTAAACTAATCTGTATTAAGAGGAGTTATCAGATGGAACTTAAAGATAAAAGAACAGAGAAAGAAAGCAGTTTTAAACCGGCTTTTATTCAGATAGACTTTCAGATTACCGCTAAATGCAACGCTAAATGTATGTTTTGCCAGTGTTGGCGGGATAGCGCTAATCTTGGCGCTAAGGATTTACCGGGAGAAAAATGGATAGAGTCTGCTCAAAAGTTAAAAGATTTTACTAATCTGGATTTGGTTTGCATTGGGGGCGGCGAACCCTTGCTTTATCCGCATCTTTTTCAGGTGTTAAAGGGGCTGCGCCGCCTGGAAATACCTTCTGTGGTAGTCACCAACGGGAGCCTCTTTTCAGAGGAGAATTGCAAAAAAATTATTGATTCAGGGGTAGGGCATATTGATTTTTCTCTGGATTCTTTTTCTGAGAAGCATAACCGGATGCGTGGATTTCCCGGATTGTTTGAAAAGTGCTGTGAAGCGATGGATACTTTAAAAAGAATTTCTCCCAAGATAAGCCTGGGGGTATCTACTTTAATTTGCGGGGAAAATATTTCTGAATTACCTGAGTTTACTGAATGGAGTTTAGGCAATTTACCGATTGATGCTATCAATTTTCAGGCTTACAACCAGGTCGTGGATTATTCCGGCAATAATTGGTGGGAAAAATCACTTTTATGGCCAAAGAATAGAGAAACCGTAATTAGAGTAATGGATTGTCTGATAAAAAAAGGAGAAGAAGGAGCAAGGATAGCCAATAATCCCATTCAGCTGGAGAAATTTAAAAGGTATTTTCTAAATCCGGAAAGTAAACTTAATATAAAATGCCCGGCCGGAGCTTTTAATTTTTCTGTTAGCCATCAGGGTAATATAATCGGATGTATCGCAGAATCGCCGCTGGGAAATATTAAAGAGAGTAATCCTGTCGATGTATACAAGCAAAAATTCGGCAATATTAGGCAGAAAGCCAGCCAGTGCAAGGAAAACTGCCATTTTTTAATTAACTGTTATTTTCCTCTTCATTGGAAGCGCTGGAATAGTATAGTCAAAGATATGGTAAAAGAAGGCGAGGAGGATTATAAGCCGGGTAAGGTGATTTTGCCTCCGGAGATAAAAGAAATTACTTCTGTCCCGGTTGAGGGGTATCCGGATTTAATCAATCATAAAGACTATAGCCATTTGGATTCAATCGGAAAATATAAAGATAGCTTTGAAAACAGAAAGATGCCCTGTACTCCGGAAGGTTTGCCCCAAATTTACCTTTGCGGGGATAGTTCGGAGGTTCACCGCTGGGGAGTGGATTTAGAAGAAAATGATTTTTTTAAGCAGTTAGATAAGCTTAAACAGTTATCCCGAGAGAAGTTGGTATATCATACGGTAGTTGGAGTAAGGAGGACGAATTTTTACCGTTTAGGGAAAATATATAATTTGATAAGAAGAGTGAAGGAAGAAAAGGAAGTTGATTTTCCCAAGTTCAACATTAAACCGTTTAAAGACGTAAAAGAACGGTTTTACCGGTATTTAACTGTGATAAATAGCTTTACAAAGAAAGAGGGAGTAGAATTCAGGATAACAGACAAGCGGTTGGATCAATTGTTAGGCATTATTGAAGAAAGCCAAAAACAAAAAGGTTTAGAAGAAAATGATTTTTGGCGCGCTTTGGGCCCGGTATGCAAGGATGCGTTTATTGGACCGCGTTTTATTTTGCTTGATTTAGCCGGCCGTTGCAACCTTGATTGCGTCTATTGTAGAAGATTCTCTCCTTGGAATAAAGAATATTGGCGGAAGCAGCATCCGGAGCTTTCCGGGTTTATAGATTTTGAGGTTGTTAAAAATGTGCTTTTAGACGCTAAGGAGATGGGGGTAGAAACAGTGCTTTTGGTAGGAGGCGGAGAGCCGACTCTTCATCCTAAATTTAAAGAAATAATTGAGCTTATCAGCAAATTGGGAATGAAGTTTAATTTTTCCACCAACGGAGTTTTGCTGGGTTTATATAATAATTATTTAGTAGACGGCCATTGTGACAGCGTTACCGTTAGCCTTTCTTTTGCCAGCAAAAAATCATTTTCTTCTATCCGTCCGACTTCTAATAGCAAGGTTATGAAAAATATAGAAAAAAATGTAAAAAAATTAGCAAAATTAAAGGCGAGCCGAAAAGCTGCCTATCCCGGGATTATTGCTTTGTATGCTATTTGTAAATATAATTATAAAGAGATTTTAAAGATGGTAGCTCAGGCAAAAAAAATAGGCGCAGATACGATATGGTTTCAGTTGACTCATTTAGAAGATTTCAGCCGGGACAAGCTTTATATTGAAGCTAAGGAGATGGAAAAGGTAAAAGAGTTATTGAGCCGGGCAAAAGCTCTTGCTCAGAAAAAAGGATTGTCTTTTAATTCGTTTATCGAATTTGAGATGAATCATTATGACCAAAAACGGGGCGATTGGTCTAAGAAGGGATTGTTGAAGCAAGGCTGTTTTGTCGGCTGGCATTTTTCTTTTATTCATCTAAGGCAGGAAGTTTTTATGTGCTGCGGGGCCAAAACCGTGGGTATTTTAGATAAAGGAGGAAGAGGCTTTAAAGACCTTTGGTTTTCCGATGCATATCGCCGCTACCGCAATGACGGCCTTATAATGCATAGAGAAAATCCTCTTACCATCTATGGTAAACCTTTGTATGAAAAATATTGTGATTCCTGTGACAACCATGACCAAAATACGAAAATGTTAAAGTTGATAAAAAAATATAAGTTAGCTGAATTTGTGCAGCGGTGATAAACAATTATGGCAGTTAACAATGATCCAGCTAGAAAAGTTTTGATAGCGGTATGCCCGATGTGGGACATAAGATGGCCGCCTCTGGGGTTAAGCTATTTGGCTTCTTATCTTGAGAGCCAGGGTATTGCCGTTGATATTTTAGATATAAATATAGATGTTTATTCAAATTCGTCCACCGAGCGAAAAGAACTTTGGAGGATGGAGAGTTATAATCATTGGTTTTTTGAAGATAAATTCGAACGATTGGCTTTTCAGGATCAGATAGACCAATATGCGCAAAACATTTTAGATAAGGGTTATCAAGTAGTAGGTTTTTCTTTATATGCGGCTAATATTTTATTTTCGGTTAAACTGGCTACTATTTTAAAAAAAGCAAACCCCGAGCTATTCATTATCTTCGGCGGGCCGGCTTGCTGGTTCCTTCACGACCATCCTAAGATGCCTATCCAATATATGGTTTCACCTAAAACCAGCGAATCCTTCATTGAACCCGGCGTGGTAGATGTTTTTGTAAGAGGAGAAGGGGAAGAGGCGGCTAAAAGGGTAATACTATCACATTTTAATAGTTATAAAGACAAGGTTCCCGGCACAGTAGTTTATTCGCAAGGAAGATATATTATCCAGGAGCCGCCGCAGCGGATAAATGACTTAGATAAATTACCCTATCCGGATTGGGAAAGGGTTTCCCTGGACCTCTACCGGGAAGAGATAGGGGTGCCGATATTATTTAGCAGGGGGTGTGTTAACAGATGCGCTTTTTGTATTGATTGGAAAATCTGGCAGAAAAAATACCGGGTTAGGTCCGCCGAAAATATTTTTCAGGAAATGAGGGAAGTAGTAGAAAAATATAAGGTGAATGTATTTGTATCCAATGATTTATTGTTTAACGCAAGATTAGATGTATTGGAAGATTTAGCCGGCTTTATTATAAATTCGGGATTAAAGATATCCTGGAATGTCCAGGGGTTGATAAGGGCGGACATGGGGTTTCCTTTATTAAGAAAAATGCGGGTAAGCGGCCTTGAGAGGGTGACTTATGGAGTTGAGAGTTTATCTGACAAAGTGCTTAAAGATATGGGGAAGCCGTATAATTTTTCCGATATTCAAAAGGTATTAAGAAACAGCAAAAAAGCCGGAATTGTTACCGCTTTTAACCTTATTGTGGGTTTTCCGACAGAAAGTGAAAAGGATTTTATCCAAACAAAAGAAAGGCTGGCTTTGATAAAAGATGATGTTGACATGATAGCCGGATTACAGGGTTGCGGCTTAAAAGACGGTTCTGATATATATATGCATCCTGAAAAATATTCTATTTTACCGGAGCTAAAAAATGATTTTTGGAAAAGCCTGAGAGGGAATAATAATTTAGAAGTCAGACAAAGAAGGATTAATGAGTTGTCTGATTTTGCTCAAAAATTAGGTTTAAAGATTGAATTTAAAGGGATTCCCGCTCCAAGCAGTTAAAATGGTTTATCTATGAAAACAGAAAAAAAATCTTTTCCCAGATATTTATCTATTCAAACCACTTCTTTATGTAATGCTTCTTGCCTGTTTTGCCCTTACGATGAGGTGAAGAGTTTATTCCCGGCTAAAGTTATGGAGCCCGGCCTCTATAAAAAAATAATAGATGAATCGAGCGAGCATAAGGAAATAGAAAGAATTATACTGTATATGAACAACGAGCCTTTAACTGATCCGGATATTATAGGAAGGATTAATTATGCAAAAGAAAAGTTGCCTGGGGCAAGCGTGCATCTTTTGACTAACGGAACGTTGCTTGATGAGAGGATGGCGGATCAGCTTATAAAATCCCGGCTGGATTGGCTGGGGATTAGCTTTCATGGAATAAGGAAAGAAACAATTGAAAAAACAATGGGGATTTCTTATGATTTAGCCTTTAGCCGGATTAATAAATTTATCGAAAAGGTTAAAAAAAGTAAAAAATTAAAAGAATACTTGATGGTTACTTTGATAAAGCATAAATATTTAAGCGAAGAGGAAAAAAATCAGGCGATAAAATTTTGGAAAAGGAAGGGAATAGAAAGAATATCTTATTTTAAAAGGCCAATTTCGCGGGCAGGCAACATTAAGAGGTTACCTAAAGTATACAACCAAGGCAAGATTACCGGTTGTAAATCTATCTGGGCCGATGAAATGCTGCATGTTGTAGAAGACGGGAAAGTGGTTTTGTGTTGTATGGACTGGAAGAGGGAAGTTGTTTTGGGAGACCTTAACAATCAGACGGTTAAAGAAGTATGGCAGGGCAGAAGAAAAAAAACATGGGAGATGATTCAGAGGCAAAGCCAAATGCCGGCTGACTTTTTGTGCAGGAGGTGCGAGGAAGCGGTTGTTGAGGAGCCGGCAAATGTTTTACTGGTGAACCTTCCTCCCTGGGGTGTAGATAACCCACCTTTGGCGGTAGCTTGCCTGGGTGGCTATCTCCAGGCAAAAAATATCGAAGTTGATATTTTCGATATGAATATAGAACTTTTCAATAATAGCCCTGCCAAAGATAGGCATCTTTGGAGCATGAACTATTCTCATCTTTGGCGGCAGAAAAAAGATTATGAAAAGATACGGAGATTGCTGGATAGCCAAATTAATTATTTAATTGAAAAAGTTATAAATTCTGATAAAAAAATAGTTGGTTTTTCTCTGCCGACTAATTGCTCGCTTTTTATCCTGAGAGAGATAACAGAAAAGCTTAAAAATAGCGGCAGCAAAAAGATAATTATTGCCGGGGGAGGGTCGGTTTCGATAAAAGAACAAAGAGAAGAACTACACCATATAGCCGGACAATTTATAGATTACTATGTTGCCGGTGAAGGAGAGGAGGTTCTTTATAAAATTATTGAATGCCTGAATCAAAAAAACCCAGCTGGTATAGAAAGTTTAGAGGGGGTATTTACAAAAGGAAAAAATAAGGAGTCCGGCTTAGCCCAGATAAAGGATTTAAATTCTTTGCCTTATCCTTCTTTTGATAAGTTGGATTTAAAAAATTACCAAGCGCCGGAAAGTTTGCCGATGGAGTTTTCCCGGGGGTGTGTGGGCAGGTGTACTTATTGCGCTTTTAAAACGGTTTCGCCTCTTTTTAGAATAAAATCAGCTTCTTACTTATTTCATCAAATCAGGTCTCACCAGCAAAAATACGGAATGAAGCATGTGAGTTTTTCTGATGCTGCGATTAATGGTAATCCGGCTGTTTTAGGGGAGTTGTGCGATTTGTTAATTAAAGAAAAAGTAGAGGTGAAGATGTCGGCTTTGGCGATCCCCCGCCCAGAGATGACTTTGGTTTTTTTAAAAAAAATGGGCCGGGCCGGATTTTACCGCCTGGAGTATGGAGCAGAAAGCGGCTCCGATAAAGTTTTAGGCCTTATGCGCAAAATTTTTACGGTTAAGTCCGCCCAACAGGTAATAGAAGATTCGTCGAAGGCGGGAATCAAAGTTTACCTTTATTTTATTGTAGGGTATCCGGGCGAATCAAAAGAAGACTTTTTAAAGACTAAAAAATTTTTGAAAAAAGTTGCTCCTTTTGTAACTATGATTAAATCAATCAACCCTCTTTTTGTTATGGCCGGTTCGGAGTTATCTTGTTTGCCTGAAAAATACGGCATTAATTTCGGCGAAAAAAACCGGGATATTAATTGGTTTACCAAGGATAATACTATTGATATCAGGAAAAGACGGGTTGAGGAGTTAAAGAATTATGCAAGGCAAATAAGAATCCCTTTTACCGAAGAAGGTGAGCATTTGGAATTTACCGGATTTTTTCCTGCAAAAAGGTGTGAAATTTTATTTCTTAACTTACCTCCCTGGGCTCAGGATAATCCTCATATCGGGGTAGGATACCTTTGTTCATATTTGCGTAAGCGGGGTGTTTTTCCTAGGGTGATTGACTTAAACAAGAGGTTTTTTCTAAATTATCCCGAATATAAAATGCTCTGGCATGTGGAAAATAAAAATTTCTGGTCTAATCCAGACACTTATCCTTTAGTTGCGGATATATTTAAAGAGGGGATGAATCAGGCTATCTCTGAGGTTGTTAAGGTAAATCCCCTATTGGTAGGAATTTCTGTGGTGGACCCTAAGGAAAGGTTGGCTATAGATTTTATTAAACGGATAAAAAGGCGGCTTCCGGACAGTAAAATAATATTGGGCGGGCCGGCTGTTTCTACCGCCAAGCAACGACAAATTTTTTTAGATCAAGCCGGCAGAGATATTGATTTGTTTGTTATCGGAGAAGGGGAAGAACGGTGCTATACAGCTGTAAACAGAGCAAAAGAGAAAAAAAGTTTAGCGAAAATAAACGGAACTATAGTTAAGACAGCAGACGGCTGGGAAGAAACTTTTCTTAAACCAAGCAAAACTATCGCGCAGATTCCGTTTCCTACTTACCAAGAGTTTGATATGGAAAGTTACGGAAAATCTCTCTTGGTAGAGTGGTCAAGGGGCTGCCATAACCGTTGTTCATTTTGTAAAAATTGGCGCCTTTTTCCTTTTTACCGGCCTAAGGCGCCGGAGAAAGTCCTGGATGAGTTAAAATACCAGATTAATATCTACGGGATAAGAAAATTTACGGTAGTGGATTCTATCTTAAATGGAGACCCTGATAAGCTTTATCAAGTTTGTTCTTTGATTATTGATAATGATTTGGATATAGATTGGAGTGGCCAGATAGCGCCCAGTGAAAAAATGAGTTATAGCTTTTTTAAACATATGCGTCAGTCTGGGTGCCGGCAGCTACAGATTGGGGTTGAAAGCGCAGATAACAGAGTGTTAAAAAAGATGCGTAAAAGTTATACGGCCGAAATGAGCCAAAAGGCGGTACGAAACGCCAAAAGAGCGGGAATAGAAACCGAGATATTTATAATTATCGGTTTCCCCGGAGAAGACCAATCAGCGTTTAAGAAAACCTTTGATTTCATAAAGAGAAACAGAGCCTATATAGACACGATAAAATCGATTAACACCCTTCATTTGGTAGCCGGGACCGAAGTTTATGAAAAGAGCCAGGATTTTAAGATGAAACCATTGCCGGATAAACAATGGCATTTTCTCTGGGAAACTTACGACGGAAACAACTACGGAATTAGAAAACAACGGGCCGAAAGACTTCTTGAATTGGCCGAAACTTTAGGGATAAAGGTGATGGAGGCAAACATTAGGGAAGGAAAAGAAGAAGCGGTCAAAAAGGCTGGCTTAGCTTGTCATGACCGCAGAGGGTTGAGGCAAATTTTTAAAAATGAAATAAACAGGCTTCAGCCTCTTCCGGAGAAGAGAAAAAAACAAAGGAGAAAAAGAAGTATCTTAAGATGGAGCCTCTTGTTAATATTGTATTTTTATACATTGGTTTATATAATTTATTTTTGGATTTATATGTGCTTGCATGGTAAGGTGTTGTTGGGAGGAGAAGTAAAAATCAATAGGGTAAAATGAGGGCAGGAGATAATTGAGATACAAGAAACAATTTAGTGCATAAAAGGTAATTAATAGGGATTTATCTTTTTTTTGGAGGCAAAAGGATAAGAAAATGTGTGGCATTTTAGGCTTAGTTGTAAAGAAAGGTTCAGGCTATCCTTGTTCTCTTATAAATAAGGCGTTTACTCAGCTTTTATCTCTTTCTGAATCAAGGGGGAAAGAAGCTTCCGGAGTAGCTTTTTATGCCAATAAAGAGTTAATGGTTCATAAAGCAGCACAACCGGCGACTGAGCTGGTGAAGACAAAAAGATATCAAGCTTGGCTGAAAGACCTAAAGAGGAGAGTCTCGATGACAGGCAGCGGTAAGGCGTCAAAAACAACTGTTCTTATCGGCCATACTCGCTTAGTCACAAATGGCAGCCAAGAAAAAGAGGAAAATAATCAGCCTGTAATCACAGAAGGCATTGCCGGGGTACATAACGGTATTGTTGTAAACAGCAAGATTCTTTATGAGTCATTTTCTTTGCCGGGCAATAAAGATTTATCCGACAGCCGTCTCTTATTTTTTCTCCTGGATTTTTTTATTAAAGAGGGATTTTCGGCTAAGGAGTCGGCCCGGAGATTATACCGGGAAATCGAAGGTTCGGCTTCAATTGCAGCCTTACTTTCTGCAGAAAGTAAACTGCTTTTGGCTACTAATACTGGCTCGCTTTATTTATGCAGTAATAAGGCTAATAATATTTATATTTTTTCATCGGAAAAACCTTCCCTTAAAAAGGTTATTACGAAATTAAAGTTAGAAAGATTTATGGGAGAATACCGCTTGCGCCAACTGCCAGCCGGAACCGGCGCGGTTGTTGATATAGGCAGCTTCCAGGAAAGGATCTTTTCTTTAAACTTAAAACTTCCTGATTTAGCTGAGAAAGATTATTCTTCCAGAGCTTATTTTAGCCGGTTTTTAGATAAAGCCCCTGCTTTTAAAAAAGACAGAGGGCTTAACTTAACCAGGTGTAGCCGGTGCATTCTTCCCGAAACTATTCCTTTCATAAAGTTTGACAAAAAAGGAGTGTGCAATTATTGTCTATCCCATAAAAAGATTAGAAATAAAGGAAGAGAGGCATTAGAAGAAGTTATCTCAAAACAGAGGCGAAAAGACGGCCGCCCCGACTCTATTGTTGCTTTAAGCGGAGGAAGAGATAGTGCGTATGCTCTTCATTATGTAAAAAGGGTGTTGAAAATGAATCCGATTGCCTTTACTTTTGATTGGGGTATGGTAGCTGATATTGCCCGCAGGAACCAGGCGCGTTTGGTGGGAAAACTAGGTGTAGAACACGTTGTGGTATCAGCTAACATACAGAGGCAGAGAAAATTTATTCGTCAAAACATTAAAGCTTGGCTTAAAAAACCGCATTTAGGAATGGTAGTTTTGTTTATGGCCGGCGATAAGCCGGCTGAATATTATGTTAGCAAAGTTGCCAGAGCGTATAAAATCAATCTTGTTTTTTTAGCCCGAGGCAATCAGTTTGAAAACACTGATTTTAAGTGGGGTTTTTTGGGGTTGCCGCGCGGCGAGCCTCGGGGGGTGCTCCATGATTTGTCAATACCAGGGAGAATAAAATTTTCTTTGAATTCGGCGCGTCAATTTATTTTAAATCCATACTACCTAAACAGTGCTTTGGGAGAAACACTTTTTGATTACTGGACTACTTATTTGGTTAGGTATAACTTTCTTTATCTCTGGCACTATCTTAGCTGGGATGAGGCTAAGATAGTTTCAACTTTAAAAAATGAGTATAATTGGGAAGTCGCCAAAGACACAATCCAGACCTGGCGCATAGATGATGGAACTTCGCCTTTTTATAACTTTATCTATTATACCTTAGCCGGTTTTACTGAAAATGATGCTTTCAGAAGCAACCAGGTTAGAGAGGGAGTGCTTACCAGGGAGCAAGCGTTAAAGCTGGTTAATGCTGAAAATGAACCGCGTTACGGGGCAATTAAAGATTATTTGAAAAAGGTAGGCCTCGACTATAAGGAGGTAATTAGTAAAATCCGGGCTGCTCCCAAGCTTTACAATTCTGTCTAATTTGAATATGATTAATTCGATTATATCTGTTGACCTTGAGGATTGGGATACTTCGGCCTATTTACGGAATTATCTATCTAAAAATAATAATTGCCCTAAAATAGTTGATTCTACTTATCCGATATTAGATTTATTTGCAAGAAAAAAGGTTAAAGCTACTTTTTTTGTGTTAGGAATAATAGCGGAAAAGTATCCTGATTTAATAAAAGAAATATTTAATCATGGCCATGAAATAGCTTCGCACGGGTATAGTCACAATCCTTTATGGGGGCTTAACAAAGAAAAGTTCAGAAAAGAGATAAAAAAAACCAACGCGATTATCGAAAATATAATTAAAAATAAACCCCGAGGCTTTAGGGCGCCTTATGCTTCTTTAGATAAAAAAACATTTTGGGCGATCGATGTTTTAAAAGAAGAAGGTTTTAGATATGATTCAAGTATTTTTCCGATGTTAACCCCTCTTTACGGAGCGCCGGCTGCCCCTGTTGCTCCTTATAAAATATCATCTGAAAACATATATACCAATGACCCTGAGAGCGGGTTGTTAGAGGTACCGTTTACGGTTTTTAATTTTGGACTGTTTAAGATACCTTGCACGGGCGGATTTTACGGAAGGGTTATCCCTCTTTTTTTATTGAAATACCTTTTCAAAAGAGTTAGCAGGGATAGATATGTCAATTTTTATTTTCATCCCTGGGAGACCTTACCTTCAATTCCCCGGGTAAAAGCGCCTCTTTTTAATAAATTCGTCAGTTATTTTAATGTGGATAATTACCTTGATAAAATCGAACAACTCCTTGATTGCTTAAAAGGGGTTTCTTTTAAAGATTATTCGGAGCTGGAAGCCGGTAAAGTTTTTGGTTAATCTGGAAATAAAAAAATGGGAAAAATTATAGCAGTTATTCCGGCCTACAACGAAGAAGCAAGAGTTAGCCAAGTTATCAACAAAGCCGGGCGTTTCGTTGATGAAATTATAGTGGTTGATGATTGTTCGACCGATAATACAGCTGCAGTTTCTCAGGATAAAGGCGCCACTCTGATCAGCTTAAATCATAACCGGGGCGTGGGTTTTGCTACCCGCACCGGATGCAATTGCGCAGTTGATAAAGGAGCAGAGATAATAGTGACTCTTGATGCTGACGGTCAGCACAACAGCGCTGACATCCCGAAACTGTTAAGGCCTTTATTAGCCCAGGAAGCGGATATAACCTTTGGCATCCGTTCTCGGGATAAGAGAATGCCTTTTGATAAGAGGGTGGGTAATGTTTTGTTTTCCTGGTTGGCAAAGGTTCTTTTTAGGTCTGACCTCAAAGATGTTCTTACAGGTTTCCATGCTTTTAAGAGTAGTTGCTACCATGCTTTAAGGTGGAATTCAGCCGGCTACGGTGTAGTCTCTGAGATTGCTTATCGGACTATAAAAAATAATTTAAGGTATAAGCAGGTTGGGGTTGAGACCATTTATAACGGCAAAAAAAGAGGGATGAGCAAGAAAGACGGCATAAAATCAATCTTGCTTATGTTTAAGTGGAAAATAAAAAGAAGTTGAGGCTGGGTGAAGATACAGCCAAAAGGGAAGGTTTTTTATGAAAGTATTGGTAACCGGGGGAGCCGGTTTTATCGGTTCCCACCTTTGTGACCGCCTGCTGGAGCTAGGCCACAGTGTATTGTGTGTGGATAATTTATCCACAGGGAAAAAGAGTAATTTAGATAAAGCTTTTAGTTATGGCAGGCTGATGGAGTTTAAGGAAGTAGATGTTAACTGCTTTGAAAGCCTGGAGGATATTTTTGGAAGTTACAGTCCGGAGGTTATCTATCATTACGCTGCGGTAGTGGGGGTAAAAAGGACGATAGAACGCTCTTTTGCTGTCTTGGAAGATATTGAAGGTATTAAAAATATACTCAATCTTTCTCTTAAATATAAAGTTAAAAAAGTAATTTATTCATCATCATCTGAAGTTTATGGGGAAGCTTTAGATATTCCCACTCACGAAGAAAGCAACGTTAACCCCGGTTTAACCTATGCGGCTGTTAAGCTTATCGGTGAAAGGTACTGCCGTTCTTATTTTGATAGCCACAACTTAGATGTTTGTTGTTTGAGGCTTTTTAATGTATATGGGCCGCGTCAGGATTCATCAGAGTACGGGTTTGTGGTGGCAATCATGATTAAACGAGCTCTTGAAAACCAAGACATTATAATTTATGGGGATGGTAGCCAGACAAGGGATTTTACCTATATTTCGGATGTTGTAAATAGCTCAATAAAGGTATTAAACAAAAAGGATACCAGGGGCGAGCTAATAAATATAGGTACGGCCGAAAAAACCTCAATTCAATCTTTAGCTCAGCTGGTAACAAGCATTACCAAGAGCAATTCAAAGATAAAGTACCTTCCCGAACGCACAAATGATATATTAAATAGGTGTGCTAAGATTGATAAGCTGCAAAGCATATTAGGGTATAGGCCAAAGTATGGGCTTAAAGAAGGGCTGGAAGAGATTCTAAGGGCCAAGTCTTAATTTTAAAGGAGAAAAAAGTATGGGGTTTGTAAAAGATTTTTTTCAATTTGCCTGGAAAGAAAAAAAATATTGGCTGATTCCGATAATCTTGATGTTGGTGGTGCTCAGTCTATTTGTATTATTTTTTCAAAGTGCGGCTGTTGTCCCCTTTATCTATGCTCTATTTTAAAGATATGTTTAAAAAAATATATCAAAAATGGGTTAGGGTGGGTAAAAAAATAGCTACTTTTCAGGTAAGGGCGATTTTTACGCTAGTTTATTTTTTGGTAGCTATCCCGTATGGACTTTTCTTTAGATTGTTTGCCCGCCCTTTTAAAAGCGGCTGGATAGATGCAAAAGTCTATAGTAGTAATTTAGAAGATTCAAGGAAGCAATTTTGATGAATATACTGGGAGTCTCTTGTTGGTATCACGATGCAGCCGCAGCCTTAATCAAGAATGGTGAAATTGTTGCCCTCAACCAGGAGGAAAGGTTTAGCAGAATAAAACATGATTTTAGTTTTCCTTCTAAGGCAATAGATTCCTGCTTAGAGCAGGGCCGTTTATCAAAGAGCGATATAGATTTTGTGGTTTTTTACGATAAACCTATACTAAAATTTGAAAGAATTATTTCTTCAATATTATCTACGGTGCCGGGTTCACTTGCGGTTTTTCGGGAAGCAGTACCTCTGTGGTTAAGCCAAAAATTTAAATTTCACAAGACTGTAAAGAAAGCTCTTGGGGTAAGGCCGGATAAAGTATGTTTTTGTTATCATCATTTGGCTCATGCAGCCAGCGGTTTTTTTGCTTCTGCTTTTGACCAATCGGCAATATTGACGGTAGATGGGGCAGGAGAGTGGGCCACTGCTACTTTGGGGGTGGGAAAGGGTAACGCTATAAAAATTTTAAAAGAGATGCGTTTCCCTCATTCTTTGGGGTTGCTTTATTCGGTTTTTACTGCTTTTTTAGGTTTTAAGGTCAATAACGGTGAGTATAAAGTAATGGGCATGGCTTCTTATGGAGAGCCAAAGTATGTTGATAAAATTTATAAATTAGTTGAGGTTGGCGATCAGGGGAGCATCAAGTTGAATATGGATTATTTTTCTTTTCACCGTTCTACTTCAAAGGCATATACTAGAGAATTTGTTAAACTTTTTGGCGAACCCAGAAAACCGGGAAGCCTTTTCTATACTGAAAATACCGAGTTTCCTGTTTACTTTGGGCAAAATCAGCCTGACCATCAAGAGCAAGCAGTTAAAAATCAGTATTACGCCGACATTGCCGCCTCAATACAAAAAGTATTAGAAGATACTTTAATTAAAATTGCATCTTATCTGAAAAAGGAAACAGGAATGAAAAACCTTTGTTATGCCGGTGGTGTAGCTTTAAACAGTAAGGCGAATTACGAACTCTTAGAAAGGAAAATATTTGAGGATATTTTTATACAACCGGCTGCAACCGATGCCGGCGGGGCATTGGGGGCGGCTCTCTGGCTTTGGTGCCAAGTTTTGGGCAGGGAAAAGCCAAAGTCGCTGAAGAATATTTATTTAGGTAAAAGTTTTCCTGAATCGGAAATTATAAAAGGCATTAAAAATAATAATCTGCAATACAAAAAAATTGATGATTCAGAATTGTTTGAAATTATCGCAGGTAGGCTATCAGAAGGCAAAGTAATTGGCTGGTTCCAGGCAGGAGCTGAATGGGGGGCTAGGGCACTGGGTAACCGGTCGATTCTAGCTGACCCAAGGAATCCCCAAATGAAAAATAGAGTAAACATGAAAATTAAATTCCGGGAACCGTACCGGCCCTTTGCCCCGTCTATTTTAGATGAAGATATAGATAAATATATTCAACGTGAAAAAGAGATTCAGCCGGACGATTATATGCTAATAACCTATCCGGTCAAAAAAGAAAAAATGAGAGTTATTCCAGCAGCAATCCATGTAAATGGTACGGCAAGAGTGCAGGTTGTTAGGAAAGAGATGAATTTGAGGTTTTGGAAGCTGATAAAAGCATTTAAGGAATTAACGGGAGTAGGAGCTATTCTAAATACTTCTTTTAACTTAAAAGGCCAACCTATTGTCAATTCTCCGGAGGATGCGATAAAAACATTTTTGAGTTCAGGCATCGATATGCTGGTAATGGGTAATTGGGTTATCGAAAAAAAAATACCTAATCAAATTCGGGAATAATTTTTTTAGATATTACCTTGGCTATATTGTTTGCTAGAAGCCGGTTCCCTTCTTCGGTCATGTGCCCAAAATTTTCTCCAAATCTGTCTGTAAAATAATACCAATAGTTTTTTTTATTGATTGCATCTTTGAAGATAGATTCATTGTCGACAAAATATATATATTTAGAATTAGGAAGAATTTCTTTAAGAAAGCTTAAAGGCCTGACAGGATATTGGACGGCAATCAGTATAATATTGTTATTGATCAAAGTATCAACAAGGCGGGGGTAATTTTTGGTAAGCATCGGACGGTTTTTAAGGGGTAAGTGGTGAAAAATTCCGTGGGTATAATAGGCAAGAGTTTCTTTTAATTGGTTATCTTCAGGATTTTTTTCGATGGCTTTTTGTATCGTTTTGTTCGCTTCTGTGTAGAGGCCTTGGGATCTGTAAATCTGGGCAATAAGTAAATAAGCTTCTTTATTTTTTGGATTAAGTTCTAATGCTTGCTGAAAATATTTTTTTGCTTTGGGCCGGGAATTTTGCATTATATGATAGATACCTAATTCGATAAGTAGGCGGTCATTGCCGGAATTTTGTTTTATTGCTTTTTTTAGAATTCTTTTCATATTAGAAAATTTCCCCTTTTTTCTATAATAAGTAGCAAGATCAATTTGTGCTTGGACTTGAGGAGATTGTTTTTTAGAAGATATTTCCCAGTCCTTATCAACGAATGAAGCCCTGAAATTATTTTTAAAGAGTAAAAAAAGTTTATATATTTTTAATGAAGAGACAATTCCGTTTCTATCGGGGCTTGAGGGGGAAGCGCCTGTTTCTAAAGATACACCGTCATTTATTCCAATCATTGAGATTACTATATCAGGATTATATTTATCTATATAATACGGAAGACGGGATAGTATCATGCTGGTGTTTGTGCCGTCTATGCCTTTGTTGAGAACTGCAAATTTCTTATTATTATGTCTTTTGTTTAATGTTTCTTCCAGGAAGGAGGGGTATCCGTCTTTTCGCATGCCTTCTCGTGTTGTAGATTCCCCCAGGCAGAGGATTGTTATATCGGGTTTTTCTCTTAAGGCGCGAATGTTTCTGTAATTTTGCAGGGAAAGCAAAAAAAAACCGCTAAAACGAAGTCCGATTTCAAGAATAAGGAAAAAAGATATTATTCCTATAAAAACCAAACCATTTTTTTTAAGTATTTTTTTCCATCTTTTTGGTATCATTTGATAATTAATATTAATTTGTTTTTTCGACTTATAAAACTTCTTATATAAGTGTAAAATTGTTTTAACAAGGGGTCAAGCCTTAATTTTAACTTGACGAGATTTGTCAAAAGATGTATATAAAGGTTATCGTGGTAAGGCTTGAGCCTTCGTTTATTTTATGAGAAACAAACGAATAGAGTTAATTGTTCTAATTTTTTTAATTTTATTTCAAGCCTTGGTTAGCCTTCAGGTTCTGAATAGAGCTGAAGTGGTACGAGCTTGGGATGAATCTCATTATTTAAAAAATGGTTTATATTTCCACAAAATTATATTCGACAATAGCCACAAAGAGAGTGTTTTTACCAGGTTAGGCGAGTTAACCAAGGTGCAGGAGCACGCGCTAGACCGGCCTCCGGTTTTATTTGTATTGCAGGCTTTTGGCTGGAGGGTCCTTGAGGCATTTAATTTCCGGGATGAAAACATGTTAATTATATTGGTTAACACATTGTTTTTGTTTATTTTAGGCTTAAGTTGTTATGGTATAGGTTTGTTGCTGCAGGGTAAGAAAGCAGGGTTTTTGGCGGCGGTATTAACTCTTTTTATGCCGCTTATTTATGTGTATTCCCGGGTTATGATGACCAATTTACCCTTAACTGCGTTGTTATGTTTAACTGTCTATATTTTGCTGAAAACAGACAGATTCCGTTCTAAATTTTTCAGTATACTTCTTGGCGTATCATTAGGAATTTCTCAATTGACCCGGGAAACATTTATTCTATTTATAGCTGCGCCGTTATTCTATTATGTTTATAGGTCTTTACGGACCCGGATTACCAAAAAGATTGTTTGTAATCTTTTGATATCTTTAGGTCTGGCGTTTCTTATAGCCGGTGTTGTATTCTTAAACCCGGCAAGCTTCTATGCCTATAAAAAATATTTGCAACTTTCTCAAATATCCTGTATTAATTATGGCTTATTTAGTTATTTTGCCCGGTGGCCTTCCTTAACCGGTTATTTTATTCTTATTTCTACTTTACCTCTCTTTATCGGGTCTGTTTTTAATATAAAAAAAACAGATAAAATTTTGCTTTTGTGGTTTTTGGTTCCCTTTGCAATTTTTACTATTTTTCCCAATAAAAGCTTACGGTTTATTATGCCGGTGCTTCCTGCTTACGCTCTACTTGTCAGCTGCCGGCTATTTAAAAGCAACCTAAAGCTATTTTTTAAGAATTTTTACTTTGCGGCAATAATTTTTTTCTGCCTACTTCAATATATATTTATTCATTATTTGCCTCAGGCAACATTTATATCGCCATCTAAAGAGTATGCTTTTGGAGTGAAAAATATGCATGTGTCCGATAAATATTTTCCGGCCCATCAGGATTTATTAGCAGTTTTTAAATATGAAGCAATTCAAGGCCGAGAGGGGAAGGTCTTGCCTTTGTTTGGAGTAGGACAGATATACTATCCACTTGTATATAAATTTTTAATAAACAAACTACCTTTTCGGCCCTATTTTACGATTGAAAGCGATGTTGTAGATGCGCTTGAGCCCGGAAGTATAAACTGGGAGTACCATTTGTTAGATTCAGATTATCTCATCGAGAAGGTAGGCGGCGATTTAGGTGTGCGGGGCAGCCGGGAAGATGTTAGAGGTAAGCTTAAAGCAGCTTTCTTAAAACATAAGACCCGGTTTGAAGTTATAGCAAAAGTAGCAGTCCCTGAGGACAATTCTTTTCTTGTAGTTTTCAGGAATAAAGCCAGTCAAAAGTGAGCTAGTTTTTTTAGAAAGTTGTTTTAAAAAGGAAGGCGGATGAAAGTTATTAGGAGTAAAGCAAGATGAATATTTTAGGAATAAATGGGTTAGGAGTCTCTCCCTCAGCCTGCCTGGTGCGGGAGGGCAATTTGGTTGCTTTAGCTCAGGAAGAGAGGTTTAACCGAATCAAGGGCTCTTTTGGCTTTATGCCGGTTAAGGCAGCCAGGTTCTGCCTTGAGTCGCAGGGCTTAAAATTAAAGGATATAGATTATATCGCTTTTAGCTGGGATGCTAATAAGTACAGGTTTTACATGCCTTATTTTTTTCTTTATACCTATATACGTTATGCGCCGAAACTCCAAGGCTCTTTTAACTTTTTGAGGGCTTTTGAACAAATAAGTAAATACTCTCCCCGCTATCTAACCGGTTTAATTAACCAAATGTTGGGAGGCGAGGCTGGCAAAGAAAATATGCCGCCGGTTATTTTTGTACCTCACCATTTAGCTCATGCCGCTACCAGTTTTTATACCTCAGGGCTTGACCAGGCTTATGTTTTGATTGTTGACGGAAGCGGAGAGGATTATTCTACAACGATCTTTAAAGGGGCTGGTTCAGCCCTTAATTTTGTTTCCGGTTATAAGGTTCCTAATTCGCTGGGTTGGTTTTATCAAAGTGTTACGGAATTCTTAGGGTTTATCCCTAACCGGCAGGAAGGTAAGACAATGGCTTTGGCTCCTTACGGCAGCCAGGATGAAGAGGTGGCCCGCAAAATAGAAAAAATGCTTTTTTTAACTCAAAAAGGGTACAGGCATGCGGCCCAGTACAGTTTTTTGGGTAAGCATTCCGGGGGGACGGTATATAGCGACCAGATGATAGATTTGTTTGGCCGGCCCCGGAACCAGCAAGATCCAATTAGTTCTTGGCATAAAAATATAGCTTATCAAACCCAAAATAAACTTGAGCAAGTAGTTTCTAACCTGGTAAAGAGGATAGCTGCTTATCCCGGATATCAGGGCAATCTTTGCCTCTCGGGAGGAGTGAGCTTAAACTGTAAGTTAAATGGGTCTATAGCCGGAATGGATTTTGTGCGGCGCCTTTCTGTCTCTCCTTTTCCTAATGATGCAGGTACCTGTCTGGGGGCGGCTCTCTATCTTTCCCAGAAAAAAGGGTTTAGCCGGAAGTTTAAGTTAGAACATTCTTATTGGGGCCCGTTTTTTAGCTGCCAGGATGTTGAAGAAATACTTATTAATTGTAAGGTAAAGTTTGAAAAAAAAATTAACTTAGAAAAAACGGTTGCTGACCTGATTTTTCAGGATAAGATTGTTGGCTGGTTTCAGGGGCGTATGGAAGCAGGCCCCAGGGCCCTAGGTAATCGTTCTATATTGGCTAATCCTTTAAAAAATCATATTTCAGGCCAAGTCAATAAAAAAGTAAAAAATAGGGAAACCTGGAGGCCGTTTGCTCCTTCAATCTTATATGAAGAACGCAGTGATTACGTAATTGGCTCTCAAGAAGCTCCTTTTATGGCAGTTTCCTTTCCAGTGCCTGAAAAGGTTCAAAAAGAACTTCCGGCTGTCGTCCATGTAGATAGTTCTACTCGCCCTCATTTTGTCAAAAAAGACGTAAACTTACGGTTTTGGAAAGTTATAGACGAATTTAGGAAAAAGACGGGCAAAGCAGCCTTGCTTAATACGTCGTTTAACCTAAGGGGAGAGCCGATTGTTTGCACTCCCGAGGATGCCTTAAAGGCTTTTTACGCTTCAGGTTTGGATCATCTTGTGATTGAAGATTTTTTAGTGCATAAAGAGTAATTCGTATATCCCTCCCGGGCCAAGGGAAAAAATTAGTAATTTATTCCTGGATTTATATCTGCTGGCGTGGTAAAGTATTAAATTGTAAAGTATTGTCGGGATAAGGAGTAAAAAAGGAGGTGAGCAGTGATGAAGGGAAAAAGTTTATTAGCGGTTTTTGTTCTATTGTTAATTTCTGCAATTTTGTTTAAAGGGTATGCGCAACCGACCGAAGAAGAGATATCAACAGCTTTTCAAGACGCAGTTAATGCTGTTTTGTATCCGGAAGAGATAGGGCCTGTTCCTGATTTGTTTGCTTATGAGATAGAAAGTAAGATATTACCCAAAGCTCCTGAAATAATAGCTGAAACTGTTTCTTTACTTTATGAAAGAACCGGTGAAGATGTAGGAGTTGTGCATATATTTGCGGTTCTTCCTCCAAAGGTTGAAGAAGTGTTATTGCCTAAAAAGGAAGAGATTAAAACAAAGTCTGCGGAAATTTTAGAGAGCCAGGCATTAGAGAGCCCGACAAAAGAAGAATAAGTTTAGTTTTTAGAATTTTAAGTTAATTAGGCTGTTATGCGTATTTTAATGGTGCATCCTCATGATTTATTTCACAACTCTGAGCCATGGACAATTCGGATAAAGAGCATTGCTTTTAGATTAAAAGAAAAAGGGCATCAAGTAAAATTAGTTCATTTTCCTTTTAGCGCGAATCAAGCCAAGCAAGAGGAAAATAAATTTTCTATAGAAACTATTCCTTTAAACCGGGCTCCCTGCCCGGTTGCGTTTTTAAAAAATACGCAACGGCTAAAAAGAGCCGCAGAGTGGGCGGATATTTTGCATTTCCAAAAATGCCACCATTATGCTGCCGTTTCTTCGCTTTTAGCCGGTTACCTTACCGGTACTCCGCTTCATTATGATTGGGATGATTGGGAAGAGAAAATTTGGTATGAATCTTGTGGCAAGGGAATAAATCCCAGATTTATAGGTTTTTCTTTTAAAATTTTAGAAAGTTGGCTTCCGGTTTTAGCTGAAACCGTTTCTTGCGCCAGCGCCTATTTAAAAAGTTTATCGAAAAGGTTAGGGGTTAAGAGTAATTGTATCTTTGACGCGCCGGTAGGAGCTGATTTAGAGAGGTTCCGGCCGAGTCTAGACGGAAGCAGGATTAAAAAACAATACGATATAACAGGTGATTTAGTATTGTATGTAGGGCAGCTTCATGGAGCCCAGTATGTAGATTCATTGATTAAAGCGGCAAATGTAGTTTTACATCGAAGGCCGGACGCTAAATTTTTGATAGTGGGTGAAGGCTTTATGGAGCCTTTCCTGAGGCAGTTGGTTTGTGAACTGGGCCTTGAGCAAAAGGTCATTTTTACCGGAAGTATCCCCTACCAGCAGGTACCTTATTATCTGGCGGCTGCTTCGGTATGCGTTGCGCCATTTAACGATACTGAAGTTACCCGTTGCAAAAGCCCTTTAAAGATAGCAGAATATTTAGCCGGCGGCAAAGCAATTGTGGCAAGCAATGTGGGAGAGGTAAGAAAAATGGTAGGAGGCGCCGGGATTTTGGTTGTCCCCGGGGACCAGCGGGGCTTGGCCGATGGAATTACCAGATTGCTGGAAGATAAAATTTTAAGAAAAAAATTAGAAAAGTTTGCCCGCAGGAGAGCCGAGTCTAGGTATAATTGGGCCTACACTACCGATTCTTTGCTTTCGGCATACCAAAAGAATATCAGATTGGATATCTAATTGTTTACAATATGAAGATAATTTTTATCACCCGGGAAGGTTACCAGCTTTCCGGAGCAAGAGTCCGTTGCTATGGCTTTGCCAAACAATTAAGTCGATTAGGTTTTCAAACGCAGGTTTTCTCTTTTGCCGACCGGTTGGGCGCAAAGTACGGCGAAAAAGAGTTTGAAATGCCTTTAGGCGAGAAGTTAAAATATAATATTTTAGCTTTTAAAAAATTAGTCAAAGAAAACCGCAATAGCATTTTTTTTCTGCAAAGATTCAACTATCATGCTTTAGCGCCGCTTTTAGTTTCGTTAGTGGGTAAAAACAAGGTTATTTTTGATTGCGATGATTGGAATATCAGAGAAAACCCTCGTTATTATTGGGTGTTTCCTTCTTCAAAGATGGAATATCTTACCAGAAAAACAGCCGGGTATTCAGCCGCCTGCATCGCCGCAAGCCGTTATCTAAGGGATTATTTGAGCTCTTTTAACAGTAAAGTAGAATATATACCTACCGGAGTCGATACTGATTTTTTTACCCCGGCTAAAAAAAGGGAAGGTTCTAAAGTGGTTTTTTCCTGGGCCGGGACTGTTTATTCTCCCCAGATGCGGGATAATATTATTTTTCTCCTAAACTGTTTCAAGGAAGTCGCTAGATTTAAGAATAATGTTTTTATCCGGTTTGCCGGCTGCGGCAAATATTACCAAAAACTAAAAAATGAATTCGCTGATTCTCGCTATAGAGAAAGGGTAAAATTTTATGATTGGATTAATGCCGGTAAGATGCCGGAGCATTTAGCAGATATTGATATCGGCCTTCTGCCGCTTATCCAAAACAGCCGTTTTAATCAGGCAAAGAGCCCCACTAAACTTTTTGAATATATGTCGATGGCTAAACCGGTGGTCGCCAGTGCTACCGGGGAAGCTTCTTTTATTATACGGCCGGGTGAAACCGGGTTTTTAGCTAAAAATAAATCGGAGTTTATTGCCGGGATGCTGCGTTTGGCCGAAGATAGCCGGTTAAGAAAAGAAGCGGGACAACAGGCGAGAAAAGAGGCGATTCGGGCTTATTCTCTTAAATTTTTAGGAAAACAATTAGCTGGCCTGATTGATAACCTATAATTATGGATATTTCAATTGTGGTAGTAACCTATAATAGCAGAAAATCTATATCGGGATGCCTGGATTCAGTTCTTAAGCAGTTTAGGCCGGGGATGGAGGTAGTAGTTGTAGATAATGGCTCAACCGACGGAAGCGTCGAATTGATTAAAAGTAAATACAAAAAAGTAAAAATTATCGAAAACAGGAAAAATTTTGGGGCGGCTTTTGCCAGAAACCAGGCGATAACTAGCTCCCAAGGCAATTGGATAGTTACCTTAGATAGCGATATTGTTCTAGGGGATAATTTTTTTACCGCTTTCGGGAGTTTAGAGATAGTTAGAAATGTCAGGATAGGGATGGTAATTCCGAATATTTTAAATGGCGACGGCAGTAAAATTTACAGCCAAGGAGCTTACTTATCTTTTTTAAAAAGGATTTATGATTACGGCAGGGGGGAGCCGGTAAAATTTTTTAGAGAAAAACCAGCCAGAGTTATCGGGCCTTGTTCGGCGGCAGCTTTTTACCGGCGCAAAATGCTTGAAGAGGTAAAAGGCAAAACAGGTTATTTCGACCGGAGATTCTTTTTTTTAATCGAGGACGTTGATTTAGCCTGGCGGGCTCAAAGGGCAGGATGGAAATCTCTTTTTTGCCTGAAAAGTTTCTGTTTCCATCGGGGAAATAGCTGCCGGGCCGGTAAAAAGGCTAGGCAATATTTATCTTACCGGAATCGTAAATTAATGGTTAAAAAAAATGGAAGCGGCCTAAAAATATTTAAGTTTAATCCATTAAGCTGGTTGTATGAATCAGTGCGTTTTATTTATTTATATATATTTAATCCTTACCTGCGCAGAAAAGCTAAGCCGGAAGATATTTTAAGGAATGAAAAATGAAAGGCAAAGGGAAAAATCTTGTAACTGTTGTTTTGGTTAGCGCCGGTAAAAAAAAATATTTATCAAAATGCCTGGAATCTCTGCAAAAGCAAAGTTATCCTTCTTTGCAAATAGTTGTTATCGACAATTCTCTTAACCCGCAGCTAGCTAAAAAGATAAGCGATAATTTTTCCGGGATAGAAGTTTATTCCAGCTCGATAAATTTATTTTACGCGGCAGCGTTAAATAAGGGAATCGAACTTAGCCGGGGAGAGTTTGTGCTTTGCCTTAATGATGATATTGTCTTAGAAAGAAATTTTGTTGAAGAAGCGATTAAGGGTTTTTGGCTAAAAAAAAATATCGGGATGGTGACCGGTAAAGTTTTACGCGGTGATAAAAAGATACTGGATAGCACCGGCCTTTTCTTAAGCATATTCCGGTCGGCAAAAGAGAGAGGATACGGCAGGCGCGACAACGGCCAATTCCAAAAGGAAGGATTTGTTTTTGGTGCCTGTGGCGCGGCCGGTTTTTACCGGAAAAAGATGCTTGATCAGATAAAAGAGGATGGAGAATATTTTGATTCGAATTTAGTTATATTTTATGAAGACCTTGACCTCGCTTGGCGGGCTAACCGCTTTGGCTGGAAAGGGTATTACCTGCCTAAAGCGATAGCCTATCATATCCGCGGCGGGTCTTTTCGCCCGGATTCGGGGTTGGATAAACCTTTTGCCCGCAGGTATCTTAGCGATAGGTTTCACGCTATCTTAATTAGAAACCGTTATCTGGTTATAGCTAAAAATGAGAGCGTAATTAATTTAATCTTATTTTTTATCCCAATTTTAATTTATGATATTTGTAGTTGGCTCTACCTGATTCTATTTAGGCCGGGTGCTATTAAGTTTTTTTTAGGAAAATCTAAGTTTCGCGGCAAGGCTTGACTATATTTTAACAACTGATATATTTATAAAAATGGCAAATTTGGCAAAAAAAAATGTAATAATCGGAGCCGGGTTAACCGGCCTAAGCGCGGCATACCATCTTAAAGATAATTACGCTTTGTATGAGCAAGATTCTTTTCCGGGAGGGTTGGCTTCTTCGGAGAAGGTAAAAGGTTTTATATTTGATAAAGCAGGCCATATTTTACATTTTCAGCGAGAGTATATAAAAAAACTTCTGGATCAGATAAAAAACGGCAGTATTTTAAATAAGCACAAACGCCTCTCCTGGGTATTTTCAAAAAATACCTATACCAGATATCCTTTTCAGGTAAACACCTACAAGTTGCCGCCATCTGTAGTAAAAGATTGCTTGGTTAAGATGCATCAGGTTCAGTCTGATTTAAGAATAAAAAGATCAGCCGATAATTTAAAAGACTGGATATTAGAAAACTTCGGAGAGGGGATAGCCAGGCATTTCATGTTTCCCTACAACCAAAAACTATGGAAAGTTCCTTTAAAAAGCATTGGTATAGATTGGGTTGATAAATTTATACCCAAGGCACAGTTCGATTCTGTAGTCAGAGGGGCTATTTCGGATTTTAAAAAAAGTTTTGGCTACAACAAGGTTTTTTATTATCCTAAATTCGGGGGGATACAGACGGTAGCCGATGCTTTTTTTAACAAAGTGCGCGATAAAGTATATTTTGGCAAAAAAATAGTAAAAATAGACCTTAAGCGGAAAACTTTAGTTTTCTCCGATGGCGAAAAGATAAAATTTAGAAGAATTATCTCTACTATGCCTTTGCCTGAGCTTATTAAGGTTATGAAATATGTGCCGGCTAAAATTAAGGCCAAGATTAATAATTTGAGGTATGTTTCGGTTTTTAACCTAAATCTTGGTATAGACAGGGATAATATTTCTGATAAACATTGGATATATTTTCCCGAGAAAAAATATATTTTTTATAGAGTGGGGTTCTTTTCAAATTTTTCAAAAAAAGTCTGCCCGGAGAAGAAGAGTTCATTGTATGCAGAAGTTTCTTATACAGCCGATAAGCCATTAAAATACTCAAAACCCGAGCTTAAAGCAAGAATTATAAAAGACCTGAATAAGGCGGGGATATTGAAGAAAAATGAAAAAATAGTTGCAGAAAAATCATATAATATTAAGTATGCTTACCCAATATCTAACAAAAATGAATCTTTAGATGCCATCGATGAATTTCTTAAATTTTATGATTTATATTCCATTGGCAGATACGGCAGCTGGAGATATATGTCGATGGAGGAGTGCGTGGCCGAAGGTAAAATTATAGCTGACTGCATTAACAGCTTCTAACAATGTCGATGGCGAAAATTAAAGTTGCTCAAATTATAACTAAGCCTGAACTGGGAGGAGCGCAAAAGACCACCCTTTCATTGTTGCGGCAGATAGACAGAAAGCGCTACTGCCCTTATCTGATTACCGCCTCCAGAGGATACCTAAAGGAGGAAGCGTCTTCTATTTCTCAATTAAATATTTTTTTTCTAGATACTTTTGTAAGGGACATAAATGTTTTTAAAGATTTAGTTTCTTTTTTTAAGATAAGAAGGTATCTAAAGCAGCAAGGTATAAGCATTGTCCATACTCATAGTTCAAAAGCCGGCATTATCGGCCGTTGGGCAGCTCATTGCGCGGGAATTAAATTAATATTCCATACGGTTCACGGCTGGCCGTTTTATATTGAAGCAAGGGCCACGCTAAAACTGGCTTATAGGATTTTGGAAAAGATAACAGCTTTGATAACCACAAAGCTGGTAGTCGTTTCAGATAAGGATTTAAAAGAGGGGCTGAGAGCCGTTAATAAAAACAGAGATAAGTATATTAAAATACCTTATGGGATTGAAATTAAAGATTTTAATGTTAAGATGGATTCTAAGGGCCGGGACGAAGTTGTTAAGGTAGGTTTTATTGCTTGTTATAAGCCGCAAAAGGCGCCGCTGGATTTTTTAAAGGTGGTAAAAAGGGTTGCCGACGCAGAAAAAAATATCGAATTTATATCGGCCGGCGACGGGGCACTAAGGCCTGAGGTGATGCGAGAGGCAGCCAGGTTAGGCTTAGAGAGAAGGATACAATTTTTAGGATGGCAGCCTGATATAGCAGCGGTATTGAAAAAGCTGGATATAGTTATTTTAACTTCGCACTGGGAAGGGCTACCGGTTGTAATTATCGAATCGTTAGCTTCAGGGCTACCGGTTGTAGCAACAGAGGTAGGCGGAGTCCCGGAGTTGGTAATTGACGGGGTTAACGGATTTTTGGCGGCAAAAGGAGATTGCGAAAAACTGGCAAAAGATCTGTTATTGCTGGCCGCCGATAAAGAAAAAAGGCTGCAATTTTCCAGGCAGTCTAGGAAGATGTTTAAAGAAGAGTTTAGCATAGATTATATGAAAAACCGGATTGAAGGCCT
Organism: Candidatus Omnitrophota bacterium; assembly: GCA_021735445.1. GTDB lineage: Bacteria > Omnitrophota > Gorgyraeia > Duberdicusellales > 4484-171 > PXAH01. The sequence goes on from JAIPHA010000001.1 coordinate 107,577, forward strand.
TTACCAACGGGCAAGGGGAGGGTGATTGTTATGGTATTTTTTATATTTTCTTTTTTAATGTCTTTAAGTTTTCCTGCTTTGTTTAAAAAGTTTTTATCAAAAACCAGGCTTTCTTCAAATAAAGAGAAGCCGATGTTTTTAGGTATATCAATTTATTTAGCTTCTTTTATAGTTTTTTTGCTTGCAAAAAATTATTATAAGTTGGATGCCTCTTTTTTGACGGCTGTTTTCGCCGGTGCCTCTTTTATCCTCTTGCTTGGAGTTTGGGACGACATCAAAAACCTTTCTGTTAAAACAAAGTTAATCGGCCAGATAGCCGCCGCTTTTATCGCAATTTTTATGGGGGTTAGGACATCGATAGTTTATTTTCCCGATTGGCTAAATCTTGCGGTTACTTTGGTTTGGATTTTAGCTTTAGTCAATGCTTTTAATTTTCTTGATATAATGGACGGGCTTTGTGTGGGGGTAAGCCTTATCGTGTCGTTTATCTTTTTAGCCATGAGCATTGTGTTTAGAGCCCCTTATTCTATAAGCGTATTTTTTTGGGTTTTAAGCGGCGCGCTTTTGGGGGCTTTTATCTATAATAAGCCTGTGGCTAAATTTTATCTTGGGGACTCAGGGAGTATGTTAATCGGTTTTATATTTGCCTGTAGCACCATGGAGATAAGTTATGCTCCGGATACCAGCCATAGCCTGGCTTTATTTGCTCCGGTATTGATAGTTATCTTACCGGTTTATGATTTATTTTTTACGGTATTTATGCGCTGGAGGAAAGGCAAAGCTATTTCTAAAAAAAGCGGTGAGCATTTTGCGTTAATGCTAAAGGAGAAAGGTTTCAGCGCCAGAAAAATTTTAGTTATCATCTATGCTGCTTGTTTGCTTTCAGGCTTGAGCGCTTTTTTGTTAAAGGCGTTACCCTTATATTTTCAACCATGGTTTTTGGGATTTGTGGCCATGGTTATTTTGATATTGAGTATTTTATTTTTTAAAGTATTAAAAACAAATGATTAAAAAAATTTTATGGGCAGTTATAATCACAAGCGTTATTTTACTGCCGGTTTTAAATGTTTCGATACACCAATCAGCAGCTTATTTTTTATATATAATATTTTCCTTTAGTTTAGGTTATTTTGCGGTAGCTGAAAAAACCTACCTTAGGCACCGCTCTATTTTGATTCCGCTTTTGGTTTGGCTTCTGATAACTTTGTTTACATCTTTTTATGCGTTGGATAAAAGCACTGCTTTTACGGCAACCGGGCAGATGCTCTTTTTTGGGCTAATTTTTATAGTTTTATCGGGCCTTGATAGCAATAGGAAAAAACAGATCGCTTTAGCTCTTGCCTTTGGGTCTTTTTTGATATCAGCAGTAGCTATTTGGCAATATTTTTTCTTCTTCGACAAAATACTGCCTTCTTTGGCTTTTCGGGATTTATCTTTAACAGAAGAAGGGGTGTTTTATATAGCCGATCTTATCAAAAGAAGGAGGGTCACTTCCATATTCGTTAACCCTAATTTATTCGCCTCTTATTTAGCCATGGTTAATATAGTAATAATTTCATTATGCTTTATCCAGGAGAAGAAATCTTTTAAAATTATTTTATCATTATTGTTAATTATGAATTGTTACGCGCTTTGGCTTACCCGTTCTCTCGCAGGTTTATCAAGTTTTATTTTAGGCGTTTTTTTATTTATTCTGTTTTTTTCCTCAAAAAGTAAGCTGAGCCGGTTACGTTATAAAAAACTATTAGTTGTTTTAGGCGGGAGTTTAATTGTTTTATTTATTGTTTTATTTATTAAAAGATTAGTTTATGATAACGGTACCGACCGTTTTTTTCTATCGTTAAGAGGCAGGTTGGAATTTTGGAAAGCAGCTTTAAAGATAATTGCGGATAGGCCTTTTCAGTTTACGGGGTTAGGCGGCTTCGAACATCTTTACCGCCAGTATTGTCCCCAGATAATAGTTGAAAGCAGAAGAGCCCATAATATTTTTTTACAGTTATGGGTTGAAACAGGCCTATTGGGGGTTTTGGCTTTTATTTGGTTTCTGGCAGCGCTTATCCATAAAGGGTTAAGGCAATTATTTAAACCGCAACTCCGTTTTAAGTTATATGTCTTCCAGGCGGCCGGATTGGCCGCGCTATCAGCATTTTTGTTTCATAATTTGCTGGATTTTAGTTTTTTCATTACTCAAACAGCGGTTGTCTGGTGGGTGATAAGTTCGTGGTCAATAAATAGCAAGCAATCCGGGGAGGGAGAGCTTTGATGAAGGCGTTAGTTACAGGTTCTGCCGGATTGATTGGTTCTGAAGCGGTGAGATTTTTTTCAAAAAAGGGTTTTGATGTTGTGGGAATCGATAATAATATGCGGGAAGTTTTTTTTGGCAAAAGCGCCAGCACTCTTTGGAGTAAAAACAAATTAATAAAAGAGTTACCGGCTTATAGGCATATTGATTTAGATATAAGGGATAAATCTGCCATAGAGAAGCTTTTTACCAAGAATAAATTTGAAATTATTATCCATACCGCGGCCCAGCCTTCTCATGATTGGGCAGCTTCTGACCCGGAAACCGATTTTACGGTTAATGCTCATGGGACCTTGGTGATGCTTGAGGCGTTTCGCAAATATTCTCCCCAGGCAGTATTTGTGTTTACTTCGACTAATAAGGTTTACGGAGACATGCCTAATCAACTTCCTTTTTTAGAATTTGTAGACAGATATGATTTACCTAAAAACCATCGTTTTTATAACGGAATCGATGAATCGATGAGTATAGATAAATCAACTCATAGTTTATTTGGAGTTTCTAAGGCCTCGGCGGATTTATTGGTGCAGGAATACGGAAAATATTTTGGTTTAAAGACGGCATCTTTTCGGGGCGGATGTCTTGCCGGGCCCTGGCAAAGCGGGGCCAGGCTGCATGGCTTTATTGCTTATCTGATAAGGTGTGTTATTACCGGGGAAAAGTATATCATTAATGGTTATAAAGGTAAACAGGTAAGGGATAATATAGATTCATACGACCTGGTTAACGCTTTTTACCATTTTTATAAAAACCCTCAATCCGGCGAAGCTTATAATATAGGCGGGGGGAGGCATTCTAATATATCTATGCTTGAGGCGGTAGGAAAAATAGAAAAAATTACCGGCAAAAAAGCTAATTTGGAATATAGAGATATTCCCAGAAAAGGGGATCATATCTGGTATATCTCTGATATATCCAAATTTAAAAAGAATTGCCCCGACTGGGATTTTAAGTATAATATAGACGATATTTTAGAAAGAATGTGTAGAGAAATAGGGGAAAGAGTAAGAAGGTAAAGTTTAGGTTGGGTAAAACAGGCGCTTGACAAGGGTATGATAAATATTGTATACTTTAAACAGATGGTGTATAAAAATTAAAGTGTTTTTATACACATTGGGCAGATAGCTGCTTAGCAGCGGGATGGTAGTTTTGGATAAGAATAATAAATCAGCTTTTACTCTAACCGAATTACTTGTGGTTGTTGTTTTAGTGGGAATTTTAGCTGTTTTGGCGATGCCTTCTTTTCGAAATGCTCAGCGGCGGGCCATTGATAAAGAAGCTAAAACTAACTTAAAAATTATGGAAACCGCTTATAAGGTAAGAGTATTAGAAGAAGGGGCAGGCGCAGTTTGTAGTGACAATAGTGATTGTAACACTACTTTTGATCTTGATCTTCCTGCCGCGCCACCTGTCGGTAATTGGCTTTATCAGGCTTTAGTTACCGGATTGAGCGACTATAGTTTTCAAGCTACAGGCAGCAAAGGCACACCTTCCACCGGTTGGCAGATGGATGTAGGCGATGATGAACCCACCTCTTTTTAGGCGTTCGGGCAATTTCTTTACACTCATTTTTTAAAAAAATAAATAAAAAAATTGGTTTAGGGACAACTTAATTTTATCTTTGATAATTTGTCCTGGTTAGGTTAAACTAAAGGCAGTCTAAGGAGGCAGGATGAACTCAGGTTTTAAAAACATTGCTATTGAAGCGGCAAAAGAAGCAGGCAGAATCCATAAAAAATACTTCCAAAAAGATACCCAAACCAAAGAAAAAAGCTCCTCTTTCGATTTGATTACTATTGCTGATACCGAAGCTGAAAAAGCAGTAGTTGAATTAATCAAAAATAAGTTTCCCAGCCATAATATTTTAGCCGAAGAAGAAAGATATGAAAAAACCGGCTCTTCTTATTGCTGGATAATAGATCCTTTAGACGGGACTAATAATTTTTCTTTCGGATTGCCTTTTTTTTGTGTATCTATCGCTTTGGCAAAAAATGAGCAGGTTATCTTAGGGGTTATCTATGATGTAATAAGAGATGAGCTTTTTTTGGCTGAATACGGTAAAGGCGCTTACCTAAACGGCAAAAAAATAAAAGTATCTGATTCAGGCGCTTTAGATAAATCTTTATTGATTACCGGTTTTTATTATGACCGGGGCAAAAATATGCTCGATAATTTAGAGATAATAAAAACATTTTTTCAAAAGAGAGCCGTAGGGATAAGGCGCCTGGGGGCAGCGGCTCTGGATTTATCTTATATCGCCTGTGGCCGGGCTACCGGTTTTTGGGAATTTTGCTTAAGCCCATGGGATTTTGCCGCAGGCAAGTTGTTAGTAGAGGAAGCCGGGGGAAAAGTTACGGGTAAAACCGGCCAAGAGGTAAAATTGGAAAAATCTTATATTGTTGCTTCTAATGGCAAGATTCATCAAGATATTATTAATGTTATAAATAGTTTATAAGATGGCTAAAATCGATAAGAAAAAATTAGCTTTAATCCATATTGTTAAAAAAGAACTCGGCTTAGATGATTCCAAATATCGTAAAATCTTAAAAGAAGCGGCCGGAGTAGCTAGCGCAAAAGACCTCGACAGAGCAGGATTCCGTAAATTGATGAACCATTTTGTCAGAAGCCGTCATTGGAAGTCAAAGCCGGATGGTTTAACTATCCGCCAGAAAATATATATTAAGATGCTTGTTGAGGATTTAGGTTGGGAAAAAGACCATCTAAATAATTTTATTCATAAATATTATCATAAAAATAATTTTGATCAACTCAGCAAAAAAGAAGCCATAAAATTAATTGAATCTTTAAAAAGTATCAAAGAGAGGCAGGATTATTTTTAGTTTTGCATTGTAATGTTTTTTTAAAAAATAAGTATTGCTAAGGATGATTTCTGAGAATATAATTTATCAGAGAAAAAGATGAAAAACTTCTATTCCAAATATTGGGGAGATGAACTTTGGCGAATCAAAGAAATCGGGTTTAAAAGAGACCTGCAAAATATCCGTGAGAGCCAGTTTAGTTTAGGCAACGGATTGATTGGTTCACGGGCCGGGTTAGAAGAAAAACCAAAAGGAGCTCAACCGGGTTTATATCTATCAGGGCTTTACGATAGTTTGACCGCGCAAGTTGCTGAATTGGTTAATCTCCCTAATCCATTTTATTTTAAATTTATTGCTTTTGGCCAAAAAATTGGAATTACAGCAATGGATGCCGTTTCTCACGCAAGGACTTTAAACACTCAAAATGGCACCTTGAGCCGGCATACGGTTTATTCGGATAATAAAAAGCGGCGTTACGACTATCAATCTATCCGGTTTCTTTCAATGGATAATAAAAATATCGGAGTTATGCAAATCGTCTTGACTCCTTTGGATTCGGATTTAGAGTTAGAATGCCAAACAGGCATAGACACATCTGTATATAATTCAGGAGTGGTAACCGAAGGCCGCAAGCGCCATTTTGCTATTTCTGAATTGGGCCGGGAAGATAACTCTAAAATTTTGGTTATTAAGACATCCGGGAAACAATTAAACGTTATCTACCGCAGCGGGCTTTATTATAAAATTGGGGCAAAAAAAAGAGTGTATGCAGAAGGCGATGCTTTGCGAATAAAATTAAGGAAAAATCAAAGAGCAGTATTTACAAAAATTTTTTATATTTCTTCTTTTTTAGAAAAGAAAGATTTACAAAATAATAAAATTAAATCGAAAAAGGTTTTTTCTAAAGCCCTAAAAAGCAGTTTTAAGACTTTAATCAATAAACACAGCCAAGCCTGGAAAGTTTTATGGGATCAGTCAGATATAGTTATCGAAGGTACCGCCGATATTCAAAAAAATATAAGATTTAATATTTATCATCTTTTAATTTGCGCTCACTTTGATCAAGGCCTATCGAGTATCGGGGCCCGGACTTTAAGCGGAGAAGGTTACCGGGGCCATATCTTTTGGGATTCTGAAATTTTCCTCCTGCCTTTTTACGCTTACCAATACCCTGAGGCCGCAAAGAACATGCTCCTTTACCGCTACAGAAGGATAAATCAAGCCAGGGCTTTAGCTAAAGAAAAGGGTTACTCGGGGACGCTTTTTCCCTGGGAGTCAGCTGATTCCGGCAAAGAGGAGACTCCTGGCTGGGCAAAAAATCTTGATGGAACGATAATTAAGATTAAAACAGCCGAATTTGAACAGCATATAGTCGCAGACGTAGCTTATGCTTGTTATAACTATTTTCAGATTAGCGCAGATTATGATTTTATGAAAGATTACGGTTATGAGATAATTTTTGAATCTGCCAGATTCTGGGCATCCCGGGTAAGGAGAGATAAAAAAGGAAAAATTAGCATAGCCGATATCATGGGCCCGGATGAATTTCATGAAAGAGTAAAAAACAATGCCTATACCAACCTGATGGCGCAATGGAATCTTAAAACCGGCCAAAATCTATACGCGCAGCTTAAAAAAAAGAAGAAAAAGTATAATCAGTTAAAAGTAAAGCTAAATTTGACCGATAAAGAAGTAAAGCAATGGGGGAAAATTGCGGCCGGGATTACGGTTAGAATAAAAAGGAACAAAGTAATAGAACAATTTGATGGTTTTTTCCGGAAAAATTATATAGAAATTGTTAACTTTGATGAAAATAATATTCCGCTTCTTCCCGAGGGAGTAAAGGTAAAGGATTATAATAAAACTCAATTCGTAAAACAAGCCGATGTGGTGATGGCGTTACATTTGCTTGGAGGGAATTTTGATTATAAGACCAAGGAAAGCAATTTTTGGTTTTATTTACGCAGGACCCTGCATAAATCTTCTTTGAGCGCCGCAGTGCATGCTATTATGGCCGCTGAGATTGGCGCGCTTAGCCGGGCTTATCAATTTTTTAACGTGGCTTTGCGGGCTGATATCAGTGACCTCCACGGTAATACTCATGAAGGAATTCATGCGGCTTCATTGGGAGGGGTATGGCAGTGTGTTATTTGCGGGTTTGCCGGGGTAAAAATCGAAAAGAATATGCTTTCGCTAGCGCCTTATATGCCGCTTACCTGGCAATCTATAAAGTTTAACTTATTATTTAAAGGAGTGCGCTGGGAATTTCAGGTAAGGAAAAAGGAGGTAAAGGTTAAAGCTTGCCTTAAGGCAAAAGGGAGATTAAAGATTATAATTTTTGGCAAAGTTCACACAATAAGCGCTAATAGAATTTACAATTTTAAGGTTAAAAAACAGACAAAAAAGATTTCGCTTGCTGAAAAATATTATTAAAAAGGAGAGAGCATGGCTAAAAGAAAGTATAATATCGCGCACCTTCATTGGGGTTTTCCTCCGATAATCGGGGGAGTAGAGACGCATTTAACTATGATTTTGCCTTTTATGGCTCAGCGGGGGCATAAGGTAAGCCTTCTAACCGCAAGCGCCGAAGGCCACGGCGGTAAAGAAAATTTTAAAGGTGTTGATATAGTTAGGGAGCCGGTTATGGACTTAAATTGGCTTACCAAAAGGGGTCTTGCCGGAATCGAAAAAGAAGTTATGCGTGTATTTACCAAATTTATCGAAACTTATAAGCCGGATGTTTTACATACTCATAACATGCATTATTTTAGCAAGCCGCATGTAACTATTTTAGAAAAAATTTCTCAAAAGAAAGGTATCCCCCTTATTCTTACCGCACATAATATTTGGGATGATCTATTATGTTGGGAGTTGTCTACGTCTATAAAATGGAGGCATATTATCGCGGTAAGCCATTTTATCGAAAAAGAGTTGATTGGCCTTGGCTGCAGCCATAAAAATATAACTACCGTTCATCACGGGATAGATGCGCGGATGTTTCGGCCGGGTATCAACCCGCGCCGGGTCTATAATAAATATCCCCAGTTGAGAAAAAGAAAAGTTTTTTTTCATCCAGCCAGAATGGGCTTAGCCAAAGGCTGTGATGTTGCGATTAAAGCTTTGCGTTTAGTTAAGGAAAGAATTCCTGATGTATTGCTTGTTTTAGCCGGAACCAAAAATATTATCGATTGGGGGCTATCCCAGCAAAAAGATATAGCTTATATTATAAAGTTGGTGGATAATTTTAAATTGCGCAATAATGTAATTATTGATTCTTATCCTCTTGAGCTGATGCCATATATGTATGCTGCCTCAGATGTATGCATTTATCCTTCCAGCGTTTCTGAGCCTTTTGGTTTGACTATGCTTGAAGCGATGGCCTCGGCTAAGCCGATGGTGGTAACCCGGGCCGGGGGGATGCCGGAAATCGTCAGTGATGGAGTAAATGGTTTTGTGGTTCCCGTAAGAGACTTTGAAGAGCTGGCTTCACGGGTAACTTTATTGTTGGAGGAGAAATCAATTAAAGAGAGGTTGGGCAATACCGGCAGAAAAATGGTAGAAGCCCGTTTTACTAAAAAGCATGTCAGCGACCTTCTTTTAAGTCTCTATAAGAAATTTATTTAAATAAATAAAGTGGCTTTGGCTATTTTGTCAGATATTTTTTTCCCGGCCAATTGTTCGGTTATTTTTAAGGCAAATTTCAATGCGCTGGCCGGGCCTTGGCCGGTTATGATGTTTTCGTGGCTGACTACCTCCTGATTTTCATAAACTGTTGAGTCAGAAAAGTTGCTTTCTAAGCCGGGATAGCAAGTAGCAGTTTTGTTGTCGAGTATCCCCAAAGGAGCAAGTACAATTGCAGGAGAAGCGCAGATTGCGGCGATTATCTTTTTTTCGTTTTCCATTCGTTTAATCAGCCCGGTTACTTTTTCCGATGCAGCAAGATTGTTTGCTCCCGGCATTCCTCCCGGCAGGATACAGGCATCACAATCAAAAGAGGATTGATTTAATTTTTGGTCCGCTTTTATCTCTAATCCCTGAGCCCCCTTAATGATTAAGCCGGTTATACCGGCAACTATTGTTGTTAGGCCGGCTCGCCTTAGGATATCAATACAGGTTATAGCTTCAATTTCTTCGAACCCTTCCGCTAATAAAACTATTGCTTTTTTAGCCATATTGGCCCTCCTTTAAAAATTATCTTTATTCGCATTTGATTTGAATTTAATTTTATATCATATATAATAACCGTCAAGGCATAAGAAAAAATTAAAAAACGAGGTTTAAATGATACAATTTATAATTTCATTTTTGGTATTGTTGAATCCCTTTGCTTTGTTTATTTACCTAAATCCAATAGCTAAAGATCTTAACCGCAGGGATTATTTAATGGTTTTAGTCAAAGCGGGAGGGTTGTCGCTGCTTATTTTTTTGGGTTTTGCCTTGTTTGGGAGGGTAATATTTGAAAAAATTTTAGTTATCGACTTTTCTTCTTTTAAGATTTTTGGAGGAGTGGTGATAACCGCTTACGCATTAATTTTTATAATTCAGGGAAAAAAATCATTTTTTACCTTAAAAGGGAGCCTTGATGATTTAGCGGCAGAGATTGCGCTTCCTTTTATGGTAGGGGCGGCAACCATATCATTATGTATTATTATCGGAAACAGGTTTCATCCTTTTGTGGCTTCGGGGATAATTACTGTAACTATGGTTATTCATATCAGTCTGGTTTTTTTTCTGACTATTTTAAAATACAGCTTGTTTAAAGAAAGGTTAAAAGTTGCTTTCGATAAAACGATGGGAATGTTCTTGCGCCTTAATGGTTTTATCGTGGGCGCTATCGGTTCAAATTTAATCATATCCGGAATAAGAGAGTTTTTTTCTATTTCGATTTAATCTTTTCGCTTATTGGTTTTTGCCAAAAGGATAAAACAATAAATGTTAACTCAAATTATTGATTGGTTAATTTATTCGCTGTTGGGGCTGGATTCAGCCTCCCGGGCCGGCGAAGCTCTTCATTTTTTTATCTATGATACGCTGAAAATCTTATTTTTGCTTTTTATAATGATTTCTTTTGTAGGGTTTTTGCGTAGTTTTATCGGCCGGGCAAAGATAAAGAAATGGCTGGCTGGCAAAAAAATAAAAGGGCATTTTTTCGCGTCGCTTTTTGGAGCGACTACCCCTTTTTGTTCTTGCTCATCTATACCTATCTTTTTAGGTTTTCTAAAAGGCGGCGTTCCTTTGGGGGTGGCTCTTTCTTTTTTAATTACTTCACCTTTGATTAATGAGTATTTAGTAGTTTTAATGCTTGGTTTCTTTGGTTGGAAGATAACCGTTTTGTATGTAGCCAGCGGTTTATTTATCGGAATATTTTCAGGCCATATTTTAGGGCGGATGAAGCTGGAGAAGTATATTGATTCCCAGAATCTTGCCCTGGATCCGGAGAATCTGCCGGATAAAAAATATGATAACATAAAACAAAGAATTTTATTCGGTGTATCTGAAGCAAAAACAATAATCAAAAGGCTATGGTTGTGGATTATGGCCGGCGTAGGGCTGGGAGCGGTAATCCATAATTACATACCCGGAGAGTTCATCCAGTCAGCTATTGAGAGGACTGGTTTTTTAGGAGTTCCTCTTGCGACTCTCTTTGGGGTTCCGATGTATAGTAATTGCGCAGCGATTGTTCCGGTGGCGGTTGCTTTATTTCGAAAAGGTATTCCTTTGGGGACGGCTTTAGCCTTTATGATGGCTACTTCTGCTTTGAGTTTTCCCGAGGCTGTGATTTTGCGTCAGGGAATGAAACTGAAGTTGATTGTTATATTTTTCGGGATTACAACCGCAGGAATAATATTTACCGGTTATATTTTTAATATCCTTGAGATGTTGCTTGCAATTAGGTAAAAATAAAGATATCTGTTTTAAGCCGGTTGCGGCTTGCTTTCTTTAGGATTTATGGTATTATTTTTCTTTACAACCGGTTGGTGACATTGTATAATTTGAGGCCTTTCTTAAAGTAAATAAATATATTAGGAGAAGGAATGAAAAAAGTTAAAATAGGAATACCCAAAGGAAGTTTACAAAAAAAGACTATAGAGGTTTTTGCCAAAGCAGGGTTTAATATTTACGCCAACAGCCGTTCTTATTTTCCTTCTATAGACGATTCGCAGCTGCAACCTGTTTTAGTTAGAGCTCAGGATATGTCTCGCTATGTGGAGGAAGGCGTTCTTGATTGCGGAATAACCGGTGAAGATTGGATTCTGGAAAATAACTCTAAAGTTTTGCGCCTTTCTGAGCTGATGTATGCAAAAAGGACCTCTAACCCGGTAAGATGGGTGGTTGCAGTCAGCCAGGATTCAAAAATTAAAAAAATAAACCAGCTAAAAGGAAAAAGAGTGGCCACTGAATTGGTCAGGTATACAAAAAGGTTTTTCAAAACAAAAAAAATTAATCTGGAAGTTGAGTTTAGCTGGGGAGCAACCGAGGTGAAGGTAAAAAGCGGGCTGGTCGATGCGATAGTTGAGTTAACCGAAACCGGCCAAAGTTTGCGGGCTAACGGATTAAAGGAGATAGAGACGATTTGTGAATCCGTGACTAAATTTATTGCCAATAAAAGTTCTTATAAAGATGAGGAAAAGAAAAAAAAGATTGATGATCTTTTATTATTGTTGGAGGCAGCCTTGGAGGCCAGAGATAAAGTTGGGCTTAAATTAAATGTCCGGGAAAAAGACATAGATAAGATAATTTCTTTATTACCGGCTTTGAAAAAACCCACTATTTCTTCTTTGGCTTTAAAGAATTGGGTTGCTTGTGAAGTTATCTTGGAAGAAAAAGACGTGCGCAAGATTATTCCTTTGCTTAAAGATAATGGCGCTCAGGGAATAATAGAATACCCTTTAAACAAAGTACTTTATTAAAAAATAATAGGTGAGGTGGAAATATGCCCTGTGGCAGAAAGAAGAAAAAGAAAAAAGTAAAGAGACATTGGTACAAGAAGAGAAGAAAGAAACAAAGACATAAAACCAAAAAATAATTTAGATAGATGAGATTTTTTTTAACATTTTTAATTATCTTATCATTTATTGCTCCTACCTTTTTTTCTTACGGTTATTCATCTAATCAGTCGTTATATTCTGATTATCTCAAAGGTGTTTATTGTATGCAGCAAGGTAATTTTTCTTTAGCTAAAAACTATCTAAATGCGGCAAAAGACAAGGCTCCTGATTCGGCTTATCTTTATCTTAAAATCGCAACAATTTTGCTTCAAGAGAAAAAAATAGGCCAAGCAGAGGAGCTTTTAAAAAAAGCCAAAGGAATAGACCCGGATAATTTAAATACCTATTTAGCCTTAATCTTTATCTATTCTTCTCAAGGCCAGGAGGAAAAGCTGGAGGAAGAATATAAGGATTTTTTGGAAAAGGCGCATCAGAAGAAACCTAAGGATATGACCATTTCTTCTTATTTGGCTCAATTTTATCTTTATAAGAGAAAGCCTAAGGAAGCTATCGCTTTATATGAAAAAATTCTTGAGAATAAACCCGATAATCTAGAAGCGTTTTTTTGGCTTGGCTATCTTTATGATGAAATCGGCAAAGAACGAAAAGCCAAAGAAATTTGGAAGCGGGGGCTTGCAATTAACCCGTCCCACGCTCCTATCTTAAACGCTTTAGGCTACAGCTATGCGGAAAAGGGAGTTAAGTTGGATCAAGCTGAAAGGATGATTAAAAAGGCTTTGAAGGCCGAACCCCGTAACGGGGCTTACCTAGACAGTTTGGGTTGGGTATATTTTAAAAAAGGGAAACTGGAAAGGGCCAAAAAATATATAGAGCAAGCCATAAGTTACACTCAGGATCCGGAAATTTATCAACATTTGGGGAAGGTTTATATGAAGTTGGATGAAACCGAAAAAGGGTTGGCAATTTATAAAGAGGGCCTAAAAAGGTTTCCCGATTATCACCAATTAAAAGAGGAAATAGAAAGGTATGAAAAAGAGAATCAAAAGAATAAAGAATAAAGCTAATCTTATGCGCAGGGCTATCGTTGAGATGCTGGCGGAAGCCGGCTCAGGACATCCCGGAGGTTCGCTTTCTGCCACTGATATAATTGCTTGCCTTTACTTTGATATTTTAAAGCATAACCCGAAAGACCCGGAATGGAGCCAGAGAGATAAGTTTCATCTTTCTAAAGGGCATTGCTGCCCGGCTTTGTATGCGGCCTTAGGTTTATCCGGTTATTTTCCGCCTGCTGAATTCAAAAATTTACGTAAAGTTGGAGCATTACTGCAAGGCCATCCGGACAGAAGGACGCCGGGGGTTGAGGTAGCTAGTGGTTCTTTGGGGCAGGGGTTGTCTGTATCTTTAGGAATGGCTTTAGCCGGCCGGCTTGATAAAAAGGATTACCGGGTTTACTGCCTTATGGGCGATGGAGAGATTCAAGAAGGCAATGTCTGGGAAGCAGCGATGGCAGCCGCTCATTTTAAAGTAGACAATCTATGTGCTATCGTTGATTTTAATGGATTCCAGATAGACGGCCGGACAGAAGAAATAATGAATTTAGAACCTTTGGTTAACAAGTGGGAGTCTTTTGGCTGGCATGTTATCCAGTGTGACGGGCATAACATTGAAGAACTGCTTTATGCTTTCGGGCAAGCAGAATCGATAAAGATGAAACCGACTGTGATTATTGCCCGGACAGTTAAAGGCAAAGGAGTATCTTTCATGGAGCATGTGGTTGATTTTCATGGCAGGGCTCCTGTGGAAAAAGAAAAAGAAATTGCTCTGGAAGAGTTGAAGGATATCGAAGAAAGTGAAAAAAATCTATAAAGGATGGTTTTAAGTGGATAAACTTTATGCGAGGGATATTTACGGAAAGGTTTTAATTGAATTAGGCAAAAAAGACCCTGATCTGGTTGTTTTGGATGCGGATCTTTCCGGTTCAACCCGGACAGCCCGCTTTGGTAAAGAATTTCCCGAAAGGTTTTTTAACTTTGGAGTAGCTGAGCAAAATATGATGGCTACCGCTGCCGGATTGGCTCGTTGCGGCAAGGTTGTTTTTGCTTCTACGTTTGCTATGTTTGCAACCGCCAGGGCTTTTGACCAGGTAAGAAACACAATATCTTACAGTAATTTGAATGTTAAAATTGTGGCTACCCACGGCGGGATTACCGTTGGCGAAGATGGAGCCTCACATCAAGCCATAGAGGATATCAACCTTTTTCGGGCAATTCCCAATATGAAAATTATTATTCCTGCTGACGCGCCGGAAGCCAAAGAGGCTATCTTGGCCGCTTACAAAACACCGGGACCGTTTTATATCCGCCTGGGCCGCTCTAAAGTTTCTAGTTTGGAAAAAAGGAAGAAGTTTTCTTTAGGTAAAGGCTATCTTCTTCGTAAAGGCAAAGATGTCGCTATTATTTCTTGCGGTATTATGGTGAAGCCTTCTCTGGATGCTGCTGAAATTTTAAAAGAGCAGGGAATCTCTGCAAGTGTAGCCAATATACACACGATTAAGCCGCCTGATCAAGATTTTATAATAAAGCTGGCTAAAACTCATAAGAAAATAGTAGTTTGCGAAGAACATCAGACTATTGGCGGCCTGTATTCAACGGTAGCTGAAATACTGGTTAATAAATATCCTTTGGAAGTAGAAAAGGTCGGTATTGAAAATCGTTTCGGGCAGTCTGGATCTCCAAACGAGTTGTTGAAATACTATGGACTCACAGCTGATAATATCGCAAAAAAAACAAAAAAGTTTCTTCAAAAGTAAGGTAGAATTATTAAGCCCCGCCAAAATTAATTTATACCTAAATATAGTTGGTAAATACCCCGGTGGCTATCATCGTCTGGAAACGGTGGTCGAAAGAATATCTTTGTTTGACAAACTTGAGATCACAATTAATTCCCGTCCGGTTATCAATATTAGCAGCAATAATAAAAAATTAGAAACAAAAGAAAATTTATGCTACAAAGCTGCGGAATTAATCAAAAAAGAGTTTGGCCTTCCTTTTGGTTTTAATATTTATTTAGAAAAAAACATTCCTATTGGCGCAGGTTTAGGCGGAGGTTCTTCGAATGCCGCTTCTCTGCTTTTAGGTATAAAAAGTTTAGCTAATCTCAATTTTTCCAGAGAAAAATTATATGAAATAGGTGAAAAACTAGGCAGTGATGTAAACTTTTTTTTATCTGATTCTAAGTTTGCTTTTTTAACAGGGCGGGGCCAAAAAGTAGAGCCTTTATTTAGCAAAATTAAATTAAATCATTTTATTGTTTGGCCTAAAGTTTTTGTTTCGACTAAAAAAGTTTATGAAAACAATAAAGCTAAATTGACAAGGTTTTTTAGTAGTGTTAATATATTGAAGTATTCCTTAAAGAATGCAGATTGCTCTTTCTTAAAAAAGGGAGTTTACAATTGTTTAGAAAAAAGCGCTTTTTCTCTTTATGAAAAGCTGGCCAGAGTAAAAGCGGTTTTAAATAAAGGAAAGATGGTTGCCTTGATGACAGGCAGCGGCGGCGCTTTTTATACAATTGGCGCAAGAAGTTATAAAGAGGTTAAAAGCAATCTGCCGGATGATTGGATAATCTATAAAGTCCAAACGTTTTAAAAAAGGCAAATTAGAATTAGGCTTATCGAGGGCAAGTCTTATTAAAGGAGGTAGTACATGGAGATTACAGAGGTTAGAATTTCTCTTAGAGAGCATGAAGGCAGGCGCCTAAAATCTTATGCTACTGTTACTTTTGATAATTCGTTTGTGGTAAGGAATATTAAAGTTATCGAAGGTAATAACGGCCTTTTTGTAGCAATGCCGGCAAGGAAAGTAAAACAATTTTGCCCTCGTTGTGGTAAAAAGGTTGAGATGGGCAGCAAGTATTGCAGTAATTGTGGCGCTCAGATTCCGCCGCCGAAAGAATCCGTTCAGAATCGGCAGTCTATACATCAGGATTTAGCTCATCCGATTAATCAGCAGTTTCGGGATTATTTGCAAAGTAAAGTTTTGGATGCTTATCATGATAAAAAGAAAATGGCTTCTCAAGAAGAAGCGCCGCAGCAGCAATCAGACGAGCAACAACAGGTTCAAGAAGAATCTAAAGATGAGGAGTCAATCCCTTCCTCAGAATAGCCCTTAATTACGAATAGTTTTCTATATTTGATTTTTGGGTTTTAGTTTATTTAGGATTTAGTGCTTAGAGTTTATCTTTTGCCCGGTGGTGTAATGGTAACACACCAGCTTTTGGAGCTGAGATTCCTGGTTCGAGCCCAGGCCGGGCAACCACGTTCTTTAAACCCACGACAGGGAAGTTTGCTGTTTGCACGTTTGGTTTTAACGGGGCAAACTTACCTGGTTCGAGCCCAGGCCGGGCAACCATCCCGAAAAAGGGGTCACACCTAATTAATTCGTTGACAAGCGCTATCTTCGGCCATATAATTTTTTCATGCCTCGACAAGTTCGCTACATAATTCCAAAGGTTGCCCACCACGCTATGCAAAGAGGGAATAATCGTCAGCAGATATTTTTTAACAGCAAAGACAAGCAATTTTTTTGTCAAAATCTTAAAAAATACAGCAAAGAATACAAGGCGTACATCGGAGCCTATTGCCTTATGGACAATCATCTGCATCTGCTTGTATACCCTGATAGCAAAGAAGGAATGATAAAATTTATGAAATCTATTAGTCAATATCATACTCAATACATTAATCGTCAATATAAAAGAAGCGGCAAATTATGGGAGAACAGATATAAAATGCATTTAGTTGATCCTGACTACGAATGGACAGTAGCCCGCTATATCGAACTAAATCCGGTGCGGGCTAATATGGTAAATGATCCTACTGGTTACCAATATTCAAGCGCAAGAAACCACCTTAAAGACGATAAAGATGATAAAATTAACAAGGATATAATCAAAGAAAGGAAAAAAGATTACCGGGGCTTTGTAGAAGAAGGGATAAAGGGGAAAGAGATTAAACAAATAAGAGATGTTTTGCAGCAAGGAAAAATATTAGGTACCGATGAATTCATTGATAAAATAGAGAAAAAGCTCAAGATAACACTTAAAGTAAGGGGAAGGGGAAGGCCGGTAAAAATTAAATAGGTGTGACCCCTTTTTAGTTGGTGCGGCTCTTGTATTTGGAAAGATTATTGGTATAATGTGGGTTGCTTTTATTAACTACTCAATTAATTAATTTATATATGAACAAAACAACAGCGATAGTTTTAGCCGCCGGTAAGGGTAAAAGGATGAAAAGTCTTTGGCCGAAAGTTTTAAGCGAAGTCTGCGGCCAGCCGCTTATCTATTATGTCCTAAAGCAGCTGTCTAAGATAAAGAGTATCAAAGAGATAGTGGTGGTTCTCGGGTATAAGGATGATTTGGTTAAAAGTAAAATAAAAGAAATTTCTGCTAATCAATTGCCCCGCTTATCCGGTAGAATTAAGTTTGTGAAACAAGCTCAGATGCTCGGTACCGCCGATGCTGTCAAAGCCGCTTTAACTAAGGCAAGATACGGGGAAATTTTAGTTACCTGTGGGGATAATCCGTTGATAAGGTCAAAGACCCTTTCTTCGTTTTTATCTTTTTCCAGGAGAAAACGCCTGGATTGCTGTATTTTTACTACTTTTATGGATAAGCAAAATCAACTGGGAACAATTATCTATAATAATAAAGGTAAGGTAAAAGCTATAGAAGAAAAAATTGCCGGAAAAGGGAAAAAAGAAACCGCTGGATCCGATAGGGTTAATAGCGGCACCTATTATTTTGTAAAAAAGGAATTATCCGCAGATATAAAAAAGATTAAGAAAAATAAGCGGAAAAAAGAGTATTTTCTTACCGATATTGTCGAGATTTTTTATAACCAGGGTAAAAAAATAGATTCCTATCTGGGAAAAGATTCTTCCGAGGCGGCCGGGATAAATAATCTTTTTGAGCTGCAATTTGCCGAAGAAAATATACGAAAAAGGATTATCGCTGAATTAACCCGAAGAGGGATTACGGTTGTGAGCCCGATGACAACAATAATCCAGGAATCAGTGAAGATAGGTAAAAACACTACCATTTATCCCTTTACCTTTATTGAGAAAGGTGCTATAATTGGCAGCAATTGTTCGGTGGGGCCTTTTCTCCATATCCGGGGTGACAGCCGAATCAATAATCATACTCAAGTAGGTAATTTTTTAGAGATTAACCGTTCTCACTTAGGCAAAAATGTCAGAGCTAAGCATTTTGGCTATCTCGGCGATAGTTATGTTTCTGACGGTGTAAATATCGGAGCCGGGACTGTTGTAGCTAACTATAACGGGAAAAGCAAAAATAAAACCTATATTGAAAAAGGTTCTTTTATCGGTTGTGATACAGTTTTGGTTGCTCCGGTGACCGTGGGTAAAAAGGCAAAAACCGGCGCGGGATCCGTTGTAACTAAAAATGTTAAAAAAGGACAAGTAGTTGCCGGGGTTCCAGCCCGTCAACTAAAAGGTAAGGAGTAGAAATGGATAAGCTAGTAGTTTTTAGCGGAAGTTCTAACCGGTCTTTAAGTGAAAAAATTTGCCGGAAATTGGACACAGAATTAGCTAAGGCAAAGATTTCACGTTTTAGCGACGGAGAGGTGAGGATTCAGCTGGAAGAAAACGTAAGAGGAAAAGATGTATTTTTAATTCAATCCACTTGCCCGCCGGTTAACGAAAATTTAATGGAGCTTTTGGTTATGCTGGATGCGGCCCGGCGCGCTTCTGCCCAGCGGATAACGGCAGTGATTCCTTATTTTGGTTATGCTCGTCAAGACAGGAAAGACCGGCCGAGGGTACCTATAACCGCAAAGTTGGCAGCTAATATTTTAGCAAGTTCCGGAGCCAACCGGGTATTAACTTTAGATTTGCATGCCGGCCAAATTCAGGGCTTTTTTGATATTCCCCTGGATCATTTATACGCGATAAACGGTTTTTTTGAATATTTTAAGCAGAATAAAATAGAAGATTTGGTAATTGTTTCACCCGATGTGGGAGGGATAAAAATGGCCAGGGCTTATGCTAAGCGTTTCGGCGCGGATTTAGCTATAGTTGATAAAAGGCGCAAATCCCCGGAATCGACAGAGGTTATGCATATTTTGGGCGATGTCAAAGACAAAAATGTATTATTGGTAGATGATATAATTGCTACAGGTTCTTCCTTGGTTAATGGAGCCGCAGCCCTTAAAAAGGAGGGCGCTAAAAATATTTTTGCCGCGATAAGCCATGGGATTTTATCTAATCATGCGGTTGATAAGATAAAGGATTCAAGGATAGATTCGTTAGTTATTACCGATTCAATACCTTTGCCGGAAGAAAAAAAACAAGAAAAAATAAAAGTTGTTTCTTTAGATAGTCTTTTTGCGGATGCTATCAAAAGAATCCATTTTGAAAAGTCAATCAGTGTTCTTTTCGATACAACAGGAAGTTAAAGGAGGAGTAAAAGATGGAGAGGCTTCAGGTAACAGTAAAAAAACGCCAAGAAAACGGCAAGCAAGCCGCTAAGAAATTAAGGGACGGGGGATTTATCCCGGCTGTAATTTACGGAAAAGATTTTAATAACGCAATAAGCATTCCTTCCGATGGGTTTAAGTTGTTAAGGGATATCCATTTTTCCGAAAGTACGGTTATAGATTTAACTATCGAGGGAAGTAAGGAATCAGATTCAATTCCGGTTTTAGTTAAAGATGTTCAGTATCATCCTTTAACAGATAAGGTAATCCATATCGATTTGCTCAAAGTATCTCTGAAGAAAAAAATTACAGTTCATATCCCTCTGGTGCTAAAGGGCGAGGCCCAGGGTAAAGAGGAAGGTGCGGTGCTTGAGCAGATATTAAGAGAGGTAGAAGTTGAAGGATTTCCTTTGAATATTCCGGAAAATATCGAGGTTGATATTTCCGGGCTTGAAATCGGACATTCGCTCCATGTGGAAAATATTCCATCTCCGGAAGGTGTGGAAATAGTAACAGAGCCAACGGCAACTATTGCGACCCTGGTGGTTAAGAAAGAAGAAGAACCCGAAGAAGAGGAGCTGGCCGAGGAGGCTCCGGGTGAACCAGAAGTAATAAAGGAGAAAAAGGAAGAAGCCGGAGAAGAAAAAGAGGGCCAACAGGCTGAAGGCAAACCAGAAAAAGAAAGCGGTAAAAAAGAAGGCCAGGGAGAGAAATAATTTTTTCCTTTAACAGCAAAGATGCCATTGAAAATCATAGCAGGGTTAGGTAATCCAGGCAAGAAATATTCAGAAAATAGGCATAATATAGGTTTTAAAGTTATTGACCGGCTGGCACGCGATTACCATATAAAGCTAAAAAGAAGTATTCGCTTAAAATCTTGGCTAGGTGAGTTAAAAACAGCTTCGGGCTGTTTTCTCTTGGTTAAGCCCAAGACATATATGAACAATTCTGGGTTTTGCCTGGAGAAGGTTATGGCTAAGCATCGAGCCGGGCTTCGAGATTTGCTGATTATTTATGATGATGCTGATTTGAATTTTGGAGTGTTAAGGGTAAAAAAAAGCGGATCCGCCGGCGGGCAGAGAGGCATGGAATCGATAATCAATATGCTGGGAACAAAAGAAATTAGCCGGTTAAGAATTGGAGTAGGCAAGCCAGCCGAGAGAGATTTGGCTGATTATATTTTATCCGATTTTTCGCAAGAAGAAAAAGGAAAATTAAAAACAATTCTTGATAAAGCAGCAGAGGTTTCCTTAGAGTGGTTTAAGGATAAAGAAGAAAAAACGATTAGGATTGATTAATAGGAGGTTAGAGTGGAGCGTAATTATGAATGTATGCTTATTTTGAGGCCGGACATCCCGGAAGCTGAGCGGGAAAAGGTGGCTAATCAGATTGGAGAGAAAATTAAAGAACTTAAAGGACAGGTAAAAAAATCTGTTGTTTGGCGGAATTTACGCGATTTTCATTATTTTTTAAGAAGTAAAGGAGCAGAGAGAACTAAATATTATAAGGGTTCTTATTGGTTGATCGAGTTTATTTTACCTACAGAAGAACTTGATGATTTAAAAGAGGTTATAAGGCTGGAAGAGAACATTTTAAGAAGCCTTATTTTGAATAAAGAAAACGATAAGGTAAATATACCAGAAAGCAAAATGTAATCTAGTTGATTGGTTAATTAGAGGAGGAAAACTATGGCGAGTTTAAATAAGGTGTTTTTATTAGGTAATTTAACCAGAGACCCTGAGTTACGTTATACTCCCGGAGGAACTCCGGTTACAACTCTTGGATTGGCAGTTAACAGAGTTTATAAATCTAAAGATGGCCAGAGCCAGCAAGATACCTGCTTTGTAAATGTGGTTGTTTGGAGCCAGATGGCAGAAGTTTCCAACCAATACCTCCAGAAAGGAAGGTTGATTTTGGTCGAAGGCAGGTTGCAGTTTCGCAGCTGGGAAAATCAACAGGGCCAGAAAAGAAATGTGATTGAGGTGGTGGCAACTAATATTCAGTTTTTACCGCAAGGCGGTTCTCAGAGCCAAGCTGAGCCAGAAAAAAAAGAAACTGAGAAAGTAGTTAATTTAGAAGACGAAGATAATAACTTAGGAGAGGCGATATAATATGGCTAAAAAAAGTAAAAAGCAAAGCAGGCAAAAGATAACCCGGTTTAAGAAAAATTGTATATTTTGTAAAAAGGAATTGGGGATCGATTATAAAGATATCGATTTGGTAAAAAAATATCTTACCAACCGAGGCAAAATAAAATCTCGCCGGATTACCGGAGTTTGCGCAAAACATCAACGCAAGCTGACTAAAGAAATTCAGAGGGCGAGATTTTTGAATTTATTACCTTATGTAGTTAAGTAAGGGAGGGGCAAAAATCTATGAAAATTATTCTTCTTAAAAGTGTGGAAAATTTAGGCAAGGAAGGGGATCTGGCCCAAGTCAAAGATGGTTACGGGCGAAATTATCTTATCCCTAAGAAGATAGCTTTACCGGTTACGCCGGGAAACTTAAAAAAAGTTGACCAGCTAAAATCCGAAAGGGCCAAGAAAGAAAAGAAAAAAGAAGAGGGCCTGGCTAATTTAAGCAAGAAAATCGAAGACTTATCTTTGACCATTACTACCGAAGCCAAAGACGATGATACTCTTTACGGAAATATTGGCCAAGCGCAAATTTTGAAGTTATTAAAGGAAAAGGAAGAGATAGAGTTACCTAAAGATAAGATCTCTTTAGAAAAACCTATTGATAAGTTAGGGGCTTATAAGGTGCCTGTAAAGATAGGAAAAGATTTTGAACCTATTCTGCGCTTGTGGGTTGTGAGAAAATAAAATAAACTTATGGATTCCAAGAGCCCGG
>JAIPHA010000029.1 GCA_021735445.1 Candidatus Omnitrophota bacterium
TGCCGTTAAAAAAATCGACGAGCCGCGGAGCGCTGGGAGGAGATTTTTAGGCATTTTTCTGTGTTTCCAGCTAAAACTTAGAGAAAAAATCATACCAGTGCGAAAAAATTTTGTTTCTTGAGTATTTGTAAACACATCTCTTGAATTATACATTTATACTAATTCGTAAATTCGTACAAATTAGCATATTCGTTGATGGCTATCTGCATTCGTTGATCAATATTTGATTGTTTTATTCTCCTAATATGCTATCATAATTTGATGTTTTTAAAAATAAAAAAGGAAATAGATAATAACCTTTCCGCTTTTATAGCTCAGCTAAATAAAAAGTATTCACTATCCTCTATTTCGCCAATTCTTTTTGAAAAAATTAAAGATTTTAGCCTAAGAGAGGGTAAGCGAATCCGGCCGATTTTATTTATAACCGGCTATAAAGGTTATAAGGATAAAACAGTCTCCGGCCTTTACCAGAGCGCTCTCTCTATAGAGTTGCTTCACAATTTCATGCTGGTCCATGACGATATAATAGATAAATCCGGCACCAGGCGCGGCAAGCCCTCAATGCATGCAATGTTTGACAGCTATTTAAAAAAAAGCAAACAAACAAAATTCAACGGCAGCGATTTAAGTATTGTTGTCGGCGATATAATATATGCTTTAGCCATCGACGCTTTTTTATCAATCAATGAAGATTTCCAGCTTAAAGAAAAAGCGTTGCATAATTTTATCAAAGCGGCTATATTCACCGGATCCGGTGAATTTATCGAATTAATAAACGGCATAAAGCCCCTTGATAAGCTTAAAAAAAGTGATATCTATAAAATATATGACTATAAGACAGCCTTCTACACTTTCTCCTGCCCCCTCTCAACCGGAGCAATTTTAGCGGGAGTTAAGGGAAAAGAACTGGATAAAATAAATGCTTACGGAAGATATCTGGGGCGGGCTTTTCAAATAAAAGATGACATTTTAGGAATTTTTGGAGATAAGAAAAAAACGGGAAAATCACAAACTTCTGATTTGCAAGAAGCAAAAAAGACCTTGCTCATATTTTACGCTTATAATAAAAGCTCTAAAAAACAACAGGTTAAAATTAAGAATTTGTTTTTAAAAAAACAAATTAATAAAACTGATCTAACCTTAATCCAAAACCTTATCCTTCAATCAAAAGCCCTTGATTCAGCTAAAAAGGAGATCAAAGGCTTAATCAAGCAAAGCCAAGCAATTCTTGATACTCTTTCAATAAAAGAAAGCTACAAAAAAGCTTTAACCGGCTATTTTCTTCCTTTACTTACTAAAAAATAATAAATTTAGTTAATACAAATAAAATCACATTTTCGTGTTTTTATATCCAGGGCTAACTTATTTTGCGGGTCTATATCAAGGGCCTTGCTAATATATTTATTATATTTATCTTCATCGCCTTGGGCTCTATATACCTGGGCAAGCCTTACATAAACATCGGCAAATTTTGGATCAGCCTTAATTGCCTTTTTGAGGTATTTTTCAGACTTTTCCAGGTTCCTCCCAAAGATAGGAGGAATAAGCATATAATAGCTACCCAGGCCAAAATAAACAATTGGCGAATCCGGGTCTATTTTTTTTGCCTTCTCTAAATAAGGCATTACAGAACGGCCGTTGATAACTTTAGACAAAGGCCCTCCGTAATGAGCAATCATCCCCTTTGCTCCAGCAAAAAGGCCTAAAGCCCGTAAATAGTTGGGTGAATCTACTTTATCTTTGCCCATCTTTATTACTTTATAGCAAAGCTTTGAAGTTTTTTCAAAATTCATATCTGTATAGTAAAGATAGGCAAGAGTAATATAGGCAGGAGCAAAGTCCGGCCTCTTTTTGATAATATTTTCCAGCTCTTTTATGCAGCTACTGCATTGATGCAAGCGCCGCAAAGATTCAATTTGGCCCCATCTTGCCAAGAGATTAGAAGGGTCTAGATTAAGAATCTTTTCAAAACTTTTTTTTGCTTCTTTTGCATTATATTGATTAAGGTAGGTTAATGCTAAAGTATATAATTCCGGTATAGAATCGGGGTTTTGCAAAACATCCTTCCTGGCTTGCTCTAGGTTGGTTTTGTCTGCCTGATTATGTAAATTTATCCAATCCAGGCCAAAGCATAAATTTAAAGTAATGATCCCGATAAAAACAAATAAAAAAACCCGGCTAACCTTATTCATAACTATTTTCCCGCCTAAATCGTTTTTTAAAAAATTCCCAAAATATAATCGTGGCGGTTACCATGCTAAAACCAAAGAAAAAATCTTCTAAAGGAATGCTTCCAATACGCAACCCGATAAAAAATCTGGAATTATACTTAACTATGCCCTTTGCGGTAATCAAACCATTGACTACCAGCTCTCCAATTATGATAAAAATTAAATAAATATAATACTCAATTCTTTTAAACAAACCTGTTTTTAATAATTTGTTTAACAGAATCGTAATAAAAACAGAGCCAATACTAACTAAAGTGTATTCTTTCATCATAGTTTTTTCTTAAAAAATACAATAACTTCCCAGCTAAAAATAGAACAAAATGAAATAACCAGAAAAAAAAGAACTTCCTCAACAGGAAGATTCCATATCTCCGGCCCCCAGATAGATTGGGGATCAAAAGACCAATGGCCCCGGCGGGTAGCCCAAACATCCCAGCCGCCAAACAAGATAAGGATAAAAAATATTGATAAAAAAAGCGGTTTTAGGTGACGGTAAAAATTAAGCGGTGGATAGAAACTTAAAAATAAAGGCCCAATCAAAGAAAAAAATAAAATTAAGCTGTACTCGGACATATAATCATTTTAAAACACTCACTTCCAAAATCAACTAATTTTTCTTGCATATATTACCCATAATCTTAAAATAAAGGCATGCTTAAAAAAGGCACAAAAATTGATAAAGGGTTCGAATTAGCAAAAAAAATAACTAAAAAAAATGCAAAATCTTTCTATTTTGCCTCTATTTTGCTTAACTCTCAAAAGAAAAAAGGCGCTTATGCTATCTATGCAATTTGCAGGATTAGCGACGATAGCGTAGACAATAATGAAAAAAACCAGAAAAAAAAATTAGAGCAAATTAAAAATAATATAAATGCTGCCTATTTGCTCCAGCCGCTCAACTCAAGCCTGCTTTCTGCTTTTAGAGCAACCATCAACTTTTACAATATACCAAAAAAATATTTCGATTATTTAAATGAGGGTATGGAGATGGATTTAGAAAAAAATAGCTATGCAAATTATGATCAACTTTACAAATATTGCTACAAGGTGGCGGGAGTTGTAGGGCTTATTATGTTATACGTATTGGGATTTAAGAACCAAAACGCTAAAAAATATGCAATAAAGCTGGGTACTGCCATGCAGCTAACCAATATTTTACGGGATATAAAAGAAGATTTTAGGCGCGGCCGGATCTATCTTCCCAAAGACGAATGCAAAAAATTTAATATCAGCCAAGATACCCTGAAAAAAGAAATAGTAGACAATAACTTTGTCAATTTTATGAAATTCCAAATAGGCAAAGCCCGAAAACTTTACCAAGATTCAGAAAAAGGAATAAAGTTAATAACCGGATACCGTTGCCGGTTGACAGTATATCTTATGAAAAATTTTTATGCGGCTATACTTGATAAAATTGAAGAAAATAAATATAATATTTTTAAAAAAAGGGCCTACACTTCTATCTTAGATAAAATATTAATTAGCTTATCAACCATATTTAGCTTTAAATACCTATGAAAATAAACATTGCAAAATCAGCCGGTTTTTGCCTGGGAGTCAAAAGAGCCCTGGCTATCGCCGATAAGGCTGCAAAAAGTTCTGCTAAAATTGACATGCTTGGCGACATAGTCCACAACGAAGAGGTTGTTAAACAGATTAAAAAAACAGGGATTAAAAAAATCGATAAATTAACTAAAGGAGAAAACAAGACGCTGCTTATCCGCGCCCATGGAGCGCCGAATGCAATATATCAAAAAGCAAAAAAACTCGGCTATAAAATTATTGATGCAACTTGCCCAATGGTAAAAGAAATCCATCAAATCGCTAAAAAATACCAAAAAAAAGGTTATAAGATAATTATCATTGGAGACAAAAAACATGAGGAAGTACAAGGCATAGTGGGGCAACTGGATAAAAATCCCCTGGTGTTGAGCCCAAAAGCCAAAATAGGAAAAAGGATGTTTAGAAATTTAAAAAAAGCAGCTGTAATCAGCCAATCAACTCAAAATATCGATGAAGTAAAAGATATTATTTGCAAAATAAAAAGATACATCCCCCATTTAGAATTTATAGATACAATCTGTAAACCAACCCGCCAAAAGCAAAATGAAGTAAAAACAATGCCTTATGATAATGACTTGATTTTAGTTATTGGCTCAAAGGCAAGCGCCAACACTAAAAGGCTCTATCAAATATCGAAAAAAATAAACCCCAGGACTTACTGGATAGAAAATGATAAAAAAATTAATCCTGGTTGGTTTAAGGATGTAAAATCGGTGGGAATAACCGCGGGAGCCTCCACCCCGGAAAATATTATACACTCTGTAGTCAATAAACTTAAAAATATTTGCTAAAACCGGCCGGAAGCTATCAAGTCGGTTACGATTTTAGAACTCGCCAAAACAGTAGGGAGCCCCCCGCCTGGTTGAGTACTTGCCCCTACATGATAAAGCCCCTTAAGCTTTGAGTCAAAGTTGGTCGGCCTAAAAAATGCGCTCTGGAAGAAGTTGTGCGAAAGGCCAAAAGTAGCTGCATTTAAGATGTTATATCTTTCTATGAAATCATCTGGATAGAAGCGATGCTCGACCTCAATTAAATCCCTAAGATCCACGCCTAACTTATCTTTTACAAGATTAAAGATTGTATCTCTAATCATCTCTTCATGGTCTTTAAAGTAATATTTTTTTTCTAAATTCGGCACAGGCACCAAAATATAAGCAATATCTTTTCCCTGGGGAGCCAAACCTGGATCAGTGCGGGTCGGTACATGAATGTAAAACGAAGGGTCATCAGGAACCTTAGAGTTAGTAAAAATATCAGCCAGGTTTTTGGGCAAATCTTTTGCAAAAAATAAATTATGGTGTTCTAAGGCCTCTACCTTTTCAATAAGGCCAAGATAAATAAGGTAAACTGAACATGAATATTTAAGCTTAGCTATTTTCCTTTTTAAAATGCCTTGATTGGTGTATGGCCAATCTGCATTAACAATAACTTTATCTGCTGATTTCTTTTTTTCTCCAGACATAATCAAAAATCTATCTTCTTTTTTTATCTTATCTACTTCAAAGTTATAATGAAACTTGGCTCCAAACTCTTTGGCCATCTTTTCTAAGGCCAGGGGTATTTGGTACATTCCCCCCATCGGGTGGCGTATTTTTTCTACATGATCTGAATAAGTTATAACACTATAAAATGATGGCGTAGAGAAAGGAGAGACCCCGATAAACATCGCCTCAAAAGTAAAAGCATAGCAGAGCTCTGGACTCTTAAAATATTTTTTAGCAAGCTGCCAATAAGTTTTACCGATATTTAGCTTTTTGATAAGAGCCCAAGTAGAAGGCCTAAGCAAGTCAGCCTTGGAAAAACAACGATAAAGCAGGGGTTTAACGGATTGGTAAATTTTTTCAGTGGCTTGAAGGAATTTATTATAGCCAAGGCTCGCACCGGGTTCTATTTTCTCTAACTCTGATTCCGTTTTAGCTTTATCCTGGTAAATAGTTAAAGTTTTTCCATCTGGATAAAATATCTTATAATTAGTATCTAGGGTAACCAGGCTAAGATAATCGGATATATCTTTTTTACAAAACTCAAAAACTTCCTTAAAGAAATCAGGCATTAACACAAAAGAAGGGCCGGTATCAAATTTAAACCCTCTATCCTCAATTAAATGAGCCCTCCCGCCACACTCTGGAAGTTTTTCATAAACTTCCAGGTCATAGCCTAAATAGCTAAGCCTTGCCGCGGTAGCTAACCCTCCAACTCCCGCACCGACAATGGCTATTTTTTCTTTCATAGTTATCTTTTAATCAAGAATTTCCTGCTTTAAATCACAAAGTGATTCTTAAATGAATAACTTACCTTACAACACCATTTTCACTTCGGAATGATTGCTAAAATCAGAGAAAATCTTATTCCGGTCAGATTCATCTAAAACCCTCGTTTTCACTTCTAGAGAAAGATATTTACCGGTTTTACTTTTCTTAGATATAACCAGACCGTATTCTCTGTCGTTTATTACTTCAGCAACCACGGCTTCAAGTATTTCTTGATTTTTTCCGATAATTTTATATTCCCAAGAACAGGGATATTCTATTTTTGGCTTTTTCATACTATTTTCTAACAATATTTTATCATAAAAACAACAACAATTATAGCAATTAAGGGCTCTATTGATGATAGGATCAGAATAAAAAAGGGGCAGTAAATTAATTTACTGCCCCTTTTGAAACACTAATGAGAGTATCGGATCTATTTTCTTTTGTTTACTTGTTTACTTGTTAGAAGCGACGGCCAGAACCAAAGTTATCATTACGTGGTTTTCTGGGCCGGGCTTTATTTACTTTTAAATTTCTGCCTGCTATCTCTTTTCCGTCTAAAGCTTCGATTACTTTCTGAGTATCTTCATCTGTTTCAAACTCTGCAAAGCCGAAACCTTTTGACCTGCCGGTGTACTTATCACTAATAACAGTTACATCTGTAGGTGTTGCACCAGCTTCTTCGATTGCTTTTTGCAAATCTTCTTTTGTAGTGTCGTAATTCAAATTGCCAATGTAAATTTTCTTGTTTTCTTCCATACTTTCTTTCTCCTTGATTTCCGATCCTCCTCTCTTTTCCGTGTCAAAGAACTAACTTCTCTTACAATTGTACCCTCTTTGGGGTAATTGTAAAGGATTTTATTTAAAAATTAATTACTATTTCTCCCGAAAAATGTTCTCTACTTTATTGATAAAATTTTGGCTATCAAAAGGCTTTCGGATAAAATCGACCGCGCCTATCCCTTGGGATAATTTTTCAATATCCTGGCCGGTAGATGCCGTTAATAAAATTACTGGTATATCTTTTAATTTTTCATCTGCTTTAATTTTTCGGCAAACCTCGTCCCCGTTAATTCCGGGCAGGCGTAAATCCAGAATGATTAGATCGGGCCTGTTCCCGGCCAACAATTGAAGCGCATTTTCCCCGCTTCTCGCGCTAATTGTTTGATAACCCTTTGTTTTAAGCCGGAAAATTACAATTTTTAAAATATCCGGCTCATCGTCTACGATTAAAATCTTTTTGCTCATCTTCGCTCTTCTTTTAAGCGCGCCTTTCTTTAATTGGCAACAAAAAAATAAATTTTGAACCCCGGCCCAATTCTGACTCCACCCATATCTTACCTCGGTGCTTGTTGATTATATCCTTAGATATTGCCAATCCTAAGCCGGTACCACCGGTTTTCCGCCCTTTGCCCGTCTGAAGCTGCTGGAAAGTATTAAACAATTTCGGTATATCTTCTTTTTTTATCCCCGGGCCGGTGTCTTCCACCCAAACCTTTACTCCATTCTTTTCTAATAAACTGTTGATAGCTATTGATCCTTTCTCGGTAAATTTAATTGCATTACTCACCAAATTGGTAACAACTTGAATAATCTTGTCCTGATCAATTTCTATTTTCGGAATATTTTGGTCAAGATTTAACTTAAATTGAAGCTGTTTTTTAGCTGCGTGCGGCTTCATCGTTTCAAACACTTCCTTAAGTATACTATTTATATTGCTTTTTTTGAAATTAAACTCCATTTTCCCCGATCCCAATTTTTGGACATCTAAAACATCATTTATCAAACGGGCCAGACGGTCTACATTTCTTTTAGATATCTCCAAAAAATCCTTCTGTTCTTTATTTATCTTTCCC
>JAIPHA010000010.1 GCA_021735445.1 Candidatus Omnitrophota bacterium
CGCTTTCGCCTGCGTTGCCAGAGGCCTTCTTTTATCAGCCAATTTCTGAGAGTTTCATCGCTTAAGGTTATCTTTTCATTTTCAAAGAACATCTCGCTTGCTAAAGTTGGGCCAAAATCTCTATACTTATCTTTGTAAACACCTATTACTTTAGTGCGTATTTTATTTGGTATCCTTCTTTTAGAAGGCTGGCCTCTTAGACGATGAATTACACCCTTATCGCCTTCCTTTTTGATTCTTTTTATTATTCGTTTTATTTGCCGATAGCTTAGGTTCAGTTTATCTGCTGCTTCTACTTGTTTTAGCTTCTTATCAAGTACCTTTTGAACTATATGTAATCGCCTTAGCTCTTCCTGCCTCATTGTAATAATGCCTCCTTCTGCCATAACAACCTCCTTTTGAAAAGATCATTATAGCAATTTCAAAAGGGGACATTCTTACTTTGGTATAAAGGGACATTATCACTTTGGGGTTACATTTTTTCAAAAAATAGTTGACATTATTTTTTTTCTGTGTTATCTTCTATTTAACAGTGATGTTAATAGGCAAAGTTGCCCTTGGTAGATGTGCTAATTAAATAGCTCGCTTGCTGAGGGTTTTTTTTATTTTAAGCACGCCGTGGGTGCCCACCAAACAAAGCAGTAACTTACCAAAGCCGGTTTTTATCTAAATCTAAAGGAATTTTTAGTTCCAGGCTTGATTTAATGGAAAAGGTTGCTACAATAAAGAGTAGCAAAATTTTAAAAATCTTAAGAAAAGGAGAGTAAAATGAACAGAAAAGATTTTACCAAAAAAGATGTTTTAAAAGCTGTTAAAGAAAATGATGTAAAGTTTATAAGGCTTTGGTTTGCCGATATCAATGGCCAAATGAAAGGTTTTGCTATAACCAAAGAAGAGCTTGAAAATGCTCTAGAAGATGGGATGGGTTTTGATGGTTCTTCTATCCAGGGCTTTGCTCGGATTGATGAATCAGATATGGTAGCTATGCCTGATCCGTCCACTTTTAGAATCTTACCTTATCGGCCGAAAGAAAAAGCTGTAGCTGGGATGCTTTGTGATATCTTAAAGCCGGATAGGACCCCTTACGAAGGAGATAGCCGTTATATATTAAAGAAAATGCTAAAAAAAGCAAAGGCTAAAGATTATGATTTCTATATTGGGCCTGAGCTTGAATTTTTTATTTTCCGCAACGAAAAAGGAACAGAAATTTTAGATGAAGGTGGATACTTTGATATCACCACCTTAGATGCGGGCAATGAAGTAAGGCGCGAGATTATTCTTACCTTAGAGCAGATGGGCATTCAAGTTGAATACTCTCATCATGAGGTGGCTCCTTCTCAGCATGAGATTGACCTTCGTTATCAAGAAGCGCTTTCGATGGCAGATACAATGATGCTTTACCGGATGGTAGTGAAAGAAGTAGCTCAAAAACACGGGTTTTATGCCACTTTTATGCCAAAGCCTATCTTTGGCCAAAATGGAAGCGGAATGCATGTTCATCAGTCACTTTTTAAAGGTGATAAAAATGCTTTTTTTAACCCCAATGATAAGTATCACTTATCAGAAGAAGCAAAAGCATATATCGCAGGGACCTTAAAACATGCTCAAGAGATAACTTTTGTTTGTAATCAATGGGTAAACTCTTATAAAAGGCTTGTTCCCGGGTATGAAGCGCCAGTTTATCTTTGCTGGGCTAGAAGAAACAGAAGCGCTTTGGTAAGGGTGCCAATGTATAAACCGGGTAAAGAAAAAGCAACTAGAATGGAGTTTCGTTCTCCTGATCCTGCTTGTAATCCATACCTTGCTTCTGCTTGTATGTTGGCTGCAGGCCTGAGAGGGATAGAAGAAAATTATCAAACAGTTGAGCCTTTGGAAAGAGACGTCTATCGCTTAACACGGGAAGAGATGAAAGAAATGGGGATAAAGTGTTTACCGGGAAGTTTGATTGAAGCTATCGAGATTGCAGAAAAAAGTGATCTGTTACGAGAAACTTTAGGAGAACATATTTACAATAATCTTCTTTAC
The DNA here is from genome assembly GCA_021735445.1 of Candidatus Omnitrophota bacterium. Taxonomy (GTDB): domain Bacteria; phylum Omnitrophota; class Gorgyraeia; order Duberdicusellales; family 4484-171; genus PXAH01. Next base: position 2,026 of record JAIPHA010000010.1, read on the forward strand.
GGAAAAAGAGTTGAGTGGGATGAATATCGGATGCAAGTTCACGGATATGAGCTAGACACCTATTTACCTACTCTTTGAGGGGATAAGAGATGCCAAAATCATCATATAAACAATATATTAACACTTTAAGCGAAATCAGCAAAGCTATTACTAGTGATTTGTATCTAGAAGATGTGCTGAAGCTGATAGTTACCTTAACTGCGAATATGATGAAGGCAAAGATTTGTGCGCTCTGGCTTCTTGATGACAAAAAGAAAGAATTAAGAATCAGGGCTACACAGGCTATGAGTGATGCATATCTTAAAGAAAGAAGTATTAAATATGGTGAAGGCATTGTTGGGTTGGTAGCTAAGGAGAAAAAACCTTTAGTTATCCTCAATGTGTTAGAAGATGCTCGCTACAAAGAAAAAGAGTTAGCTAAAAAAGAAAAATTAGTTTCAATGATTAGTGTACCAATGATGGTAAAAAAGAAATTAATTGGTGTAATTAATTGTTATACAACTTCAGAGTATAAATTTATGAAATCTGACGTTGAGTTAATGAGTACTGTAGCGAATCAGGCTGCAGTAGCTATCGAAAATACAGAACTTATGGTCAAAACAAAAATTGTTCAAGAAGAGCTGGAAACGAGAAAAAAGGTTGAAAAAGCAAAAGGAATTTTGATGAGCAATCAAAATTTAGATGAGAATCAAGCTTACAAGATAATCAGAAGCTCTAGTATGGATAAACGCGTACCAATGAAGGATATTGCGGAAGCAATAATTTTAGCCAACGAGATCGGCAGAAAGTAAACAGCAGCGAGTGCTGCTAAAAACAAAGTAGTTATTAAGGCAAAGAAGCCCTTGATCAGCGAGCTATTTAATTAGCACGTATGTCAAGGGCTTTTTTATTTAGATGATGGCAAAGAAGCCTTTCTTGAAGAGACAAAGTATGTCTTTGAGGAAGGCTTTTTTTATATCTACAAGGATGCAGATATAAAAAAAATTAATTAAATTGAGAAAAAAAGGAGGAATCATGAAAAAATCATTTTTTTGTTTAATAGGATTGATGCTTGCAGCTATGATCTTTTCCGGTAATTGTTTTGCTTTAGAAATAGGCAATCAAAAAGTAGAGATAACAGCAAGCCAAACATATGTGAGCCGTTATATTTGGCGCGGTCAGGATTTATACGGCAACAATGATGGGGCATATCAGCCGAGCCTTGACATCAGTTTACCAAAGCTTATTTACGATACAGATTTAGCATTTAATGTTTGGGGATCTTTTCCTCTCAGCGCTGGCCATCAAGATGGAGAAGAGCTGGATTACACTATCACGCTTTCTAAAGAAATCTATAAAGATCTGAATCTTTCCCTTGGTTATACTTACTTTGATTTTCCTAATGCTTCAAGTGACTCCGATGTCCAAGAACCCTGGATTTCACTTAGCTTAGCTAAAATTCCGGGACTGGGGATAGATATATCCTTTGATTTGTTTGCTGGTTATGATTTCAAAGCTGCATCGGGTGGCCCGGATGAAGGCTGGTATTATTCTTGGGGTTTAGGAACAGAAATTCCTTTACCTCATCTGGTTCTATTCCAAGAAGGGCAAACCTTAAGCTTGGCTGTAGTTAATTGGGGTAACGACGGTGTAGCAGATTTAGAACCTAATTCTCTCTATGCAACTGAACTTTCTCTTTCAACATCTTATGCTTTTGGAAAATTTAGCATATCACCGAGTTTTAATTACACTATTAATCACGAAGAGAAAATTAACAACGGCGATGAAGAGGTCTGGGGCGGTGTTGAAGTTAGCTATGCCTTTTAACCAGGAGGTTAATTATGTTTAAAAAATTAGTTTTAATTTTTAGTGGAATAACAATTTTTACAGCGATAACTCCTTTTGTTTTTGCAGAAGATCCAACTGCTGCCAGCAATGCTTTTGCGATTGACACTATTTGGACTTTATTAGCAGCATTTTTGGTATTTTTTATGCAAGCAGGGTTTGCTATGGTTGAGACGGGATTTACCCGGGCCAAAAATGCTTCAAACATTATTATGAAAAATCTTATGGATTTTTCAATAGGCTCGCTTGTTTATTGGGCAGTAGGATTTGCTATTATGTTTGGCGCTACCGCATCTGGATTATTCGGAACAACTGGATTTTTCTTAAGTTCAGCTAGCCCTTTGAACTCTGAAGGGTTATGGGGGTTTGCTTATTGGATTTTTCAAGCGGTTTTTGCAGCTACTGCGGCAACGATTGTTTCTGGCTCAATGGCTGAAAGAACTAAATTCAGCTCCTACCTTATTTACAGTGTGTTTATTACAGCAGTAATTTATCCTGTTGCAGGCCATTGGATTTGGGGAGGTGGCTGGTTGGCTGCAAAAGGAATGATAGATTTTGCCGGCTCAACTGTGGTCCATTCAGTTGGTGGCTGGGCGGCTTTGGTTGGAGCATTATTGTTAGGGCCAAGGATTGGCAAATATAAAAAAGATGGTAGCTCCAATGCAATACCAGGTCACAATATACCCTTAGCGTCTTTAGGGGTTTTTATTTTGTGGTTTGGTTGGTTTGGATTTAATGCTGGGAGCACTACTTCTGGGACTGATTTAAGCATAGCTGCTATTGTTGTTACCACAAATTTAGCTGCTGCAGCAGGAGCCTTTCTGGCTATGATTACTACCTGGCTTAGGTTTGGTAAACCAGACACTAGTATGGCTTTAAACGGTGCTTTAGCAGGATTGGTTGCGATTACTGCTGGTTGCGCCAATGTTTCGCCTTTAAGTGCAGTAATAATTGGTGCTTTGGGGGGAATTTTAGTGGTTTTTAGCGTTGAATTCATCGATAAGGTCCTTCATATTGATGACCCTGTTGGTGCAGTTTCAGTTCACGGGGTTTGCGGAGCATGGGGAACTCTTGCAGTAGGATTGTTTGCTCAGGAAGCTTACGGTGGGGTTAACGGGCTTTTTTTCGGCGGTGGAATCAGTCAATTTATTACTCAGCTTATAGGCGTTGCTTCAGTTTTTGCCTGGGTTGCAATTACTGCTTTGATTTTGTTTGGATTAATTAAGTTAACTGTTGGCTTACGTGTCAGCAGGGAAGAAGAGCTAAAAGGTCTTGATATCGGTGAACACGGTATGGAATCTTACGCCGGTTTTCAGATATTTACCACAGAATAGTTATTAGATAAAAAAGTCAAAGAAAAGCTAAACAGGAGGTGAAAGTGCGAACAAAAAGTTTGGGCAAGATAAGTTTTATACTATTACTACTAGGTCTAGCTAGCATTATTGTTCCAGAAACTTGCTTTGCTGAGGAAGGTGCAGATTATGCTAGTAGAGTAGGTGTTGATGCTTTATGGGTTATGATAGCAGCTTTTATGGTGTTTATAATGCAAGCTGGTTTTGGAATGCTTGAGGCAGGGTTAATCAGAACCAAAAATACCTGTAATGTCCTGATGAACAACTTTCTGGATTTTTGTATGGCTTGTATGGGGTTTTTCATCTTTGGTTATGCCATAATGTTTGGAAGCGGCAATGGTTTTATGGGGTTACAAGGATGGTTTCTTGTGGGTGCAGATGCCCATGTAGGGGATTTACCTCTTTATGCCAACTGGCTTTTCCATGCAGTATTTTGCGGCGCAGCAGCAACTATTGTTGCCGGTGGTGTAGCCGAAAGAATGAAATTTAAAACATATTTAATATACTCTTTTATAATCTCTGCTAGTGTTTATCCTTTTATCGGCCACTGGGTTTGGGGCGGCGGATGGTTAGCTAATTTGAATTTTGCTGATTTTGCCGGCTCAACAGTAGTCCATGCAGTAGGAGGAACAGCAGCTTTAGCTGGCACCATGGTTCTCGGCCCCAGGATCGGTAAGTACAATAAAGATGGTTCTGCTAATGCTATTGAAGGGCATTCTATGAGCCTTGCTTCTTTGGGAACTTTGATTTTATGGTTTGCTTGGTTTGGTTTTAATGCAGGTTCTACTTTAAGCGTAGGCGATGGAAGTTTAATTGCTCAAGTAGCAGTTAATACAACCATAGCAGCTGCAGCTGGAGCATTAGCTGGCATGTTTTATGCTTGGCGTAAATGTGGAAAACCAGACTTAACCATGACGATGAATGGTGCTTTGGCAGGTTTGGTCGCAATAACTGCACCATGTGCCTATGTTTATCCAGGGGAAGCTATTGTTATAGGAGCTTTAGGAGGAATTTTAGTCGTTATTGCAACTCTATTTTTAGATAAAATTAGAATTGATGATCCGGTAGGAGCTGTTCCTGTTCATCTTTTTAACGGAATATGGGGGACTTTAGCTGTAGGTATATTCGGCCATAAGGCATTAGGCCTCGCCAACAATGGCCTTATCCATGGCGGAGGATTTGCACAACTAAAGATTCAGGCTTTGGGGGTATTTACAGTTATTGCCTTTGTATTTGTTGTTATGTATATGGTGTTTAAGGCTATCGATAAGCTAGTAGGGTTGAGAGTCAGCAGAGAGGAAGAATTAAAAGGTTTAGACATTACCCAACATGGCATGGAATCTTATGCAGGGTTTCAAGTCTTTACTACAGAATAATTATAATAGAGATGATAGAAAACTAAATAGGAGGTAAAAATGCGTTTAATAATTGCGATGATCCAGCCTCATAAGTTACCGGATGTAAAAAAAGAATTGTTTAATTCAAAAGTTCACAAGATGACTGTTACTAACGCTTTAGGTTGTGGCCAACAGAAGGGTTTTACAGAGACTTATCGCGGCATAATCCATGAAGTGAACCTTCTTAAAAAGATACGTATTGAGATAGCGGTGAATGAAGATTTTGTTGAACCTACTATTGAGGCCATAATCAAAGGAGCCCGCTCTGGCAATATTGGTGATGGTAAAATTTTTGTAGTTGATTTATGCGAGTCGATACGGATTAGAACTGGACAAAGAGGCAGTGAAGCTATTGGGTAAAGATGATTTTAGTTATTAAACAGGTAAATTTAGAGGGCCTTGGCGTATTTAGCTTTTTTTTGCGAGAAAAGAATATTAAGTTAAATATTGTTAGCATGGAAAACAAGCAGGTGCTACCCTCTTTAGAAAAATGCAAGGGGATAATTGCACTTGGCGGCCCGATGAATGTTTATCAAGAAAAAAAATACCCTTTTTTAAAAGAGGAAGAAAATTATTTAAAGCAAGCGCTGCAAAGGCAAATCCCTATTTTAGGGATTTGCCTGGGGGCGCAGCTTTTGGCTAAGGTTTCTGGAGCTAAAGTAACAAAGGCCAAAAAAGAAGAGATTGGTTGGTATGAGGTTAATTTAGAAGAAAAAGCTAAAAGGGATCCTTTGTTTGCGGGGTTAGATAAAGAGTTAATAGTTTTCCAGTGGCATCAGGATACCTTTGATTTACCCAAAAGGTCTGTTCTTTTGGCAACGAGCAAAGGCTGTAAGAATCAAGTATTCCGGGTTGGTAAAAATAGCTGGGGTCTTCAATTTCATCCGGAGATGAACAAAAAACAAATCATTAACTGGATTAAAAATTATGATTCCAATTTAGATAAGGATAAAATCGTTGACCAGTATTTTCGCTATCAAGATAAATACTTTGATCAAAGCAAAAAGATTTGTGGCAATTTTATGGAATTAATAAAAAGCAGAAATCAACAAAAAATTAAATCATGATCAACATTGTAATTACGGAAAATTATCAGGAAATAATTACAAAGATTGAAAAAGTTATTGCAGAATCAGGCTATTCTCTAGTTGATGAACCTCAAAGCGGCGGGGCTTTAAAAATCATTCAAAAATCAAACGATGATCAGGATGATTTAGTAAATAAAAAGTTGTCTTTTTTAAGGGTGATTAGCAACAAGAAAAAAAATAATGGAATTTATAAAGATTTTTGCGCGAAATTAGAAAAAAAAGTTATTGAATCAGCTTTAGCAGAAACCGATGGCAACAAATTAAAAGCAGCAAAAATTTTAGGTATAAATCGCAATACTTTGTCCAATAAGATAAAGGTATTTAAGATAAAAATAAACCAATTTAAAATAGTTTAGTGCCTTGACAGGAAAAATCTTATGTGGTATCTTCAGATGAACAAAGAAGTTCTTATTTTTAGACAGGGAAGTCTTCTAAAAGGTGTTAGGAGGCTTTTTTTTGTATTAAAGCTAGGCGCCCAAAAAAGGGCGCTTTTTTTATCTAAAAAATAAAAAAGTGATAAAATAAGTGTATGAATAATCATAATTTTCCCCCAAAACAAGGCCTGTATGATCCGATTTACGAAAAAGATGCTTGTGGGGTGGGGTTTGTCTGTAATATAAAAGGAAACAAAAATCACTCGATTTTAAAAGATGGATTAGTGGTGCTAAAAAAACTTTCTCATCGCGGTGCGGTTGGGGCTGATCCAGATACTGGCGATGGGGCAGGAATATTAATACAAATTCCGGATAAATTTTTAAGAAATTCTTTATCGAAGCAAAAGATTAACCTCCCTCAAGAAGGCGACTATGGGGTGGGTTTAATTTTTCTTCCCAGAAACAAAAAAGGGCAAAAAACTTGTAAAGATATTTTTAAAAAGATAATTGCAGAAGAAGGCCAAACGCTCGTTGCTTGGCGCAGAGTACCGGTAGATAATTCTGTAATTGGAAAAGATGCCCGAGAAAGCGAGCCTTCTATTTGGCATTTATTTATTGGCAAAAAAGATAAAGAGCTTAGCCAAATAGATTTTGAGAGGAAGCTTTATCTGATTCGCAGGCGTATTGAAAATAAGATTTTTAAGCAGAACCTGATGCAAAAATCTTATTTTTACATCAGTAACTTGTCTAGCCGTACTCTGGCTTACAAAGGCTTATTAATGCCGGAGCAAGTAGAAGACTTTTTTCTAGACTTAAAAGACAAATCCTTAAAAACTGCTTTAGCTTTGGTCCATTCGCGTTATAGTACAAATACTTTTCCTTCCTGGGATTTAGCTCAGCCTTTTAGATTTTTAGCTCATAATGGAGAAATCAACACTTTAAGGGGAAATGTTAATTGGATGAAGGCACGCGAGAGCCAATTAGCATCTGAAGTATTTGGAAATGAGATTGATAAGATAAAACCAATCCTTACTGAAGGTGCGAGTGACTCGGCAATTATTGATAATGCTTTTGAACTTTTATCTTTATCGGGAAGATCATTAGCTCATTCAATGATGATGCTTATTCCCAGTGCTTGGGAAAATGATATATTTATGGATAGTAAGTTAAGAGATTTTTATCGTTATCATGCTTGCTTTTGTGAACCTTGGGATGGCCCGGCGGCCATTGCATTTACCGATGGCTTAAATATCGGCGCTGTTTTAGACAGGAATGGTTTGCGTCCAGCCCGCTATATTGTAACAAAAACAAATAAAGTGATCATGGCTTCTGAGGTGGGGGTTCTCGGCATAAAAGCTAAAGATATTCTTTATTCTGGCAGGCTTCAACCCGGTAAAATTTTCTTTATTGATACTAAAAAGAAAAAAATTATCCAAGATCAAGCTATAAAAGAAGAAATATCTGGTCAAGCCCCTTACGGTAGATGGGTGAAAAATAATTTAGTTAATCTTTCTGATTTAGAATCAACTCGGGCCATAAAAAGAGAAAACAATCTATTGCCTTTACTTGCCTGTTTTGGCTATAGCAGAGAGGATTTACGGGAAATATTAAAACCAATGGCTGAAGACGCTAAAGAGCCTACTGGGTCCATGGGCAATGATACTCCTTTAGCTCTGTTTTCAAAACAGCCGCAATTATTGTTTAATTATTTTAAACAATTGTTTGCCCAGGTCACCAATCCCGCAATTGACCCGATTCGGGAAGAAATTGTGATGAGCTTAGATTCCTACCTTGGTTCACAACAAAACCTTTTAACTGAAACAGCAAAGCATTGTCATAAATTGTATCTGCAAAGGCCAATTTTATCCAACTATGATTTATTAAAAATTGAAAGCTTAGCCAAAAAAGATTTTAAGATAAAAAAGATTTCTTTGCTTTTTGAGATAGATAAAAAAAATAATTTTAAAAAAAGTTTGAATCAAATTATTAAGGAAGCCGAATCTGCGGTAAAAAACGGATATGATTTTATTGTATTAACTGACCGCGGGGTTAACCGAAAAAAAGCTGCATTGCCGTCTTTGCTCGCTATTGGAGCGGTTCATCATCATCTTGTCAAAAATTCCTTAAGAACTCAAGTAGGATTGATTGCTGAGAGTGCCGAAGTTCGCCAGACACATCATTTTTCTTTATTGTTTGGTTATGGAGCTGACTGCATAAATCCCTATCTTGCCTACCAAGCTATTGAGAATTTAGTTGACCAAGGGCAAATAAATCTATCTAAAGATCAGGCTAGGAAAAATTATCGGCGAGCTGTTGAAAAGGGAGTTAAAAAGATTCTTTCAAAAATGGGAATATCTACTTTATCTAGCTATCGAGGCGCGCAAATTTTTGAAAGCCTAGGACTGTCTGAGGAAATTATAAATAAGTGTTTTTGTGGAACAACTTCAAGAATTGGCGGTTTAAGCTTTGATCAATTAGCGCAAGAAACTATCTTGCGTCACCTCAAGGGTTATCCCGAGAGGAATCCGATCCAGATATTGCCTTCAGGAGGTGTTTATGCTTATCGCCGCGATGGTCAGCATCATTTGTGGCGCCCGGAAAGCATAGCTGCCTTACAAGACGCAGCCAGAAATAATGATTATCAGCGTTATCAAAAATTTGCTAAGATTATAAATGATCAAAGCCCTAACTTAACTACCTTAAGAGCCGGATTAAAATTTAAAAAAAGAAAAGCAATTAACTTAAATCAGGTTGAATCATTACAATCAATTCTACAGCGTTTTGCAACTGGAGCAATGAGTTTTGGTTCTATTTCAAAAGGGGCTCATCAAACTTTAGCGATTGCTATGAATAGAATTGGCGGTAAGTCAAATACTGGTGAAGGAGGCGAGGATCCCCAACGTTTTATTCAGTTACCCTCGGGGGATTCTTTACGCAGCGCAATAAAACAAGTTGCTTCCGGCCGCTTTGGGGTAACTGCAAATTATTTGGCCAATGCTGATGAAATACAGATAAAAATAGCCCAAGGAGCAAAGCCGGGGGAAGGGGGCCAGCTCCCCGGACATAAGGTAAGTGCGGTAATCGCTAAAACCCGCTATACTACACCTGGAGTAACTTTGATTTCACCACCACCGCATCATGATATATATTCTATTGAAGATTTAGCCCAACTCATATTTGATTTAAAAAATGCAAATCCTCAAGCTCGAATTAGCGTAAAGCTTGTTTCAGAAATAGGCGTAGGTACAATTGCCGCTGGTGTTGCTAAGGGGCACGCAGATATGATCTTAATTTCTGGTGGAGATGGGGGTACAGGAGCATCTCCGAAGAGTTCGATTTATCATGCTGGCCTTCCCTGGGAGCTAGGTTTGTCAGAAACCCATCAAACTTTGGTTTTAAATAATTTACGCAATAGAGTGCGCCTACAAACAGATGGCCAGATGCGGACCGGTAGAGATGTTATTATGGCTGCAATTTTAGGGGCCGAAGAGTTTGGTTTTTGCACGGCTGCTTTGATTGTATCAGGTTGTGTAATGCTTAGGCACTGTCATCTTAATAATTGTGCTTTAGGGATAGCGACCCAAGATGAAATTTTGGAAAAACGTTTTCAGGGCAATCCAGACCATCTAGTAAACTATTTTCATTTTATTGCAAAAGAAGCAAGAGAGATAATGGCAAAACTAGGAGTAAAAAAGATTGATCAGCTGATAGGCAGGACGGATTTAGTGGAACCTAATCGAGATATTATTCCTAAAAAAGCCAAAAATATAGATTATTCGAAAATATTATATAAACCAAAAGTTTCTAAAAAAATAGGAGTTTATTGTCAGAAGAAACAAAACCACAAAGTTGATTTAGTACTAGATAAGAAATTAATTAAGCTTTCTAAACAAAGTTTAAGAAGCCGCAAGATTACAAGTATAAATATAAAAATTAGTAATACCGATCGTACCACAGGCGGAATGTTGAGCAATGAGGTAGTAAAAAGGTTTGGAGAAAGCGCTCTAGCTCAAGATACAATTAATATTAATTTTAAAGGAGTGGCGGGGCAGAGCTTTGGCGCTTGGTTGGCAAAAGGGATCACTTTTAGATTAGATGGTTTAGCAAATGATTATGTGGGTAAAGGTATATCTGGAGGAAAAATTATTATTCGTCCTGACCCTTTTGCAGATTATCTACCAAATGAAAACATTATAATCGGGAATACATCATTCTATGGTGCGATTTCTGGACAGGCTTTTATAAATGGCATAGCTGGAGAAAGGTTTTGCATTCGTAATTCAGGCCTAGAAACTGTTGTAGAAGGGGTTGGAGATCATGGTTGCGAGTATATGACTGGGGGAATAGTAGTTGTAATTGGCCAAACCGGAAGAAATTTTGCAGCCGGAATGAGTGGGGGAGTAGCTTATATTTATGAAAGGCAAGAAACTTTTGAAAAAAAATGCAATCTGGGGATGGTTGATATTGAGAAAGTAAGCCAAGAGGATAAAAGTACTGTTGATAATTTATTAATGCTTCATAAAAAATATACGGGCAGTGCTATAGCTTCTCGGATTTTAGATAATTTCGAAAACGAATTTTCCAACTTTATAAAAGTTGTCCCTATTGAGTATAAGAAAGTATTAGATCAAAAAAGAATAGAGGAAAAACTCGGAGTTAGCGAAAGCTCAGACGGCTAACCCCCATTCCACCTCGTAGGTGGAATGAAAAAGTTCAATAAAATCAGTGCATAATTATGTCCACCTCGTAGGTGGAAAATATGGGGTTTGTGGAAATTGGGGGGAAGTGGGGTTAATATGAAGAAAGATAGAAAAGCTTTTTTAAAGACGCAAAGAAAAAATATTCCCTATCGTCCTGTTTGTGAAAGGGTCGCTGATTTCAAAGAAGTGGCTATTTTGCCCTCAAACCAACATTCAAAAGAGCAAGCCTATCGCTGTATGGAGTGTGGAACTCCTTTTTGTCATTGGGCTTGCCCTCTTGGTAACTATATTCCCGAATGGAATGATGCACTTGCTTTGGGCCGTTGGGAAGATGCTTCGGGTTATCTTTTTGCTACCAACAATTTTCCGGAAATAACTGGTCGATTGTGCCCGGCTCTTTGTGAGCATTCTTGTGTTTTGGGAATTAATGATGATCCAGTTGCAATTAAGGAGAATGAACTAGCGATTGCGGAAAAAGGATTGAGAGAGAAATATTTAAAATCAAGAATTCCAAAAAAAAGAACCGGTAAAAAAATAGCTATTATTGGCTCAGGCCCAGCTGGCCTAGCAGCCGCAGATCAATTAAATCAAGCTGGTCACAATATAACGGTTTTTGAAAAGGATGATGCTGCCGGCGGGCTTTTGCGTTATGGAATACCTGATTTTAAATTAGAAAAATTAATTATTGAAAGAAGAGTAGAGATGATGAAAAAAGAAGGGATAGAGTTTGTTTTTAATAAATGTATTGAGAAAACAACCGAAATCAGAAAGCTTAAAAAACAGTTTGATGCAATAGTTTTAGCAATCGGTTCAAGTGTGCCCAGAGATCTTAAATTGCCCGGAAGAAATTTAAAAGGTATTCATTTTGCCATGGACTATCTTATCTGCGCTAATAAAAAAGTTAACAAGAAGGATGTCGGCAGCAATCAAGAAATCAACGCTAAAGGGAAAAAAGTATTAGTTATCGGAGGCGGAGACACTGGAGCCGATTGTGTAGGGGTAGCTAATCGTCAAGGAGCTAGTTGTGTAACTCAAATTGAGTTATTGCCGAAACCGCCTAAATGTAGGGCTGAATCTGATCCGTGGCCAAAATACCCGTTACTTTTAAAGACTTCTACTTCCCACCAAGAAGGCGGTCAGCGTCTTTGGTCCATTTTGACTAAGGAGTTTAAAGGCAGAGGCGGGAAAGTAGATAAGATTTTATGTAAAAAGATTGAAATTAATTCAGACAAAAAAGGATGTTCTTTGATCAAAGAGATACCTAATTCTGAATTTGAAATTGAAGCTGATCTAATAATTATTGCCGTCGGCTTCCTTCATCCTAAGTTTTCGGGTCTAATTGAAGGCCTAGGTTTAAAACTTGACGATAGAAGCAATATTGAAACTGATTCTAGTTATATGACTTCGGAAAAAGCTGTTTTTTCAGCTGGAGATTGCCGCCGCGGCCAGTCTTTAATTGTTTGGGCTATAGCGGAAGGCCGCCGTGCCGCCTATTGTATAGATTCTTACCTAATGGGTAAAAGTTGCCTGCCTAGAATGTAACCGTTAATGGCGAAATATTGATTTTTTTTTAATAAATGGTAGTATGATGAAGCAATGACTCTAAACAGGGATGCTTTTAATAAACTTGCTTTTTATCTTATCTTTGCTGCTTTTACAGGTTGTGCCAGCCAATCGGTTGTATTGGTGGCAGAAGAAGGAAAATATAAAGATTATACCTATACAGTCCCTTTCGAGGTTCCAGCTGAAGGCAAAAAAGAGGTTCTTGTTGATTTAGGGGTTATTTATGAAGGAATGCCTGCAGGGGATTTACAATTGTATGGTTTTGGAGAAAAAGATCTTATTAAATCATATAAAAGCAATGGCAGGCGATATTTGGTTTTTCCAAAAAAGAATAAGCCAGCAAAAGTAATAATATTTGTTTTACAAGAAAACAGGATAATAGATTGGTTCCAGGAGGATTTGGGAATCGTAAAATAATTTTACGATTCTAGGCTTTGGCCGGTTTGTTTTTCTGCAGCAGATATTTTTCTTTCTTTTTCCACAGCTTCATTATGTTCAAAGTCGCCTTTTTTACCTTTATCGCGAGATGAGAGTTCCTTGCTGGTTTCGCCGCGGCCATAACAAATTAAAAGGTCTCCTTCATTGATTGTGGTATGAGCCTGAGGAGCCCCGATAAACTTTTCTTTCCCATTAACTAATCTATTTACAGCCAATATTAATATTCCTTCCATGTGTAAATTTAGCTGGTGTAATTGTTTGCCAACCATCCAGTTATTTTTATTTACTTTTATTCTGCTTACAGTATAACCTTTCCTTAAGCCTAAAATTTCTTGATAATCGAACAAGGATAGGGAAGTATAGCGAGCCAGAGCTTTTTTAATAACTTTTTTCATCCAGGAGTAGATAAGTTTTGACCTGCTTAATAGATAGATTATTATTAATCCAAGGAATAAAACTATAATTCTAATTATAATAGTTTTAGAGGATTCGCCTAAAAAAGTTAAGATAAAGGTTGCGATGGTTGAGGTTATTCCGGCGCTGCCTAAAAGCATCAAAAGGCGGGCGATTTTCCTTCGTACTGGATGGGATACGATAGTTTCTGATTCATCGGTGGTAAAGCCTACTCCGGAAAATACCGATTGGGCCTGGAAGGTTGCGACTTCCGGTGAAAGCCCGGTGAGCTCGAAAGCTATGGAGCCAATTCGAATCACGGTAATTGAAAGAATTATAATTGCAAATAAACCAAATAAAGCTAACATTTTATCTTTCCTCCAGTGCCTTCTATTATACTGATATTTTAAAATAGTTCAATTTTTTAAATGGTTTTTGTTAAATAGTGTATACAAATGAAAACGTTTTTAGCTAATCAATAAAACTCCTTTTTTAACCGGTTATTTTATGGTATCTTTAAATAGGAGGCGCTTATGAAACGAGAACGAAGAAAATCTTTCCGGCTAAAAGATAGGTTAGCAGTTGTCCGCTGTTCGCTTAAATATCTTCTTGAATCTAATTGCTTAACTCAGGATATTTCCCAAAACGGAATATGTATTTTCGCAAAACAAAAAATGGCAATTGGGGATATTGTAAAATTGGGAATTTATGTACCCGAAGAGAAAGTACCCATAATTGCTGAGGCGCAAGTATTGAGAAGAAATGAAACCGGCAACCCCCAGCTTCCTTATCTAATTGCTTTAGAATTTAGCAAAATTGACCAAGAGGCCCGTCAACGCATCCTTAAGCATATTAGGTTTTTTCTTCTTAAGAATTAATCTTTATAGCCTGGCCCTAACTTCAATTTTTTCTAATTAAACCAATATACAAAATAACTATTTTTGTTATAATTTTAGTTAAAGAGTTATTATTTTATTTAGTTGTTTTGCTTGTAAAATAAGATGAATACAAATGGTTTAGAAGAAATTAATTCGGAAATAAGGGCCTGCCGGAAGTGCCCCCTGGGTGATTCAGCCACCAACCACGTACCGGGGGAAGGCAATCCAAAAGCAGATTTATTATTTGTGGGCGAAGCCCCCGGCAAGAATGAAGACTTACAAGGAAAACCTTTTTGTGGCAAGGCGGGGCGGATTCTTGATCAATTATTAAAAATATCCGGCTATAAAAGAGAAGATATCTATATTGCAAATATATTAAAATGCCGGCCTCCCCGCAATCGAAACCCCAAGCCAGCGGAAATAAAAACCTGTACTCCTTACCTCGTTCGACAGTTAAAAGTTATTCAGCCTAAGATTATCTGTTGTTTGGGTAATTTTTCTTCTATTTTTATTATGAATAAATTTAATCTATCAGGGAAAGTTCATCCTATAGGCAAAATTCATGGAAAAATTTTTATGCCACCCGGGATAAAAGCGTTAAAGATAGTGCCGCTTTACCACCCAGCCAGCGCTACTTATAACCCAAATATGATTAATATTTTAAAAAAAGATTTTCGAATGTTAAAAAATATACCTGTTTAAAAAAATGTTATTTGGATATTCTTTTTTTGAAATCCGCAAACCATTGCTTAAAATTATCGTGTTGGCCGTGGATTTGGTGGTTAATTTTTAACAATCTATCAGAAGGGATACCAAAAAAATTATTTCTAAACTCACTCAAAGTAGATTCCCCCATGACAACATAACGAAAGAAATTAATTGAAAGAACCAATATGATTATGCCAATAACTGCGGTTGAAATAAGGATAACTTTTTTTATTAAAGTTTTTAGCAATTTAAAAACATTATTTAGTTTAATTTTTCGTTGCTCTTGGCTGTAGTTCATAATAAAATATATTATATCACGGTTTTATCCATTCAAAAATGTTTATTGTTATAGAGTGGTAAGGCTAATAAGGAGGTTTCAGGAATGCTGAAGAAGATAGTGATAACTGCTTTAATTGTTTGGGGGGTTACTGTTTTTTATCAAAATTTTCTTAAGTCAATTTTAGTTCCGTTTTTTAATAAAAATAAAGGACAAGTTGATTTATTTCAGAAGTCAACTTCATTAGAAAAGTAAACAATTGAACCAAATATTTTAATTATGCCTGCAATAAGCAAAACAAAACAAGAAAATTTAAAGAAAAAGATGGAAAGGTTAGGGCTAAAGGAAGCTGATTTATCTGAAAAATTTATTAGGGGAGGAGGTAAGGGAGGACAGAAAATAAATAAAACCGCTTCCTGCGTTTACTTAAAACATCTGCCCTCAGGAGTTGAAGTCAAATGCCAAAGGAGCCGGTCTCGTCAAGAAAATCGGTTCTTTGCCAGAAGAATTTTAATTGCAAAGATTGAAGAAATCAAACTTAAAAAAAGATCAGAAAAAAATAAAAAAATCGATAAAATCCGCAAGCAAAAAAGAAGGCGTTCAAAACGGGCTAAAGAAAAAATGCTAGAGTTTAAAAAGAAAAGATCAGAAAAGAAAAAGTTTCGTTCCAAAAAAGAACGTCCAGACTAATAAAGGGGACGTTTCCCTCGTTTACAAGGCCTTGCTTATCAATGACTTATCACATATAGCTTTTTGGTAGAAAAAAGTTAGCGATTAGAAGAATCTGACAATTAATAAATATATGCAATATAGGATAATATTTTTGAAAAAGTAAAAAGTGATTGTATAATCAAGATATTGGCTAAATAATTGCATTTTCAATGGGAGGTTGGTATGGATTTTTGGGAAGTCGTAAGAAAAAGGGTTAGTGTCAGAGAGTATAGTGATCAAGAAATTGAACAAGAGAAGCTAAAAAATATCATTGATGCAGCTCATCTTGCTCCTACAGCTAGGGGCGAGGAGCCTTGGGAGTTCATTTTAGTTACCGAAAAAAAATCTTTAGAGGAATTAGCAAATATTACCGATCATGGCAAGTTTTTAAAAGGCGCTGCTGCCGGGATTGTAGTTGTAGCTAAAGATACAAAATATTATCTAGAAGATGGTTGTGCAGCGACCGAAAACATTTTGCTTGCGGCCGCCGCTTTAGGTGTTGGTTCTTGCTGGATCGCCGGAGACAAAAAACCTTACGGGGCCAATATTTGTAAATATTTAGGTGTGCCTGATGGTTACAAGTTGGTTAGTGTAATTTCATTAGGGTATCCTAAAATAGAGCCTAAGCCGCATCAAAAACGAAAGGTCGAAGATCTTTTGCATTGGGAAAATTTTTAACTATGGAGGGTTAGCCATGATTAAACATGTTGTGCTATGGAAAGTTAAAGATTCTTATCAAAATAAAAATAAAAAAGAATTAATCCAAAATTTTAAAGCGATGCTTGAAAAGCTGAAATCAATCATACCGGAGATTAAAAATATTGAAGTTGGGGTGAACCTAAGCTCAAGCCCTTCTGCGTCAGATATCATGCTTTATTCTGAATTTGAAACCAAAGAAGGATTAGACCTATACCGCAACCATCCGGAACATCAAAAAGTTGCTGAATATGCAAAAAAGATCATCAAAGAAGGTTCGGTCGTTGATTATCAAGTGTAGAGCATTCCTAGAGACGGGAGGTAAAGGTGTTTAAAGACAGAAAAGATGCAGGGGAAAAATTAGCTCAAGCTTTAGAAAAATATAAAATCGAAAACCCCTTGGTTCTTGCTATTCCCAGAGGAGGCATAGAGATTGGGTGTCAGATAGCAAAAATTCTTGGATTGGAATTTTCGATAGTAGTTGTCCGTAAATTGCCATTGCCTCAAAATCCAGAGGCTGGTTTTGGGGCGTTAGCTGAAGATGGTAGCGAATTTGTGTTACCTTATGCTGTTGACTGGCTCAACCGGCAGCAAAGAGAGGAGATTAAGAAAGAGCAGAATGAAGAAATCCAGCGTAGAATTAAGGCCTTACGAAAAGGCGAACCTCTTGTTCCCCTCAAAAATAAGACAGTTATTTTAGTTGATGATGGTATTGCTATGGGTTCAACCATGAGAGCTGCAATTAAGCTTTGTCAGAATAAAGGAGTAGGTGAATTGATTGTTGCTTCTCCGGTTGCTGGTCCGTCGGTTGCGGATCAGATAAATAGGCAAGTAGATAAAACAGTAATTTTAGAAATACCTAAATTTTTTAGAGCTGTAGCTCAAAGTTACCAAAATTGGCATGATGTTTCAGACCAAGAAGTGATTGAAAGTTTGAACCAGTTGAAAGGTAATTTTAATTAATTTATTAATTAAAGGGATAAACACAAGGAGGACTAATGACAACTTTATTTACTAAGATTATAAAAGGCAAAATACCTGCACACAAGATATTAGAAAATGATCAGTTTTTAGCTTTTTTGGATATTCGGCCAATCAAACCCGGGCATACGCTGGTTATTCCCAAACGGGAAGTTGACTATGTTTTTGATTTAGATGATAAAATCCTTTCCAATATTTTAATTTTTTCAAAAAGAGTGGCTAAGATGATTGAAAAAGCGGTTGAATGCAAAAGAGTGGGGATTATGGTGGCCGGCTTAGAGGTGCCCCATGCCCATATTCATTTAATTCCGATGACTGCCCTAGGAGATCTAAATTTTGCTAATGCTAAAGAAGTAAAAGACGATGCATTAAAACAAATGTCAGAAAAAATTTCTAGACAAGGAGAATAAAACATGACCGGCAAAATCAAAAATAACAAGTATTGCCGAGGTTGTCCGGCAATATGCTGTACGAATTTATCAATGGGGATAGGAAAGCCTGCTAATCCGAAAGAAGTAGAGGATTTAAAATGGCAGCTTCAATTTGATACCGTAAAGGTATATATTAGTAAAAACCGGTGGTACCAGTTGGTGGAGGGCCGTTGTATCTATTTATCCGAAGATAATTTTTGTACCATTTATGATCATCGCCCCAAAAAGTGCCGTGACCATAATCCGCCCAATTGTGAACGTTTTGGAAAATATTACGATGTAATGTTAGAAAATCCAAAAGATTTAGAAAAGTATTTCGCTAAGAAAAAAAGAAAAAAATAAATAGATAAATATGAATTTGTTTATTCTCTTATTTATCATTTTGGTAATTTCAAATCTGGCGGTATTTTTCGGAAAGAAAATAAAAATACCGTCAGTTGTAACTTTAATTTTTGTAGGTGTTGTTTTTGGTTTACCTTGGCTGGAAAAAAATATTATTGGGGGAGCCAAACAATTAATATTTGATATTGGAGATATCGGGCTGCTTGCTCTAATGTTTTTAGCCGGCCTAGAAAGTTCCTGGCATCTTCTTTGTGAGGAGAAAAAAGATGCGGCTTTAATCGCATTTTCCTCAGCGATAATTCCCATCTTTATAGGTTTTTCTCTCTTTTATCTGATAGGATTTTCAGCCAAAGTTTCTTTTATTGTTGGAGTATGTATGAGCATCACCGCCGAGGCAACTAAAGCAAAAGTCCTATTAGAACTAAAAAAACTCAAAACAAAAATGGGAGCAGCTTTGATGGGGTCTGGTATAATTGATGATGCCTTTGGCCTTTCTCTTTTTGTGTTGTTAACTTATTTTGTAAAGGCAGGAGGAGATAAAGAAAAGCTTTTAGTGGCAGGATCGATAATGATTTTTTTTGTGGGGATGATCTTTAAAAAAGCATTAGGCAGGTATCATGATATTTTGTCAATTATCGAAAATAGCCTGAACTGGTTGTTGGTGCCTTTTTTCTTTATTTCTATTGGCCTTCATTTTCATTTCCAGTCTTTAGTTTTAAATCCCATTCTTTTGTTTGCTATATTAGGGATTGCAATTTTAGGTAAATTGGTTGGCCCTTTTCTGGTAAAGCCTTTGACAAGTTTTAACCGAAAGCAAACATTCTTGATAGGATGGGCCATGAATTCAAGAGGAGCTTTAGAGCTTGCTATAGCTTTGATTGCTTATAGAACCGCATTAATTTCTGTTGAACTGTATTCATCGTTAATAGTGATGGCTTTTGTTACTACCTTAATGTTTCCGTTTATAATTATTCCGATTATCCGAAAAGATCCGCAAATTATGGAAGAGGATTGATTATTTAATTTTGGCCGGACTGGTCTTGTAAGCTGCTAAATATTTTTTTAGAAACGAATTTTGCTAAATTATAGTTAAGAGAAGATATTTGAACTTCAGTTTTATTTACATCCAACCAGTTAAAAAATATGGCTACTTCGGTAGAATGGTTGGCTGAAGGAAAAACTTCACTGTAGCCAAATGAAACTATAAAGCTTTTTCTTGACGAACCCCGGTAAAGATTGGCTCCTAATTCTTTGATAATCTCTTCTGTTTGGTGATAACATTTGATTATGTCTTTTTTAAAATTTTGGCTGTAAATTTTACCTTTAGTTTTAAAGGGCTTAACCCCGATTCCCGCTAAGCGCGCAGTTTCATAGGGGAAACAACCTAAAAAAGAAGAAAGTACGAAAATAAAAAAAATTATATATTTCATTTTATTTTTCCTTATTTATCTATATAATATCTTAATTAATAAGGTTGTCAACGTTTAAGCTCATGCAAAGGTTTAATTATACTCTTTTAAGAAAACCATACCGTAAAACCATTAGTCTTGAAGTAACTTCAAGAAATAAAGTGGTGGTTAAAGCTTCTAAGGCTTATTCAGTTGAAAAGATTAATCAGTTTATTGTTCGAAAATCTAAATGGATTCAAAAGCAGCTTGATTTTAATAAAAAAATAAGAAAACCCCCTCTAATTAGAAAGTATATGTCTGGGGAGAAGTATCTTTTTTTAGGTGGTTATTACAATCTTTTGCTTATCGAAGGAAAACCTAAAATATCTATAGATGAGCAAAAATTAAAGTTTTTTGCTTCAGAAAAATATTTGTTGCGGAAAAAATATATAAAAAACAAATTAGAGGATTGGTACAAAAAACAAGCTTATAAAAAGATACTTGAAAGAGTCTGTTTCTATGAGAAAGTTTTAGGGGTGTTTATCTCTGATCTTTCAATTAAATCTTTTAACAGAAGCTGGGGAAATTGTTCAAGCAAAAAACAAGTTAGTTTTAGCCCCTATTTAGTGATGGCGCCAATTACGGTCATTGATTATGTAGTGGTTCATGAATTAACACATATCATTATCCCCAATCATTCAGCTAAATTTTGGAATTTTTTAGGAAATTTCATCCCTGACTATAAGCAACGGAAGAGGTGGCTAATTGCTCATGAAAATCAACTTTGCATTTAAGATTGTGAATGGATGCGATCAGCAAAATTACTAATTTGTACGAATTTACGAAGTAGTATAGATATTTATTTGTATATCCGTAAAAGATTCGTACATTCGATGATGATACGGATTAAACAAGGAGATAACAATGGATGAGATTTATGTAAGCACCGATATCGAAACTGACGGGCCGGTTCCCGGTATTTATTCTATGCTAAGCTTTGGTTCGGCAGCTTTTAAGAAAAACAAAGAGATCATCTCTACTTTTAGTGTAAATTTAGAATGTTTACCTGGGGCAAAGCAAGACCCTGATACTATGGAGTGGTGGAAAACAGAGGAGAAAGCATGGGAAGCTTGCCGAAAAAACTTAGAGGCTCCGAAAAAAGCGATGCTAAAATACCTTGGATGGTTAGAAGAACTACCTGGAAAACCGGTATTTCTTGCTTACCCGGCTTCTTTTGATTTCAATTTTATTAATTGGTATTTTATAAAATTTATTGGGAAAAATCCTTTTTCTTATTTAGCTTTAGATATCAAAAGTTATGCTATGGCGGTATTGAAAAAACCTTTTTATAAAGTTACAAAAAACGCAATGCCGAAAAAGTGGTTTGATGAAAATAAACGATCTCATGTTGCCTTAGATGATGCCATAGAACAAGGTTTATTATTTTGTAACATAATGAATGAAAACAACCAAAGTAATAAAAGTTGATGCTTGCAAAAAGAAAAAATATTTTGATAGCCGGTATTATCGCCTTTTTTCTTTTGGTTGATTCAGGAGTTTTAGCTTATGATTCAGCAGGTTTGTACCAAAAGGTAAAAGAGAATGCCACCCAAGGAGACATCTACCGTTCCTTTATGTACTTACGCCAGATATTACGTGAATATCCAGATTCTAAATTTGCTAAATCTGCTTTGTTTTCATTGGGAGAGTTTTATTTTTTAACTACTAATTACCAGCAAGCGGTGCATACATTACAAAAATTTATTAATAAATATCCTGATTCTAAGTTAAATATTTTTGTTTTATCTTTTTTGTATGAAATTAGCAAAGAAAACAAGAGTTTATCTAATGCGCAAGAAATACGAAATAAAATAATAACCTTCTATCAACATAGTTTTTTATTTAGAGAATCTAAAACATATAGCTATACATCCGCTTTGCTCAAAAACTATAAAGTCCAATATTTTATTGATACAATAAAATTTTTTATTGATGAAAAACCTTCTTTTGAAATTAAATTTTAAATTTATCAGCCTATTTTTGGCAATAATCCTGATTGGATTGATTATCCTTAGCGGAATTGGAACTTATTTTATTTCAAATTCAAAAAATACCATTGAAAACCGTATTTCCTCGTCTCTAAACGGCAAAGTAAAAATTGGCCAAATACTTTTTATTGTTCCTAATATAATTTTAGCGAGAAATGTTGTTTGCTGGCAAAAGAAGGCAGAAGGTACCGCACCAATTGTTTTTTTGAATTGGTTGCGTTTTGATTTTTCCCTAGGAAAAATGTTAGTTAAAAAAGAAATAGTACCGTTAAAAATCGGTTTTTATAAGTTAAAAATCAATTATCAAAAATGTGTAGAGTTTTTTAAACAAAATCGAGAAAAGATAATGGCCGCAATAATCGCCCTCCCTCCGGCGAAAGATGTAATTATTGATTTTTTAAATACCTCTTTTTTAATTTCAGAAAGTTCCAAAATAAAAAATTATTTAATCGTAAACAGCCATATAAAATTAACTCAAGACGAGTTGTTGTCTAAGGGGTCATTGCAATTAAGGAATGTTAAAAATAGCAGTAAAGTTTTTAGAGAAAATAAAATTGTTAACCCAGTAAGGTATAGGCTCGAAGGTAATTTTGACAACAATTTTTTTATAATTGAAAAGTTTGATATTTTATGGAAAAAGTTTTTTGCTAGGTTTTGGGGGAAAGTAAATGATTCATTGATAAAAGTAGATGCTTACACAGAATACCACAAAGATTTTCAAGGAAATGTCTCCTTATTGGCAAATATCAGTTTTCCGAGTTTGTTAATAAAAAAAATGATTTTTTATTCAAAAAATGCGACTTTAGAAACAAAAGGCAATTTGGTATTGCTTAAACCGATTTTTGTAAACACAAAAACCGAAGTAATTTTCCCCGATCATTTTTTAAAATCATCTAAAAGCATAAAAAGAATAACAAATTTTTTTAAAGGGAACATTTTAGATGGACGATATAAAGGAAAGATTTTCACAAATTTATTCTCACCAGATACGGATAAACCTTTTTTACAAATAGAATTTATAAGTGATAAACTATCACTTTCAGACTATAGTAAAAAAAATGTTTTATTTTTTAATAAAATAACATTGAAACGGAAAAAAGTAAAAAAGGATTATAATTTAACATTAAAGAATGTGAAGTTTAAATTCCAAAAAAATAAAAATAAAATAAATATCATAGATTATTCTGCAAATTTATATCAGGGAAAAATAAAAGGTAAAACACGCTATAATTTGGAAAAATTCCCTTTTGTTTTTAGTTCTGTTGCGGCTATTAATAATCTGGATGTAAAATCTTTAGGGGTTGCTTTACCATTTTTTAGCGGAGTAGCCGGCGGTTTAGAAGCAGATATTAATTTTGATAATGATCCAGATTTTGAAATTAAAGCAGATGCTAAAATAAAAAGGGGGTTGTTGAACGATTTTGATTTCTTATTATGGATTTCAGATTTTTTTGGGATTGAATCCTTAAAGAGAGTTAATTTTGATTTATTGTCTGCAAAAATTACCTTTAATAAACAAGGGTTTTTCGTTGATAAAATTAATTTAGATTCTCAAAAAATAAAATTAAAAGGATATTATCATAGACGAATTAGTGATTTAGTATCGAGTAAATTGTCCTTAAGTATTTCGGAAAAAATGCTTGCAGAGTCAAGGTTAAGGTCTTTGATTAATATTTTAGGAAAAGATGTAAATTATTTGACTTTTGATTTCCAATTATCGGGATTATCCGATAGAGCAAATTTTCAATGGCTAGATTCTGCATTTAAAAAACGTTTGCGTAGGCGGATACCTAACTTCATAGAAAGAGGTATTGAGCGGAAAGTAGAAGAAACTATCAAGACAATGTCAACAAAAGAAAAGGAGGAGAAATGAAAAAATGTAAGGTTGGTGGTGGAGTTTTGAATGGACTGGTGGGGAAAATTAAAAAAATATTTTTTAATCAGTCCCTCTCAGGTAAAGGCCAAGATGCATCTAACAAGCGCGTTGATAATGCAGAATCTAATAAACTTGAAAAAAAAATAAGCGAATCAACCACCAGGGAAGAAGAAAAGTATCAATGCCCAATTTGTAAAAGAATGATCCTTGAGTCGCATGCAATAGAACATATTAAAACCGAAGAATACTTGATGGGGCTTATCTCTAAGGACCATCCCAAATGGAGCAAAAAAGATCCTGTTTGCCAAGAATGCATAGATTATTATCGTAAACTGGTAGAAGATGCTGAGATATGATTTTTTAGCCTTAGCTGCCAAGATTTACCGGAACAATATATGCTTGACAGAAAAAGCACTTATGTTATAAAAGAATGATTTGTCTTACAGATGTTATCCCTTTCTCATAAATTGTTAAAGAATTAGCTTGAATCCAGCTAAAAAATGAGTATACCAGACGATTATATAAAGGCTAGAGTTGCATTGGAAGACGGTGTTGTATTTAAAGGTTTTTCATTTACCGGCGCTGGAGAATCTGAAGGAGAGGTAGTCTTTAACACCAGCCTTACTGGTTATCAAGAAATTCTTACCGACCCCTCTTACCATGGCCAAATTGTTACGATGACTTGTCCCTTAATCGGAAATTACGGGATAAATGAAGAAGACAAAGAATCATTAAATCCTAAGGTTGCCGGATTTATCGTAAAAGAATCCAGTCGAATCCCCAGTAACTGGCGCAGCAGTAAAGATTTAGCTTCTTATCTGGCAGAAAATAATAAATTAGGCCTTGAAGGAGTTGACACTCGCGCGATTACCCGCCACATCAGAATACAAGGAGCGATGAAAGCGGTTATTTCAACGTCGGATAAAAGTGATTCAGAACTTATACAACAAGCTAAAGAATCAAAAGGCATTATTGGCCGTGATTTAGTTAAAGATGTAAGCACCAAGCAATCTTATTTTTGGAATGATTCCGGCAAATATAAAATAGTGGTCTTAGATTGCGGAGTTAAATTTAATATTTTAAGAAAATTAGAAGAATTAAATTGCAAGGTTTTTGTGATGCCAGCTCAATCTGGCTCAGAGCAAATCTTAAAGCAGAATCCAGACGGGGTTTTGATTTCAAACGGGCCGGGTGACCCGGAAGCTGTGCCTTATCTGACAGAGAATGTAAAAGGCCTTCTTGGTAAGGTTCCCTTATTTGGGATTTGTTTAGGAAATCAAATATTAGGGTTGGCTCAAGGAGCAAAAACTTATAAATTAAAGTTTGGCCATCATGGCGGCAATCATCCCGTGAAAGATCTCCGGGATGGTAAAATTTCAATTACTGTGCAAAATCATGGTTTTTGTGTTGACTTAGATACTTTAGATAAAGAGAGCATTGAAATAACTCATCTGAATCTAAACGATAATACCGTAGAAGGGATTCGACATAAAAAAATACCTTTGTTTTCAGTGCAATTTCATCCAGAATCTGCTCCCGGGCCTCACGACGGGCAATATTTATTTTTTGATTTTATAAAAATGATAGAAGAGTTTAAAACTACCAAAGCGTAAAACACAAAACGTAAAACGTAAAACGTAGAACGTAGAACGTAGAACAAAACAATGCCTAAACGCACAGATATTAAAAAAATATTAATAATTGGTTCAGGGCCAATAATTATTAGCCAAGCTTGTGAGTTTGATTACTCAGGCGCTCAAGCTTGTAAGGCTTTACGGGAAGAAGGCTACCGGGTCGTTTTGCTTAATTCTAACCCTGCAACCATTATGACCGATCCGCAGCTAGCAGATGCGACTTATGTGGAGCCAATAAGCGCGGATGTGGTAGAAAAAATTATTATAAAGGAAAGCCCAGATGCGATTCTGCCTACCTTAGGCGGACAAACCGGCCTAAACACTGCAATGGAAGTAGTCGAGCGGGGAATATTAGAAAAATACAATGTAAAGCTGATTGGAGCTGAATACGAGGTTATAAAAAAGGCAGAAGATAGAAAGTATTTCAAGAAAGCAATAGAAAAAATCGGCCTAGATCTTCCTAAAAGTGGCTTGGCTTACAATATGGAAGAAGCAAAAAAAGTTCTTTCAGAGATTGGGCTACCATTGATAATACGACCCAGTTTTACTTTAGGCGGGACCGGGGGCAGCATCGCCAATACTGAGGAAGAATTTATAGAGATGGCCAGAGTGGGGCTTCACAACAGTATGATTGATGAAGTATTGATTGAAGAATCCATTGTGGGTTGGAAAGAGTATGAACTCGAAGTTATGAGAGATAATAAAGATAATGTCGTGATCGTATGCTCAATTGAAAATATTGATCCAATGGGGGTTCATACCGGAGACTCAATCACTGTGGCTCCAGCCCAAACTTTGGCTGATTATGAATATCAAAAAATGCGTGATGCATCATTGGCGATAATTAGAGAAATTGGGGTAGAAACTGGGGGGTCAAATATTCAATTCGCAGTTTGTCCCAAAACCGGAAGGATGATCGTCGTTGAGATGAACCCCAGGGTTTCCCGCAGTTCAGCCCTTGCCTCTAAAGCTACTGGCTTTCCAATTGCTAAATTTGCTGCTAAATTAGCGGTTGGTTTTAGTTTAGATGAAATTAGAAATGATATTACCCGGGAAACCCCTGCATCTTTTGAGCCGTCTATCGATTATTGCGTGGTAAAAATTCCCCGTTTTACTTTTGAAAAATTTCCTGAAGCAAAAGATATATTAGGAATTTCTATGAAGTCGGTTGGTGAAACTATGGCCATTGGCCGTACCTTCAAGGAGGCTTTGCAGAAAGGATTACGCGGGCTAGAAATTGGCCATTCCGGATTAGATAATAAATTAGATTATCAAAATATACCTGACCAGAAAATAAACTTAAGGTTAAAAGAGCCTAATGCTTCCCGTATTTTTTACATAAAATACGCTCTTCAGAAAGGATATTCTGTAGATAGAATTAATAAACTTACCGGAATAGATCCGTGGTTTATCGACAATATAAGCCAGATTGTTGAGTTAGAAATTAAAATAAAGAAGGCAGGTATTGACCTTGATAAAGGTCTGTTGTTGCGGGCAAAACAGTTTGGCTTTTCTGACTTTCAACTCGCTGAACTTACTGGCGTTAACGAGATGGTTTTAAGAAACAAACGAAAAGAAGAAAAAGTTGAGGCGGTGTTTAAGTTAGTAGATACTTGCGCTGCTGAATTCGAAGCTTACACACCTTATTATTATTCAACCTATGAGCAAGAAGATGAAACCAGGATATCTAAAAAGAAGAAAATAATGATTTTAGGCGGGGGCCCCAATAGAATTGGCCAGGGGATTGAATTTGATTATTGTTGCTGCCATGCCTCTTTTGCTTTAAAAGAAGAAGGTTATGAGACGATTATGGTAAATTCAAACCCTGAAACTGTTTCAACTGACTATGATACCTCTGATAAGCTTTATTTTGAGCCACTCACCTTAGAAGATGTGATGAATATAGTTGATAAAGAGAAACCGGATGGAGTTATAGTTCAGTTTGGCGGGCAAACCCCTCTTAATCTAGCTAGAAAATTGGAGAAATCAGGAGCGCCAATAATCGGGACTTCCGTGGCCTCTATCGAGCGAGCAGAAAATAGAGATGAATTTTCTCAATTAGTGAAAAAGCTTCAGATAAACCAGCCTGCTTGCGGGTCAGCCAGATCAGAAAAAGAAGCAATTATAATTGCAGAACAAATAGGTTTTCCAATATTAGTTAGGCCTTCTTATGTGCTGGGGGGGCGCGCAATGAAGATAGTCTATGACCATAATTCATTAAAGGAATTTATGGAAGAAGCCATAGATGTATCCCCGGAGCATCCGATATTAATTGATAAATTTTTAGAGGATGCAGTTGAGGTTGATGTGGATGCTGTCTCTGATGGCAACAACACAATTATCGGCGGGATTATGGAGCACGTTGAAGAAGCTGGGGTGCATTCTGGTGACTCAGCTTGCGTTATTCCTCCTTATAATTTAGACGAACGGCTGATAAATAAGATTAGAGAAGACACTTATGCAATTTCAAAAGAATTAGGCGTAAAAGGATTAATTAATATTCAATTTGCAATAAAAAATAATAAAATTTTTGTTTTAGAGGTTAATCCCCGGGCCTCCCGGACTACCCCCTTTGTTAGTAAGGCAACAGGTGTGCCTTTAGCAAAAATAGCAGCTAAAGTCATGACTGGTATTACTTTGCAGGAAGCAGGATTCACTAAAGAGGAATCTATAGGCCACATAGCGGTTAAAGAATCAGTATTGCCGTTTTCTCGTTTTTCTGGAGTGGATATTATTTTAAGTCCGGAAATGAAATCAACTGGAGAAGTCATGGGCATTGATAACAGCTTTGGAAAAGCTTTTTATAAATCGCAATTAGCTGCCGGGCAATTGCTGCCAAAAGAAGGCTTAATCTTTATAAGCCTAAGAGATACCGATAAGAAATCGATGGTTCCTATCGCAAAACAATTATCTGAAATTGGTTTTAAGATTATAGCCACAGAAGGAACCAGGGAAGCCTTTTTGTCAGAAGATATACCAGTTGATTTAATCGGAAAAATTTCCGAAGGGGATCAACAAATCTTAAATTATATAAAAAGCAATAAGATAAAACTAATTATAAATACACCGTCGGGTAAGATTGGCCAATCGGATATGCGGCCAATCAGGAGCATGGCTGTGATGCAAGGCATCCCCTGTATAACTACTATTCCCGGAGCTAAAGCCTTGCTGGAAGGCATGAAGGCAATTAATTCAGAAAAATTGGAAGTTAAGCCCTTGCAAGATTATTATTAATAAATGATATGTGTGGAATATTTGCCGTAAGCAATCACCCAGAAGCTTCCCGATTAACTTATCTTGGCCTATACGCTCTTCAACATAGAGGGGAAGAGAGCGCTGGTATTATAAGCTTCGATGGGAAAAAAACTAATTACCAAAAAAAGATGGGGCAAGTGGGGGAGGCTTTTGGAGAAGAATCTTTGGGCTCTTTAAAGGGGAATTATGCCCTGGGCCATGTTCGCTATTCAACTACCGGATCATCTTCTTTAATGAACATTCAGCCTTTTTTTGTCCGGCATAAAAAAGGCCATATTAGTATCGCTCATAATGGCAATTTGACCAATACTTTTGATTTACACGATAAGATGGAAGATGAAGGTTCAATCTTTCAAACTAGTGCTGATTCTGAAATTATTACTCATTTGATTGCAAAATCTTCAGCAAAAGATATAAAAGGAAAAGTTCAGTGGGCCCTTTCCCGGTTACAAGGTGCATACTCATTGGCGATTATGATTGACGGTATGATTGTTGGGGCAAGAGACCCTTTTGGTTTTCGCCCGCTCTGTTTAGGCAAGCTTAATAAAAGTTACGTTTTGGCGAGTGAAACTTGCGCCCTTGATTTAATCCATGCAAAATATGTAAGAGATATTGAGCCGGGTGAGATTTTATTTATAAAAGATGGAAAATTAGAATCAGTTAGATTAGAAAAAAAAAGAAAAACAGCGTTTTGTATTTTTGAACATATTTATTTCTCCCGCCCCGATAGCAATATTTTCGAAAAAAATGTCTATCTTATCCGGAAACGCTTAGGCCATCAATTAGCCAAAGAATATAAGCCTAATTGTGATTTTGCGATGCCAATTCCGGATTCAGGAAGTTATGCTGCCTTAGGTTATGCCGATGCCGCAAATATATCTTATGAAACCGGTATGATTCGAAACCATTACGTGGGAAGGACATTCATCCAGCCTTCTCAGTTTATAAGAGATTTTCGGGTGCGGGTAAAACTTAACCCGGTCAAAGATCTTTTAGCTGGGAAAAAAGTTTTAATTATCGAAGATTCAATTGTAAGGGGCACGACTTCAAGAGCTAGGATAAAAACTTTACGCGAAGCAGGGGCGAAAGAAGTGCATATGGGGGTGAGCTGCCCTCCGATAAAATTCCCCTGTTTCTATGGGATTGATTTTCCCACTCAAGAGGAATTAATTGCATCTAAAAAAGAAGTAGATGAGATTAAAGATTTTATGGGGTTGGATAGCTTGCACTACCTTAGCTTGAAAGGGATGCTTAAGGCCATGCATCTACCTTCCGATAAATTTTGCGCTGCTTGTTTTAATGGTAAATATCCAGTTGATGTCCCAAAATTTTTTGATAAAAATATGCTTGAGGGGGCCAGGAAATGCCGAAAATAATTGGTTTCGATAACGATAAATACCTCAATCAACAAACCCAGGCTATCTTAGAAAGGGTTAAGCAGTTCGATAATAAATTATATCTTGAATTTGGAGGAAAACTTCTTTTTGATTATCATGCTCACCGGGTTCTTCCCGGCTTTGATCCAAACGTAAAGATGCGCCTTCTCCAAAAGCTTAAAGACAAGGCAGAAATAATTCTTTGTATTTACGCCGGGGATATCGAAAGAAAAAAAATGCGGGCTGATTTTGGCATTACCTACGATGCCGATGCTCTCAAAGTTATTGATGAATTAGCTCAATGGGGGCTTAAACTGAGAGCTGTTGTTATTACTAGATTTGACGGCCAGCCGGCGGCAAAAATATTTAAAAATAAATTAGAACGAAGAAAAATTAAAGTTTATACGCATCAATTCACAAAAGGTTATCCTACTGATATCGATAGGATAGTTAGCAAAGAGGGCTATGGCGCAAATCCTTACATTAAAACAAAAAAATCATTGGTGGTTGTAATCGGGCCGGGCCCGGGCAGCGGGAAGCTAGCGACCTGCTTATCACAACTTTATCATGAACACAAGAAGGGAATAAAGGCAGGTTATGCAAAGTTTGAAACATTTCCTATCTGGAATCTACCGCTTAAACATCCTGTGAATGTCGCTTATGAGGCGGCTACTGCTGACATAAAGGATTATAACATGATTGACCCTTTTCACCTGGAAAGTTATCAACAAACAGCCGTCAACTATAACCGGGATACTGAGATTTTTCCGGTTTTAAAAAGGATTTTAAAAAAAATCACTAAAAAAGCCGATATCTATAAATCACCTACTGATATGGGGGTCAATAGAGCCGGTTTTGGGATAGTCGATGACGAGATAGTTAAAGCTGCTGCAGCTCAAGAAATTATAAGAAGATACTTTCGCTATAGTTGCGAATATGCTCTCGGGCTTGCCGATAAGGAGACAGTTGAGCGGAGCCGTTTGCTTATGGAGGAGTTAAATATTAAAATTGAGCAAAGAAAGGTGGTTAAAGCTGCAAGAAAAGCCAGCCAAGAGGCGACAAAAAAGAGAAAAGAGCAATCCGAATGTTTTTCTGCTGCAGCTATCGAGTTAGATGATTCTAAACTGATTACAGGAAAGAGCTCTTCTTTGATGCATGCGCCATCAAGCCTTGTTTTAAATGCGGTAAAGGTTTTATCCGGCATCCCGGATAAGATTCACCTTCTTTCGCCAAATACAATTAAATCGATTAAACGGCTTAAAAAAAGTATATCTAAGGCAAAAACAGCGAGCTTAGACTTAGAAGAAACTTTAATCGCTTTAAGCATCAGCGCTTCAACTAACCCCACTGCTGCTTTAGCCCTGGAAAATCTAAAAAAAATAAAAGATAAAGAAGTCCACCTTACCCATATTCCTTCATCCGGAGATGAGGCCGGATTACGAAGGCTAGGCGTAAACTTAACCAGTGATCCTAATTTCTCAAGCAGCAGTTTGTTTTTTGAATAAGATTGTTAAATATAAATAGAGGTAAAAATCGGCCCAAAAAAAAATATTTTCTTGACCAGGCTACTATTTTTGCTATACTAATTGCAGATATTAAATATGGACAAAGGCGTCCTTTCTTTTTTTTAAGAAAGGGCGCCTTTTCTTTTTTACAAGTTAAACTATGACAAAATTTATTTTCATAACAGGTGGTGTAGTTTCAAGTTTGGGTAAGGGTATTGCTTCAGCCTCTATCGGTAAACTTCTTGAATCTCAAGGCTTAAAGGTCAACCTAATTAAATGTGACCCCTATATCAATGTTGACCCGGGGACTATGAGCCCTTATCAACATGGAGAAGTCTATGTTACCGAAGATGGCGCCGAAGCTGATCTTGATTTAGGCCACTATGAACGTTTCACTAACGCAAAAATCCGGGCGGAAAATAATATTACGACTGGGAAAATCTATGATTCCGTTATTAAAAAAGAAAGAAGAGGGGATTATCTTGGCAAAACCGTTCAAGTCATACCGCATATTACAAATGAGATAAAAAAGAAAATTAGAAAAGTGGCCAAAAACAATCTGGTAGATGTAGTCATTGTTGAAATTGGCGGAACTGTAGGTGATATTGAGAGTTTACCGTTTCTGGAAGCGATAAGGCAGTTTAGGCTGGAGGAAGGGGCCGGCAATACCTTAAGCATACATGTTACTTTAGTACCCTATATCAAGAGCGCTGACGAGGTTAAAACTAAACCAACTCAACATAGTGTAGGCAGGATGAGAGAGATCGGGATTCAACCCGATATATTGCTCTGCCGCTGTATTAATCCACTTTCAAAAGCAGTAAAAGAAAAAATTGCTCTATTTTGCAATGTTAACCAAGTTGATGTTGTTGAAGCCGCTGATGTCAAAAGCGTTTATGAAGTACCCGTAAAATTTCAAGAACAAGATTTAGGAAAAAAAGTTGTTAACAAATTAAAGATAAAAAAACGGCATAAAGATTTAGAAAAATGGAAGAAAAGAGTAGTTCAAAGGATTTATTTTCCTCAAAAAGAAGCAGAAGTAGCTGTGGTGGGTAAGTATATTAGCCTTCAAGATGCTTATAAATCGATTTACGAAGCCTTAATCCATGCCGGTATTGAAAATAATGCAAAAGTTAATATCAAAAGAGTTGATTCCGAAAAAATCCAAAAGCATGGCGCAGATAAATATTTGAATAACGTTGATGCGGTGCTTATTCCGGGAGGTTTTGGCTTGCGGGGAATAGAAGGAAAAATTCAAGCAGCTAAATTTGCCCGGGAAAACAATATTTCTTATTTAGGAATATGCTTAGGCATGCAAGTTGCTGTAGTTGATTTTGCCCGTAATTGTTGCGGTTTAAAAAAGGCTGATTCTTCGGAATTCAACCCTAAAATTTTAGACCCGGTTATTGATCTTATGCTTGAACAAGAAAAAGTTAAAAATAAGGGGGCAACTATGCGTTTGGGCGCATATCGTTGCAAAATCCAAAAAGGCACAAGAACTTATCAAGCTTATAAAAGTTTAGTTATTGATGAACGCCATCGGCATCGTTATGAGTTCAATAATAAATATAAAAAGATAATGAAAAAAAATGGCATGATTTTTGCCGGTATAAACCCCGGCAGAAAACTGGTTGAAATTATTGAATTAAAAGATCATAGATGGTTCATTGGTTGTCAATTCCATCCGGAATTTAAATCAAAACCTGATAAAGCCCATCCTTTATTTAAAGGTTTTATTAAATCCGCCCTTCTTAAAAGCTAAGTACCCTTTTTTTCTTAAAAAAGCTAAGCCTCATTGACATATTCAGTTAAGAGTTTAAAATATTTTAATCAGGAAGTAACTTAATTAGCCATTTGTCAATTAAGAGAGGAGGCGATATGGAGAGAGTGCATCTTACTCAAGAGGGTTATGAGAGGTTGTCTAATCAGTTAGACCATCTCAAGCAAAAAAAAAGGAAGGAGATTTCTGAAACTATCGAGCATGCCCGCTCATTAGGAGACCTGAAAGAGAACGCCGAGTACCATGCAGCAAAAGAGGCCATGGCAGAAAATGAACGCAAGGTTCGGGAGTTGGAAGACAAACTAAGCCGGGCTGAAATTATCGATACAAAAAATATAGACACCGGCAAAGCATATCTGGGCGCAAAGGTTAAGCTAAAAGATTTGGGCTCCGGTGAAGAGGTTTTCTATAAACTTGTGGGCCAAGACGAAGCCGATCCCATTGAAGACCTTATTTCGATTAGTTCTCCGGTAGGCAAGTCGCTGCTGGGGCGCAAAAAAGGAGACACCGTCGAAGTAGAAGCTCCTGTTGGCGTCTTAAAGTATGAGATAGTTGAAATATTATGGTAGAAGCTAAAAAAGTCGAGCTTGTCTGTGGGGCCGGGGGTTGGCCTTCTTTAAGAGCGGCTATTGAGGCTGGTTCTGACAGCGTGTATTTTGGTTTAAAAAAGTTTAACATGCGCGCCAATGCGTCTAATTTCGACATCTTAGAGCTAAAAAAAGTAGTAAATTTTTGCCATCAACACAATAACAAAGCATACCTTACCTTGAATTCGCTTATTTATGATAATGAGGTTTTTGAGCTAAAACAATTATTAAAAGAGGCGAAAGAAGCAAAAATAGATGCGGTAATCCTTTGGGATATGGCCGCTTTTCAGATAGCTAATCAGCTTGGTTTGAGAGTTCATTTATCTACCCAAGCCAGCGTAGCTAATTTTTCCAGTTTAAAAAAATATGCCAAAGACGGGGCTAGAAGAATAGTTTTAGCGCGTGAATGCAGGCTCTGGCAGATTAACAAAATAGCTAACAAGATAAAAAAAGAAAAAATCAATTGTCAACTGGAAGCTTTTGTCCATGGGGCGATGTGTGTGTCTATCTCGGGCCGCTGCTTGCTTTCGGAGCTTTCTTTCTTAAAACCTGCCAATCGCGGCCAATGCCTTCAGGTATGCAGGCGGGAGTTTAAGATAATTGATAAACAGGATGATCATGAATATGTTTTAGGTTCTGACTATATTTTAAGCCCGAAAGATTTAGCCGCTTTGGATTTTATTGACCAACTTATCCGGTCAGGTTTAGATGCTTTTAAAGTTGAAGGGAGAAAGCGGTCTCCTGAATATATATATTTAGTGGTATCGGCTTATCGAAAAGCAATTGATGCTTTTTATCAGAATAAATTAGATAAGAAATATAAAGATGATTTAATCAAAGAGCTTGAAAAGGCCTATAACCGGGGTTTTTCAAGCGGATTTTATTTTGGTAAGCCAAAGAAATGGAGAAGCAAAGAATTAGAAAATAAATATCAAAAAAGATATCTAGGCAAGGTTAAGAAATTTTACAAAAAGATTAAGGTAGCTGAAATAGAAATTACCAATGGAACGTTGAGCGGGGAAGAAACTTTATTGTTCATTGGCGAAAATACCGGGGCAAAATTCGCTAAAGCTGACCAAATTCAGATAAATCATCAGTTTGTTGATAAAGTACCTGCAGGTAAAAAATGCGGCGTAAAGTTGGATTTTACCGTTAAACCTAAAGATAAAATATTCATTTGGTCCAAGAAGGAATAAAATGACAAGAGCCAAAAATATCGATATCGCTAAGATGAGCGAGCCGGAATTGCTGGATTTAAGAGTTTGTGATTTACCGTTACAGATAAAAGGAAGTTGGCTTCAAAAACGTATCGAACAGTTGCATCATGAATTAGAGGCAAAAGGAATTAAGTTTAAACCTGTGTGTTATTTAGCCGATGAATGGCTGGCTCCGGATAAAGAGCCGGTAATTGGAATTCCTTTTTTTTTAGCGCATCCCCGTTTGATAAAATTAGAAAAAAAAATGATGCTTGAAGCTGAAGGTGATAGCCGCTCTTGGTGCATGAAGCTGCTTCGCCATGAAAGCGGGCATGTAATAAACTATGCGTATAAGTTGTATCGCCGCAACAGCTGGCGAAAGATTTTTGGAAAATTTGGCCAAGAATATCCTGATACTTACCGTTTTCGCCCTTACAGCAGGAGTTTTGTCAGGCATCTTGAAAACTACTACGCTCAGTACCATCCTGATGAAGATTTTGCAGAAACTTTTGCGGTCTGGATAACTCCTGGCTTAAACTGGAGAAAAAAATATAAAGGCTGGAAAGCGCTGGATAAGCTGTTTTATCTTGATAAGCTAATGAATCAAATTAAAGATAGAGAACCTTTGGTCAAAAGAGCGAATAAGCATTGGCAATATTCAAATATGCGGATTCGCTTGAAAAATTTTTATAAAAAGAAAAAGCGTTATTATGCTGAAGATTTTCCTGATTTCCATGATCCTAACTTAAAGAAGATTTTTGTGGCAAAAAATCAGCCAGAAGAGGAAGGCAAATTGCAGCCGGCAGAAAAATTTATAAAAACTTACAAAAAAGATATTCTGGGTTCAGTTGCAATCTGGACAGGTGAGAAAAAGTATATCATCTCCGATCTTATTAATGCTATAATCAATAGGGTTAAAGAGCTTGATTTAGCGGTTTCAGAATCAGAGGATAAGGCTTTAGCGGATCTTTCAATATATGTAACTACTCTGGTGATGAACTATTTGCATACTGGCCGATACCGTAAATAAGATTAAAATATATGAAAAAAGTCCTTCTGCTTTTCGATTCTCCTTATTTAGTTAAACGGGGTTATGATTTTAGAAAAGAGTTTTCTGATTTTGATTGGGATGCCGAAAGAGAGGTTTACAAAGCTTTGCTTGCTTGCGGGTACCAGGTAAAAATGTTGGGGCTTTATAATGATATTAGCTTTTTATTGGAAGAAATAGCTGAATTTAAGCCAGATGTTATTTTTAATTTAGTCGAAGTCTTTAATCAAAAATCCCATCTTGATAAAAATGTTGCCTCTGTTTTAGAAATGTTGCAAATTCCTTATACCGGAGCCTCACCCAGAAGCTTGTTAGTTTGTTGTGACAAAGGATTAACTAAGACTATCTTAAATTTTCATAAAATCAAGGTGCCTCAATTTCATACATTTTATCGAAGAAGGAAGGTCTGGCTTCCTAAACGGATGAATTCACCTTTAATCGTAAAACCCTTAAGCGATGAAGCTTCGCGCGGCCTTTCTCAAGCCTCACTTGTTGAAGATGAAAAAGGGTTGGTAGAAAGGGTTAAGTTTATCCATGAAAGTATTGGCGATGATGCTATAATTGAAGAATATATTGAAGGTAGAGAATTTTATGTAAGCGTAATCGGCACATACCGTTTAAAGGTTTTACCTTTGCGGGAATTAACATTTGGTAAACTTCCTGAAGATGAGCCAAAGATTGCAACCTATCGAGCTAAATGGGATTATGATTACCGGAAGCGTTGGCAATTAAAAAATATATTTGCCAATGATCTTGCCTCTGATTTAAGAAAAAAAATTGAAAAGGTTTGCAAACGGGCTTATCGGGTTTTAAATATGAAAAGTTATGCCCGTTTTGATATTAGGGTTACCGAAGAGGAAAAAATTTATATTTTAGAGGCCAATGCTAATCCTTCTTTAGATCCTGATGATGAATTAGCGGAGTCGGCTAAAAAGGGCGGAATTAAATATAAAGATTTAATCGAAAAAATAGTTAAATTTTCAACAAAACGTTAGGAGGTTTTTATGTCGGGTGAATTAACTATCGATAATTTCAAAAACATAGGCGGATCAGCGGTTCTTGTAATCGGTAAAGTGGAATCAGGAAATG
Organism: Candidatus Omnitrophota bacterium; assembly: GCA_021735445.1. Lineage (GTDB taxonomy): Bacteria > Omnitrophota > Gorgyraeia > Duberdicusellales > 4484-171 > PXAH01. The sequence goes on from JAIPHA010000010.1 coordinate 38,961, forward strand.
TTACCGAAGGAGATATAGGAAAAACCTATAAAGGGAAAAAGTGCGCGGTGGTAAAAATAGAAAAAAACGGTAATCGTATTCCCCGGGCTAAAGAAGATGAAGATGTCAGTTTATGGATTAAATATATTGCACCTGCCGATATATCTATCGGCGAGTCTTCATTTTTTTGAGATGAAAAAAGAAGGTATTTTTTTAGTAATTTTTCTCTTTTTGTTTAATTTTAATCTTTTTGCCGAATCGGTTAAAAAGGCCGATTTGGCCGGGCGGTGGGATCCTGGCCAGCCAAAGCAATTAGCTTCATTAATCCGGGGGTACCTTGACCGGGCAGACACCCCTTCGCTTAAAGGTGAAGTTGTGGGCATTATTTCTCCCCATGCCGGCATGCAATATTCGGGAAAAATAGCTGCGGCCGGGTTTAAAGCTTTAGCCGGTAAAGAAATAGATAAAGTTATAGTCGTCGGTTTTTCCCACCGGCAAAACTATAACAAAATAGCAGTTTTTGATAAAAATGCCTACCAGACGCCTTTAGGCACGCTTTTGAGCGCAAAAAAGTTATCGGATAAAATCACAGCTTATAATCCAAAGATAGAGTATAGTTTAGAGCCGTTTTATAAGGAAAATTCAATAGAAATGATAATTCCTTTTATCCAGGTAGCTTTCGATAATCCCAGGATTGTTTTAGCCGCAATCGGAAGCCAGAGCTGGAGCAATGCTAAAATTTTAGGAGAAGCCTTGGCCGGAGCTTTAGCCGGAGAAGAAAAATTTCTTATAGTTGCCAGCACAGATTTAAGCCATTATTTACCGGTAGAACAAGCAGAAAAAACCGATAAAGGAACTGCGCGTTTAATCAAAGAATTTAAGCCGAAGAAGTTATACCAAAGCTGCATTAATCAAAATAGAATGTGCGGGGCAGCTGCCGTAGCGGCGGTTATGATTGCCTCAAAAAAATTAGGGGCGGATAAATCAGAAATTTTAGCTTATTCTCATTCTGGGCAAGCAAGGGGAAAAGGCAGAAAAGTGGTAGGCTACCTAAGCGCTGCTTTTATAAATAATAAAGGCAATAAGAAAAAGGAGAGTGCCAAGATGGAAGGATTTTTAAACCATACCCAAAAAAAAGAATTGATTAATATCGCCCGAAAAACCTTAAATCAATACATAAAAGAAGGCGAAACCTATCAGCCTGAAGTTGATGACCTTGAGCTTAAAAAAGATATGGGGGCATTCGTTACTTTGCGTAAAAACGGCAATTTGCGCGGCTGCATCGGCAATATTATCGCCAAGAGCCCGCTTTATATCGGGGTAAGGGACATGGCTATTGCCGCATCCACTCAAGATCCGCGTTTTCCGCCGGTAGAGGAGTCCGAACTTGATGAGGTCAACTTAGAAATTTCAGTTCTATCACCTTTAGAAAAAATAGATAATTCCGATAAAGTTATTTTAGGCAAACACGGCGTGTTGGTTAGAAAAGGGTTAAGGTCCGGAGTTTTTTTGCCTCAAGTTGCGGATGAAACCGGCTGGGACAAAGAAGAGTTTATGAACAACCTTTGCGCCCATAAGGCCGGCCTTGAGCCAACTTGTTGGAAAACAGGAGATTGCGATATTTTTATATTTAGCGCAGAGGTGTTTGAAGAATAATCAATAATCCTAGAGATATCAAAATTAGGCCGCAAATTATTCTTATGATTTTTTCCCCTTTTTTACTTTTTGAAAAAAATTGGGAAAGCTTTGCCGAAAATGCAATGATAAGTATAAGTGGCGATATTGCTGTGCCTAAACCAAAGGCAAGCGCAAAAGCGCCGGCGTCAATTAAGTTGGATGAAATGATTGCAATGTAATTTAGGATTCCAATCAGCGGCAGACAAGGCGCAAATCCAACTAAAAATCCGATGATACCTACATTTCTGATATTTCCTTTATGAAGGCGGCGGCAAAACCAATTAGGATTGTCCTTTTTGTAAAAAAGAGTAGTTATTCCAATTAAGATAATAAAAATAGCTAAAAGATTGTAAATAAGCGATGAATATCTTTTCAGTAGATAGTCAGAAAATAAATTTACCACTTTTGTCCAAATTAAAGCTAAAATAATGTAACTTATAATTTTACTAGTCGAAAAAATCAGGTAGGAGATTAAAGATTTTTGAAATCCCTTTTTAAAAACGGCAGAATAGCTGGCAAGCAGCGGAGCGCAGAAAGCTAAACATGGCCCTGAACCTAAAACAATCCCGCTAATAAATAGATAGTAGAGGTTATGAGCCATCAATTTATTATAAGCGAAACGTAACTATATTGTCTATGGCAATTTTTATAGTTTTAGGCATAACAGCTTCTCTTTATCAGCTAATACTGCTGCGGGAATTTACTTTTTCTATCGCAAAAAATGAACTTTCTTTGGTGGTAGCGATAGGTGTATGGATTATTTTTTGTTCTTTAGGCAGTTTAGCCGGCCGGAAAAAAAGATTCCTAGAGATAAGTTATTTGCCTTTTTCTTATTCGCTGATTTTTTCTTTAATTGTTGCTTCAATTCATTTAGTAAAAAAAACAGCCGGGTTAAGCTATTATGAGATAGCCAGCTTTGGATTTATCGCGGCTTCTGCGCTTTTCTTTTTTGGTGCTATCGGATTTTTAGTAGGCTACTCTTTTTGTTTGTTTTGCCGCAATTACCTTAACCGCAATAAATATTCTTCTTCTGCTTTTGCTAATTTTTTTGGCTACGAAGCCCTGGGTTTTTTTATTGGGGGTATTGTTTTTACCTTTTTTTTGGCAACTTACCGGAATCCATTTATTTTTTCGGCCTTACCGCTTGCTTTTTATCTATTTATTTCTGATAAGTTAAGAAAAAAAATAATTTTTGCTTTTTTTATAATAATTTTAACTTTTTTTTCGGCACAAAGTTTTAAAAAAATAATTGAGTCAGAGTTTAAGGGGGCTAAAATTATATTTTATAAGGGGACCCCCTATGGGCCGGTTATCGGGGTTCAAAAAAATAAAGTCAGTTCTTTTTATCTAAATGGTTCTCTGGCCGGTTCATCCGAAGATTTGTTTTGGGATGAAAAATTTATTCATACCACTCTATCTGCGTTAAAGGAACCAAAAGATGTATTATTTATCGGTTCTGCTTTTTCCAATCAGCTGCCGGAAATCTTAAAGCATAAGGTCGAAAACCTGCATTACCTAAGTTTAAATAAGACCGTTGTTTCTTTCGCAAAAAAGAGAGTCGGCCGGGCCGAGAGAGAAAAAATAAAATTTATAGTTGCTGATCCTAGAAAATACCTCAAAACCAATCTAAAAAAGTATGATTGCATAATCCTTAATAAGCCTCCGCCGGCCTCCTTTTCTTTAAATCGTTTTTTTACTTATGAATTTTTTAAATTAGCGGCGGCAAGGCTTAAAACCGGCGGAGTTTTTTCTTTTTTTATTCCTTCCAAGCGGGATATTTTAAGCCCTCATATCTTAAAATTTAATTCCTGCATCTTAAATACCTTAGACCGGGTTTTTGACAATAAGATATTGCTGCCGTCGGATTCGATGCTTGTTATTGCTTCTCACCGAAAAATTTCTTCCCGGTTTATTTTTGATAATTTTTCTCAAAACAAGATTGGTACAGATTATTTGACTATTTACCATTTAAAAGATTATTTGGCAAAAAACCGGCGTAATTATTTTAGGGAAAAAATTGACCCGGCGATTGGGATAAATAAAGACTACTATCCTTTAGGTTTTTTTTATTACCTTTCTTTAGAACAGGCAAAATTTTATCCACATTTTTTTCCAGAAGTTAAACCGGCCAAAACTTATATAGTCTTCATCTTTATCTTATTCGGGTTATCTCTGATTTTGTTGAGCTTAAAGAACAAGAAAACAAACTATTTTATTTCAGCTTTTGTAACCGGCTTTAGTTCAATCACCCTCACTGCTTTTGTTTTTATTCTTTTTCAGGTTAGCTGCGGCGCTTTGTTTGAGATGGCAGGCATTCTAACTGGTTTATTTATGCTCGGGCTGGCGGGAGGGGCTTTTTTTGTGAATATGGCTTTAGTTAAAATTGGCCTAAAAAGATCAGGCCTTAGTTTTTATTTTGGCTTTTGGGTATTATTTAGTTTAATTTTGTGGGCGGGAGGTAATTTATTTACTCAACCTTATCAAATGATCTTGTTTTTATATTTTTATTCTTTAGTTTCCGGGGCCTTAACCGGAGCAATTTACCCTCTGGTTTCTTTTTACCTTGCCGGGGATTATCGAATAAAACAAACCATCCCGGTTTCGTTATATGCCGCAGATTTAGGCGGTTCATTTTTGGGAACTTTAACCGTATCGGTTTTCTTTATTCCTTTTTTAGGGGTTTGGGCCGGGTTAAGCCTGATAGTTTATCTTTTGGCTTTATTTTTTATTAGAAATTTTTATTGATTCCAAATACCGGGAATCTTTTTGCCACAGTATGGGCATCTTCCCTCTTCTATCTTGTTATCTAAAACATGGTATCCAACGCGTTTGATTAAAAGTTTTTCGCAGTTAGGGCAATAAGTATTTTCTCCAATTTGCTCGGGGACGTTTCCGATATAGATAAAATGCAAGCCCTCTTCTTTAGCGATTTTTTCTGCGCGTTTTAGGCTGGATAAAGGGGTAGGGGAAAGATTAGTTAATTTATACATTGGGTAAAAACGGGAAAAATGGATAGGGGTTTCTGCGCCTAAATTTTTAACAACCCAGCGGCAAAGTTTACGCAAGTCTTCTTTACTGTCATTTGCTCCGGGAATGAGCAGGTTGGTGATTTCCACCCAAACACCTTCTTGGTCCAGAATTTTTAAACTATTTAATACTGTCTCTAAACTTCCTTGAGTATAGGAACTGTAGAAATCCTGGCTGAAAGCCTTCAGGTCAATATTTGCAGCTGTTAGGTGTTTTGCCAGCTTCCGTAAAGGCTTTTCTCTGATTTGCCCGGCCGAGTGCATAACGGATTCGATTTTCTGTTTGCTCGCTTCTTTTGCGATATCAATCATGTATTCGTAGAAGATGGTAGGTTCTGTATAGGTAAAAGCAATAGTGGGGCAATTTTTGTCTTTGGCTGCTTTTATTATTGCTTGAGGTAAACGGTAGCTTACATCAACCATTTCGGCATCAAGCTGGGATATCTCCCAATTTTGGCAAAATTTACAACGTAAGTTACAGCCGGCGGTTGCTAAGGAAAATGATTTTGTTCCCGGGTAAACATGATAGAGCGGTTTTTTTTCGATTGGATCGGCATGAAGGGCAACCGGCTTGCCATAGGTGAGCGAATAAAGTTTTCCGCCTATGTTTTTTCTTCCCCGGCAGAATCCTTTTTGCCCGGGAGAAAGAATGCATTTTCTCGGGCAAAGCCGGCATTGGACTTTATTGCTTTTTAAGCTTTGCCAGAATAAGGCTTCTTTTTTAGGGGCAGAATTTTCCGGAAAACAAATATTTATCCCTGCAACCAGATAAAAAATTAGAAATAGGACTAACTTTTTTTTAGTCATTGCTAATAATATTATAACAATACGATGAAAAAAATCTAGCCGTTTCCCACCCCGGAGGTGGCAATAGCGGATGGATCTTTTACTTGGGACGCCCTATGAAAATTGCCCGGTAATTATTATGGGCTTGACAAATTTTATTCAATATTATATACTTTAGACAGTTAATAGTTAAGGTTATTAACTATATGGAGGTGGTAATGGCCGATAAATCAATTTCTCAATTTTCTAAAGAGTTGACAGACACGATTTCTTATATCCAGCGCCTAGCGCACAATATGCTTAAAGAAAAATCAGATGCATTCATTAAAGGAAAAATTACTTTACCGCAATATTTAGTCC
>JAIPHA010000011.1 GCA_021735445.1 Candidatus Omnitrophota bacterium
CAACCGTTTTAACTCCTCCTGTGTCATTGTGATAATGTCCTCCCTTGCCATAACACCTCCTTTTTTCTAGAAGTATTATAGCAGTTAAACCGGACACTTTAACTTTGGTATAACAAGACATTATCACTTTGGGGTTACAGCGTTTTATAAAGAACCATTTATCGGTTCATTTTCCGCGTCAAGTATTTTTCGGTGCTTATAATACCTTTTCTGCCAGCTGCCTTGTTGAAAATAAATTCCCATAGTCAAGCCATGCAGCAGGTCGGAAGTGCTAATAGCAAGGTAGACCCCGATTACCTTGAGAGCAAAAAGATTAGCAAGAATATAAGCAACCGGGATTCTCCAAAGAAGCTGAAAGATTCCGGTCATGGTTGCAGGAGCTATTGTGTCGCCGGCTCCGGTGATTCCTTTACCCAAAACTAAAGCCGGTGTCAAAAAAGGCAAGCTGATTGAGATAAATTTAAGGAAAATACTGGCTGAACTGATAATCTCTTTATCTTTTGTAAAAATTGCGATTATTTGAGTTGAAAAGATAAAAAATAAAACAGCAATCGGGACAACTAGCATTTGATAATACTTAACTGCCTGCCAGCCGGCCTGATGAGCCCTTTTGGGTTTGTTGCTTCCCATGTTTTGGCCGATTAGTATGCTGGCAGCAATACCGGTTGATATGCCAAACATAATAATAAAAAGCCGGAGCCGGACCACTATTCCATAGGCTGCCAGCGCCGTGGTGCCAAACAAGCTGATTATTTTTATAAGAAAAAGCAGTGAAACCTGGCGCATCAAAACCTCTAAGGAAGAAAAAAAACCAATTTTTATCATTCTGATTAAAACTGACAAATTAAGATAAAAGCTTTTTCGGCTTAAGTGCAGGCTTGAATAACCGGAAATAAAGTGTTTCAATAAAAATAATAGGCCAACTCCTCTGCTGATTACAGTTGCCAAAGCTGAACCGGCAACCTCTAGCCTGGGAAAAGGCCCAATCCCAAAAATCAAAAGTGGATCTAAGGCAATATTTAATATATTTGCAAAAATAAGCGCTTTAAGCGGTGTTAAGGTGTCTCCTGAACCGCGCAACGCTTGGTTAAAAGCAAAAAAGAGAAAAATAAAAAAAGAAAAAGAAAAAGCTATTCTTAAATATTCTTCAGCATAAGGAACCACTTCGGGAGTTGCTCCTACTATTTTTAGAATAGGCTCCATCCAAAACATGGCTATAACGAGCATTAACACCGAACAAATAACGCTTAGGAGGATAGCCTGAATTAATACATTATCGGCTTTTTGATAATCCCTCTTTCCGATATAATGGGCAATTAATGCTGTGGTGCCGGGTGAAATCCCTAAGGCAACCATAATTATCATTGCAAGTATTACTCCGGCTATAGAAAGAGCGGCTAAAGCAACAGACCCTAGCTTTCCGATAAAAAAAAGATCCACCAAATTAAAAAGGTTATGGAGAAACGCTCCGGCGACAAGCGGCAGGCTAAGGCGCCAGAAAGAAGCTTTAATGCTCCCCTCGGTTATTTGTGAATTGGTTTTTCTGGTTCTTTCTTTTTTCATTAATTATCGAATTTTAACAGAAATAAAGACAGGGTCAATAAAATCGTAAAAAAATCGCAAAAAAGTGGTTGCAAAAGAAAAAAAATAGTTTATGATATATATCTATATTATGGATTCTGAAACAGAAATGTTAAAAAAAGATGAAAGAAAAGCAAAAGTTTTGTTGTACAAACGGCCATATCAATTATGCTGGGACCCACCTGATTATTGAGCTTTGGGATGCTAAAAATCTTTCCTCGTTGCCAAAAATTCGCAAAAGCCTAAAAGATTCTGTAAAAGCAATTGGCGCCACTCTTTTAAATATAAGCCTCCATAAATTTTCTCCTTCCGGCGGAGTTTCCGGAGTTGCGATAATTTCTGAGTCTCACATTAGCGTCCACACCTGGCCAGAATATAAATATGCTGCCTTAGATATCTTTGTTTGCGGGCAAGTCGATCCTTATAAAGCGGTTGGAATCTTAAAAAAACAATACGAGACCTCAAATATCCAAATTAACGAAATTAAAAGAGGTATTTTTTAAATGTGGTGCTACGAAACATTACATCCGGATATAAAATTAGGCATTAAGGGAAAGAGTTTGTATAAAAAAAAGACTGCTCACCAAAATTGCCAAATATCTAAAACTAAGGATTTTGGAAATGTTCTGTTCTTAGATGGCGCGATTCAGACTACTGAGGCCGATGAATATATTTATCATGAAATGCTGGTCCACCCTCTCCTCTTAACTCATCCTAAGCCGGAAAATGTTTTAATTATCGGAGGCGGTGACGGCGGAGTGCTAAGAGAGATTTTTAAGCACCCGGTTAAGGAAGCCATAATGGTTGAAATCGATAGAACTGTCATCGATCTTTCAAAAAAATATTTACCGAAAATAAGCAAAGGGTCTTTTCGCGATAACCGGCTGGGATTGATAATAGATGACGGCGCAAAATACATAAAGGAAACCCCTAAAAAGTTTGACATAGTTATTATCGATTCGCCGGATCCGGTCGGGCCTGCTAATGCTCTTTTTTCGAACCAGTTTTATCAAGGCGTCTCTAAGGTTTTGAAACCAAACGGAGTTATGATTCGCCAGACAGGTTCGGTATTTTTGCAATCAGAAGTACTAAAAAACAACTATCGCAGAATAAAAAAGATATTTCCACAAACTTTTATTCAACTTGTATCGATACCGACTTATATCGGCGGATTTTTTAGTTTTATAATCGCCGCAAAAAAAATAAATTTTCTTAAAGCTAAAAAAAGTAAGATAAAGAAAAAATATTCTAAATTTAATTTAAAAACTAAGTATTATAATCCTGATATCCAGTTTGCATCATTACAGCTGCCAAACAACCTAAAGGAGTTAGTTAAATGAAAAAAAAGCAAAAAATATATGGATACGAGCTAATTATCAATCTAGGAGGTTGTAATCCAGAGGTTCTATCTTCGAAGAAAAGCCTGCAATCCTATGTCAACCGGCTTTGTGACTTGATAGAAATGAAAAAATTTGGCAAAACAATATTAAAGTATTTTGGAGAAAATAAAGATTTTACCAAAGGGTATTCTTTGGTGCAGCTGATTGAAACCAGCTCGATTACCGGGCATTTTTCTGATAAATGGAATACAGCTTATATCAATATTTTTTCTTGCCAAGAGTATGACCACAAAAAAGCCCGGCGGTTTACAAAGCGTTTTTTCCAGGCTAATAAGATATCTTCCCGGCTGTTTATCCGTTAACCCCTCTCGCCTTAAGCCCTTCGGGCAGTTGTGCATTCAATTCAGTAATAACTTTTTCTAAACTTAACTTTTCTTTGAAATAAAAAGTTGCCGTAATTTTCCCTTGCTTACCCAGTTTTAAAGCTCCCTGAAAGCTAATCTTGATATGGGGCCGGAAGCCTTTGGTGAAATAATTAGGCAAGTCAGCCCTGCGCAAGGCGCGTTGTAAAATTAAAGACAAATCAAGTTGGGAAAAATAAATCATTTCACCGCTTTTTTCTAAATCTAGGCTAATCGGAAATTTACTGCTTTGCATTTTTTTCTTCTTTCTTCTATTTTCTAACTTCTATCCTCTTTCTTCGATAAACGACCAGGGAAAATTTTTAGTTTTTCCTTTAAGGTATTTATGCCAATCAATACCGTTTTTTTCTAAAGAATCTCTCCAAACCGGCCAATTAAACAACTGGCCTTTTTTAAGAAGTTCTTTCCTTTTTTCCTCTAATTCGATAAATACGGGGCCAAGCTTGTTATCGCCGCGTGAAATTACGGCTTCAATTAAACTTTTATCGATATCTGAAAAAGCGAGTTTAAGCCGCCCGCTCCTTGGCATGTTAGATAAGATAACTTCTTTTTTTTCTCTAATAGAAGCAAGGCTTGGCAGCGGCCGGTCTTGCCAAGGCGAAAAAGGTTTAGGAATAAATAAATTAATACTGGCGTTTACCTTAAAGGGAGTTTTTTCTAATAAGTCCTTGATGAAACCGCCTATCGCCAAAAGGTCTTTTTCTTCTTCTTGGTCAAATCCATACATAAAATAAACCTTAATTAATTTTAAACCGCCCTGCCTTAAGTTTTTTGCGGAATTAAATAATTGTTCAACTGCGATATTTTTATTTATTTTTTTTCTTAAATCCATCGTACCCGCTTCAACGGCTACAGTAAGAGGCGTCTTTTGAACCGCGAGTAATTTTTTATAAATAAGTTCTATCCTGCTTCCTATCCGCAATGAAGGTAAGCTTAGGGAAATCTTATGCTTTTTTATAAACGGCAGAAGCGCATCTATTAATTGTTCGATTTGAGAATAATCAGAAGCAGAAAGCGAAAGCAAGGAAAATTTTTCATAGCCGGTATTTTTATAAATAGTTTTTATCGCATCCAGAATAGTTTTTATTTTTTTTTCTCGATAAGGGTAATAGATGTTTCTGGCTTGGCAAAAATTGCAATTATTGATACAGCCCCGGGCTATTTCAATTGAGACCCGGTCTTGAGTAAGCCGGGTGTGAGGGGTTATCCAGTTGAGCGGGAAAAAGCTTTTGTCTAAATTTTTCACCTTAAGCCGTTTAATCAACGAATTTGCCTTTGGATGCTTCTTTTTTAAGTGGTAGCAATTGTTTGAAAAGGATAAATTATAAAATTGAGGGACATAAAATCCATCGATTTGCGAAAATGCGATAAGACGGTCTTGTTTTGTTTTATGTTTGCGCAGCACTTTGACAAATTCATCTGATACAGCTTCGAATTCACCTAAACAAAAAACATCGACAAAATCAGCCAAAGGCTGGGGGTTGGCGATTCCTCCACCGATTACAATCGTATTTTTCCGTTGTTTGCTCTTTAAAGAAAGCCCTCCTTGCTTAAGCATTTCTAAAAAATTTAAATAATTTAATTCATAACCAAAGTTAAAACCAACTAAATCAAATTTTGCTAAAGGAGTCTTGCTCTCAAGTGAAAATAGGAGCTGTTTTTTTTCTTTTAAAAATTCTAAGATATCCTCGCCAGGCATAAATGCGCGCTCACAAACTATATCGGGATAGGAGTTAAGCAGGCTATAAATAATCCGCAAACCTAAATTATCCATTCCTATTTCATAAAGGCTGGGATAGCATAAGCAAAAAGAATTTTTTTTATGGTGGTCTTTTTTAACAACACCCAGTTCATTGCCAATATAGCGTTGAGGTTTTTGAAAATTTAAAAAATTTAACATTTTATTTATAATTTCTTGAAATATTGAAAAATATTCCTAAAAGGATAAAGGTCGACATCAGGTGGGACCCGCCGTAGCTAATAAAAATTAAAGGCAACCCAACAACCGGAAAGACGCCCAGGGTCATCCCAATATTTATAAACACATGGAGAAAAAAGTAAATTCCGATACCCAAAGTTAAATAATAAGCGAAAGGGTCTCTGATTTTTTTTAATTTATCGAATACTTTCTTGATGATTAGCCAATAAATCAAAAGAATGAATAAAGAACCTAAAAACCCCCACTCTTCTGCAATAACTGTGAAGATAAAATCAGTATGCCTTTCCGGTAAAAAATTAAATTGATTTTGTGTGCCGGCCAAAAAACCTTTACCAAATAATTGCCCGGAACCAATTGCGATTTTTGACTGAATTATTGTATAACCAGAACCAAGCGGGTCAATATTTGGATTAATGAAAGTAGTCAGGCGTTTTTGTTGATAGCTTTTAAGCATGCCCCAGCTAAACGGAGCGGCAATTAAAACAAAAATCAAAACCCAGATAAAATACTTTTTGTTGATCTTTGAAAACAGGCCCATGCCAAAAGCTATTAATACAACCAGCATCGCAGTGCCTAAATCAGGTTGCTTTAAAATCATCAGAGCAGAAAGGCCTACGAATGAAAAAGGAAGGAAAAATGATTTTAAGAAACTGTTAACCGGCGGATGCGAGAGAAACCATGCCATAATTATTATAATTGCAATTTTAGCTAGTTCAGAAGGCTGAAAGGTAAGGCCGCCAAAGGAAAGCCAGCGTTGGGCCCCCATAGCTTCATAGCCAATAAAATAAACTGCACCGATTAAAACCAGGCTGAAAGCATAAATGAAAAAGGCTAAATTATAGTAAAGACGGTAATTTATATAGTTAAAAATAATAAAAACAAGCCAAGAAGCAACAATCCAGGTAATTTGTTTGCTTAAAAGCGTTTCTCCGACAAATTGGCCCTGCTGATGCAGGCTGCTGTATAAAGAAATAATACTTATTAAATTCAGCAATATTACTGAAAGAGTTATCGTTTTTAAGCCGCTTAATTCCCTGGTTATTTTTTTCAGATAAGGCATTATTCTACCTCGATTAGATTGTTTTGTTTTAAATTATTAAGAAAATCATAAAGAATCCGTAAAGCCTGATGGCTAGACCCTCCTCTTTCTAAAAAAATTGAAACAGTATATTTAGGTTTTTGGGCAGGAAAAAAACCAACAAACCATCCGTGTGGTTTACCGCTGGTTTGAGCCGTACCGGTTTTACCGCAAATACCTAAAGATAAATTTTTTAAGATTCGGGCTGTGCCGGAATTTTTGCTAACTGTTTTACACAAACCGTTTTTGACGATATTAAGATTTTTTTGGCCTACATCCATTGATTCTTTAAAATGATAAACCGCTTTTTCTTCTCCTATTTTCTTAAGTAAAGTAGGCTCAACCAGGTATCCGCCATTAGCTATGGCATTTATTGCAATAGTTATTGCCAATGGGGTCGTGTGAAGGTAACCTTGGCCTATCGATAAGTTAAGGGTGTCGCCGGAATACCAGCTCTGTTTGAACTTTTCTTTTTTCCATTTGGGAGTTGGAACAAATCCTTTTTTTTCATAAGGAATGTCGATAAATGTTTTTGAATCCAGGTCAAACATTTTTAGCCAACGGCTAATGGTTTTAGGCCCTAAGATTAATCCCAAATTATAAAAGTAAATATTACAAGAATGGGCTAAAGCTTGCTCTAAATTTTGTACACCATGAGACCCGGAGCAGCGGAAAATATTATTGCCTAAAGTCAGCCGGCCTTTGCAATCAAAAGTTGTTTCAGGTTTTATTTTACCTTTTTCTAGCCCAGCTATGGCTAAAAGCGGTTTAATCAATGAACCAATAGGAAAGGTACCCTGTGTTGCTCTGTTAAAAAGCGGACTAAACTGATTTTTATAGAGAGGAGCTAGATTGCTTCCTTTTATAAATAGATTAGGATCAAAGGAAGGCGAGGAATACAGGGCGATTATTTTGCCTGAATCAGAGCCTATGAGAATAATTGAGCCGCGTTTTTTCGCAAGTGAATTTTTAGCAATTTCCTGAATTTTACTATCGATGGTTAAAAAAACGTCATTGCCGCTAACCGGCTTTTTTCTCCCCAAAAAACCTACCACATTTCCCGAGACATCCACTTCGACCAGATCCCCTCCGTCTTGGCCTTGCAGGTAAGAATCATAATATTGCTCTATTCCATATATTCCAATTCTCTCAAGTGGTTTATACCCATATTCTTTAAATTGGCTTTGTAACGAAGAAGCTTCTTTAACATAACCTAAAATATGGGCAAAGCTTAAGGGCATAAGGTATTTTCGTTGCGGAGCAGGGTTAACCAGCAAGCTTTTGGGATGTTTTTCTTTTAAGGCAAGAGCAATTTCTTTGCTAACATCAAAGACAATATTGGTCGGGCTAAAGTAGCCGGAAATATTTTTTTTATAATTCTTATGAATAGTTTTTTCAGAAATACCGAGCTCTTTAGCTAACTTTTCAAATAAAAGGTTTTTTTTATTTTTTATTTGATAAGGAAATACTGCTAAGTTAAAAGAAGCCTGATCCCTGGCTAATGCCGTACCGTTTCGGTCAAATATTGACCCCCGCAGAGAATATAAAGGTATTGCCCGAACATAGTTATTTTCAGCCCTTTTTAAATAATAAGAACCATTGATTGCCTGATAGTTAAATAAAACCACCAAAAGAACAATAAAGCTAATCAAGACAATCCTTTTAAGCAGTTTTGCTAAATACTTATTATCGTAAAGCGACCCTTTTATCTTAAATTTCATATCTTTCTTAATGTTTTTTCTATAATACCATTGATAAAGAAAAAGATAAGATAAGATTGCATGAAAAAATAGGCTGGATAAAAAAAGCCAGCTGATTTGACTGTTAAAGCAAGCAAAAAGGTGTGAATTAATATTAACAAAGCCGCAATTAGCGCTTTTAAAACCAAAGGATGATTTTTGGTTTTAATAAAATGCAGTAATTTATTTAATAAAATAACCACTGCTACCGCTAAAGGGTATTCGATTGCGTAAAAAAGCTTAGATGAGAAAATCAAAGCGTCTTGGGCGATACCAAGGGCAAAAGCGATAAAAATGATAAAAAAAGTTTTATTATAAAAAGACAGGGCGATAAGAACTAAAAAGGTAGTATCGGCTAAAAAAATATAGCCGAGAGGCCTGATAATGTCTATCAAAAGAGATAATAAGGCTACTCCGATAATTTTTAAGTTTTCTCTGCTCATTTTAAAACAAAAACGACTTGGGGTAGCTTGTCTTTAGCAAAAATATCGACTTGGATTTCATAGAAAAGATTATTTTTATTTTTTTCGATCCTTGAAATTTTGCCAATTTTTACAGCCGAAGCAAAAGGCGAGAAAGCTGCATAGACAGGTTCGGAAATATTTATTTCATTTGATTTTTCTACATATAATATCTCTACCCCGGAAAGAGTCCCCTGCAATAATCCAAGCAGCTGGTTGTCTATAGAAACCGGCATTTGGAAATCCGGGTTTTTGACTAAAATTACTTTACAACGATTTTGATAAGTTTCTTTTACTTTTCCGATTAGATTGCCGCTTTTATCAACTACCAGCATATTTTTCGTTATTCCTTGGTTTGATCCGGAATTTAGAAAAATGTACTGATTCCAGCTTGAAGGAGAAAAAGCAATAATCTCTGCGCCGACTAAACCAAGATTGTTTTTATTTTTAAAATTAAGCGCTTGGCGTAATATTTCATTTTCCTTAGATAGATTTTTACTTTTTTTCAATTCAAGCCGGTAGGATAGATTTTTTTTGTTTAATGATTCTATTTTTTCTTGATGAGATGATTTAGAAAGAGTAAAAAAACTTTCCGACAAGGAAAGAACAAGGGTTTGAAAAGTTTTCCGGAATGCGGTAAAAACTAAAAGAGCTATTACCACAGCAAAAATAATATATTTAATTTTTTTAGAAGGTAGATACAAGGGAAAGCTTCTTTAAGAATTTTGGTGATTCTAATATTTTTCCTGTCCCCAACGCTACTGCTGTTAAAGGGTCGTCTGCAACAAAACAGGCAAGGCCGGTTTCTTCAGAAATTAACTTATCAATGCCCTTAAGCAATGCTCCTCCGCCACATAAAACAATACCCCTTTCAATCAAATCTGCGGCTAATTCCGGCGGAGTTCTTTCCAGGGTGACTTTTGTGGTTTCCACTATTTCTTTTAAAGGGTTTTGCAAAGCTTCTCTAATCTCTTCAGAAGTTGTTTTTATAAATTTAGGAAGCCCGGTAATAAGGTCTCTTCCTCTTACTTCCAGCTCCATTTCATTTTCAAGAGGCCAGGCAGAACCAAGCTTAATTTTTATTTCTTCGGCGGTCCTTTCGCCAACCATCAGGTTATAATTTTTTTTCATATAGTCGACGATCGACGAATCCATTTCGTCTCCACCGGTTCGCATCGAGCGGGCATGAACAATACCGCCTAAAGAAATAACTGCAATTTCGGTGGTTCCTCCGCCAATATCGATGATCATGTTTCCTTGAGGCTCGGCTATGGGCAAGCCAACACCAATTGCAGCAACTATGGGTTCTTCTACCGGAATTACTTCTCTTGCTCCGGCCCGGTTGGCGGAATCCTTAACAGCTCTCTTTTCTACTTCGGTAATTCCGGAAGGAACCGCAACTACGATTCTGGGGCCAATCGATATTCTTCTTGGATGAGCTTTTTTGATAAAATAACGGAGCATTTCTTCGGTAATATCAAAATCCGCGATTACTCCGTCTTTTAAGGGACGAATCGCAATGATACTGCCCGGCGTTCTGCCAAGCATTTGCTTTGCTTCTTCGCCGACTGCCATTGGAGTGCCGGTATTTTTATAAATAGCTACAACCGATGGTTCACAAAGAACTATTCCTTCTCCGCGTAAATAAACTAAAGTGGTAGCTGTGCCTAAATCAATACCAATATCAGAGGAAAAACTATCAAATAAATAGCCTAATTTTTTTATAGTATTTGAAATAAATTTCATTCTACCCTTCATTTAATTTATTATATAGGAAATAATAGCAGAGCCAACTCTGCTTGTCAACGGCCTTTTTTATAAATAGCTCCCAGAGAAGCAGATTCTACTGATTTAGAATAACGATAAAGATAACCAGACTTAATTTTGGGAGGCAGCAACTTCATCTTTGATTTGCGTTGTTTGATCTGGCTGGTACTTAGTTTTACGTTAATTTTACGCTTTGGAATATTGATTGTGATTTCGTCGCCATCAGCCAGGTAGGCGATAAGGCCTCCCGAAGCTGCCTCTGGCGATATATGGCCGATACACGGCCCCCGGGTACCCCCTGAAAAACGGCCGTCGGTAATTAAAGCTACCTGTTTATGGAGCCCCATTCCTACGATGCTTGAAGTAGGCGAAAGCATTTCCCGCATCCCCGGCCCGCCGCTGGGGCCCTCATACCTAATGACAACCACATCTCCTTTTTTTATTTTTTTGCCGATAATCGCTTTCATCGCTTCTTCTTCAGAGTTAAATATTTTAGCTGAACCGGTAAAGGCGAGCATGTCTGAATCCACTGCAGATTGCTTTACCACAGCCCCTTCCGGAGCAAGATTGCCTCTTAATATTGCAATCCCTCCTTTTTTATGATACGCCTTGTTTAAAGGCCTGATAATATCATTATCGAAAATAGTAGCTTCTTCAGCTATCTTTAAAGTTAACTTTCCGGAAACAGTTTTAGTATTATTTATTTTTGTAGCCAGCCTTTTTAAAACAGCAGGAACCCCTCCGGCAATGTGCAAATCTTCCATAAAGCTTTCACCACCGGGGCGCAGATTAGAAATATGGGGAGTGGTTTGACTAATTTTATCAAAATCAGCCAAGCTTAGATCAACTTCGGCTTCGGCTGCAATAGCCATAAGGTGTAAAACGGTATTGGTTGACCCTCCCAGAGCCATATCCAGGCGAATTGCGTTTTCTAAGGAATTCTTGGTTACTATTTTTTTTGCAGTTATTTTTTGTTTGACTAAGCTTACTATTCTTTGTCCGCTTTCATAGGCTATTCTTGTTTTTTCATTTAAAACAGCAGGAGCAGTACCGCAATAAGGCAGCGATAGCCCCATAGCTTCGGTAAGGCAGGCCATAGTATTTGCAGTATACAGTCCCTGGCAGGACCCACAAGAAGGACATGCAGATATTTCCATTTTTTTCCTTTCTGCTTCCTTAAGATTTCCTGTTTTAAATTTGCCGACAGCCTCAAAAGTATCCCGGACCAAAGATAACCGTTTTTTGCCAAGATGCCCGGCAAGCATCGGGCCGGCAGTAACAACGATTGTGGGGATATCAAGCCGTAAAGCCCCCATTATCATCCCGGGGGTAATTTTATCACAATTAGTCAAAAGTATTAATCCGTCGATGCGGTTGGAGTTTGCAACTGTTTCTATGGTGTCGGCGATAAGTTCGCGGGAAGGCAGAGAATATTTCATTCCGGAATGGCCCATTGCTATTCCGTCACAGATTCCGGGTACTCCAAAGATAAAAGGGGTACCGTTGGAATTTTCTATACCCCGCTCGATATATCTTTCAAAATTCCGCATATTAATATGTCCGGGTATCAAATCGGTGAAGCTTGAAGCTATTCCTATAAAGGGGCGCCGTATATGGCTAGGATGAATTCCGGTTCCATAAAGAAGGGCTCGGTTTGGCATTCTCTCTAAGCCTTTTTTTGCTTTATCTGATCTCATGATGGCCTCCTTTGATATATTTATTAACAATTTTTTTTGTATTTTTTAAATTTAATTTATCAAATAAAAAAGAAAACTCTTCCTTTAAAACAGATTTAATTTTATCTTTTAAATCTGCCGGCAGTTGATAAATTTCTTTCTTAAAAGGCCCCAGAGCTTTTTTTCTTAGCTTATAAATGAATTGGTCATCAGTCCAGTCTTTTTGTCTTTCTTTATAAAAATTTTTATCCAACCAAGAATAAATTTTTTCCTTTAAGGGTAAAGGCATATAATCATAAATAATATTTTGAAATTGGGTAGCCAGGTGTATCTCGATGCATCCTTGCTTAGGAAAGTGATGAAAAGCCTGGTTAGGTAATGTTGAAGCGCCGTGTTGTACCGCTCCCGCAAGTTTATATTTATCTTTTGCGATTTTCGAAAGTTTGTTCAATGTTTCAAAATCAATTTTTACTTTGGCAATTGAGCCGTCGGGCAAGACAACTCCTCCATGCTTGGTGCCGGCCTGAACACTTATTTTAGATATCCCCTCCCGAGAGCCAATTTCTTCCAGATAACCCCGCATAAAAGTGTCGAGCTCCGCGGGTTTTGAATTAGCGCCTCCGATTTCACCGATTTCACCCCCGATGGAAACATCGATTCCCCGCGGCTGAATTCTGCGTAAATATTTTGTAAAATAAGCGCAGGTCTTATAATTAAGCTCTTGCTGAGCGTATAAATCCTTTTTTGACAAATCAACCAGGGTAGATGAATCGATATCAATATTGTAAAAACCAGCCTCAATAGCTTCTTTAATCAGTTTTTTAAGGTCTTTGATGTGTTGGGTGAAATCGTTTTTATATTTCTTTATTTCAGTTTGAAAATGGTCCCCTTGGAAAAAAAGAGGCCCTTTGTAACCTTGCTTAATTGCTGCTAAGGTAATTAAGGCAGAATATTCTTGGGGAGATTGCCAAGTGTATCCAATTTCTGATTTTGCTATTTCAAAAATAAAAAGATTCGAATTTATTTTTTTAGCTACTTCAAATACAGTTTGGGCTAGTTCAAAAGTTAAAGTCCGTAAATTTATAGCTGGTACACAAAAGCCGCCTGCCTCTTTTCTCCCGCAAGCTTTATATAAAGCTTGGATAGAAGCCGGATAAATTCCCAAAGACAAACCGCAGTTATAGGCAAGCTGATAACAAAAGCGTTTAAGCGTTTTTGATTCGCTTAAAATAATCGTATTAACCAGATTAGGCAATATATTTTTTTTAAAATAAGGGATATCTTTAACCTTAAAATAATTACCTTCAACCTTTATTTTTCCTGTTCTTAAAATTTCTTTTTTATTTTTATAAACCATTTTATTCGCTAGGTTAATATTTTTATTAGTTTATAATAGCTGTTTACTTCAATATCTTTCTTTTTAATCGCTTTCGACAAAGGTATTGCTGATAATTTATCATCACGTAAAGTTACGCAGCGGCCGGTTTGGCCTTTTTCAATCAACTCTATAGCATGATAGCCGTATCGGGCAGCCAGGATCCGGTCGTAAGCTGTGGGCCGGCCTCCGCGCTGGATATGGCCTAAGACGACCTCCCGTGTCTCTAACCCGGTAAGTTTGGTAATTTTTTTGGCAATATCTGCAGCCTTGGCTTTTCCTTCCGCCACTACAACTATCCAGCTCTTTTTCCCTTTGATGTTCCCTTCGCTTATCTCCTTTGATATTTCTTTTATATCAAGTTTTTTCTCCGGCAATATCACATCTTCACAGCCGCCGGCCAAACCCGCCCTGAGCGCGATATAGCCACAATCCCGGCCCATAACTTCAACTACAAATATTCTTTCTAAAGAAGTAGCTGTATCGCGTATCTTATCTAAGGCGCCTAGGGCAACATTGAGGGAAGTGTCTGCGCCAATAGACATAGCGACTCCGTTTATGTCGTTATCGATTGTTGCCGGAATCCCTACCACGGGAACCGAATATTGCGAAGAAAGGATGGAAGCGCCGGTTAACGAACCGTTACCTCCAATTACCACTAAAGCGTCAATATTATTTGATTCGAGTGTCTTTACTGCTTGCTTTTGGCCCTTGCGGTAACGGAATTGCTTAGCTCGGGCAGTTTTTAAAATTGTTCCGCCTCGATTGATAATACCGGAAACAGAACGCGGATTTAATTCAATAGTATTATTTTCGATTAACCCTTCGTAGCCGCGGATTATCCCGGTAGTTTTAAAACCGGCTCGATAGGAAGCTCTTACTACTGCTCTGATTGCCGCGTTTATTCCGGCGCAATCACGGGTAATGATCCCGATTTTTTTAATTTTTTTCTTCATCTGATTATCCTTTATTGATAAGCGATTAGGTTCCTTGTTGCCAGCTTGCTAAATATTTTTTTTGTTTAGGGGTTAAGCTATCAATTTTAATGCCCATTGATTTTAATTTTAATTCAGCAACCCTCTCGTCGATTTTTTCCGGAACCTTATAAACTTTATTTTCCAATTTATTATGATTTTTTGCGATATGCTCGCAAGATAAAGCTTGGTTAGCAAAGCTTAAATCCATAACTTCAGCCGGATGGCCCTCTGCACAAGCTAAATTTACCAACCTTCCTTCGGCTAAAAGATAAATCTTTTTCTTATTTTTTAAGGTATATTCGGTAACTAACGGTTTTACTTGTTTACTTGACTTTGCCATTTCTTTTAAAGATTTGGTATCAATTTCAACATCAAAATGGCCGGCGTTTGAAAGTATTGCTTTATCTTTTATTTTATTGAAATGTTTTTTCGCAATTACATCGATGTCGCCGGTTGTAGTCACAAAAATATCGCCTAACTTCGCAGCTTCGCCCATGGGCATAACTAAAAATCCATCCATAGTAGCTTCAAGCCCCTTGAGGGGGTCGACTTCACAAACTATTACCTTAGCTCCCATTCCTCTTGCTTTTTGGGCCACACCTCTGCCGCACCATCCGTAGCCACCGACTACAAAGGTTTCACCGGCTATAAGCTTATTGGTTGCCCGCACTATCCCGTCTAAGGTGGATTGTCCGGTTCCGTAGCGGTTGTCGAAAAGATGTTTTGTGAAAGCATCGTTTACGGCAATTATCGGATAAAGCAGGTTTCCTTCTTTTTCCAAGGCCTTTAGCCTGATTACCCCGGTTGTTGTCTCTTCGGTGCTTGCCCAGGGAAAGTTATTGTAACCGGAGCTGGCGTTCTTTTTATGAATAGTTGAAATTAAATCTGCGCCATCATCTAAGGTTATCTTTGGTTTTTTAGCCAGCACCGAGTCGATATGGCTATAATAAGTATTTCGTTTCTCGTTGTTGATTGCAAAAACCTCAATACCGTAATCATAAACCAATGATGCTGCAACATCATCTTGGGTAGATAAAGGATTTGACGCACAAAACGAAGCATTCGCTCCGGCAGCTTTTAAAGTAATAGCTAAAGCAGCGGTTTCAGTTGTGATGTGCAGGCATGCGCCAATATTTAAATTTTTTAGAGGTTTCTGCTTGCGAAACCTATCGCGAATGATTTCTAAAACCGGCATTCTGTTTAAAGCCCATTGAATTCTTTTTTTGCCTTCTTTTCTTAACAGTTTATCCTTTATATCGCCTTTTACCATTTTTTACTCCTTTATTTTAATTTACTTTTTAAATTATCAACCTTGTCTATATCTTCCCAGCGGAAACCTTCCTGCTCACGGCCAAAGTGCCCGTAAGCCGCGGTTTTTTTATAAATGGGACGCAATAAATTTAACTCTTTTATTATTTCTCGCGGTGTAAGTGGAAAAATTTCGCGGATTGCTTTTGATATTTTCTCTTCCTCAATCTTTGAGCTTCCAAAAGTGTTTACATTGACCGAAACCGGCTCTGCAACACCGATACAATAGGAGAGCTGGACTTCGCATTGTTTTGCGATTTCGGCAGCTACTATATTTTTTGCAATATAGCGGCTCATATAAGATGCAGAGCGGTCTACCTTTGAAGGGTCTTTTCCGGAGAATGCGCCGCCCCCGTGGTGTCCGTAACCGCCATAGGTATCTACTATGATTTTTCTTCCGGTTACTCCTGTATCAGAAACCGGGCCGCCAACTTCAAACCTTCCGGTTGCGTTGATGAATATTTTTGTGTTTTCATCGATCAATTCTTTGGGGATTATATAATCAATAACTAATTTCTTGATATCTTTTTGCAGTTCTTTTGTATCAATAGATTTTGCATGATGAGCACCAATAATTACCGCATCAACTCTCTTTGGCGCTCCATCTTGATATTCTACAGAAACTTGTGATTTTCCGTCTGGCCAAAGGTAAGTCAACATTCTTTCTTTTCTTACCTGAGTTAGGCGGCGGACCAGCTTATGGGATAACATTATCGGAAGCGGCATTAACTCTTTGGTTTCATCGCAGGCAAAGCCAAACATTAAGCCCTGGTCTCCGGCACCTCCGGTATCGACGCCTAAAGCAATATCAGAAGATTGTTCCTGGATTGCAGTTATGACTCCACAACTCTCATAGTCAAAGCCTATGGAAGGATCGTCATAACCAATATCTTTTAGCAAACCTCTGACTAGTCTTGGTATTTCTATATAACAGTTTGTTGTGATTTCACCAGCCACCATTACCAAACCCCGGCTGGTTAAAGCTTCACAAGCAACTCTTCCATTAACATCATTACTTAAGACTTCATCTAAAACTGCATCAGATATTAAATCACAAACTTTATCCGGATGCCCTTCGGTAACAGACTCAGAAGTAAAATAATTTTTCATCGACTCTCTTCCTCCTTTTTTTCTTCCTGAGAAACTATATTTTCTTTTTCTGCTAAATTAACAAACTCTTCTAAATTAGGTAAATCCTCTAAGGAATTTATTCCAAAATATTCTAGAAATTTACGGGTAGTTATATATAAAAACGGTTTACCGACAACTTCTTTTCTTCCCGCAGTTTTTACCAAGCCCAGCTCTCCCAGTTTTCTAACCACACCGTCAACGTTAACCCCGCGAATTTCTTCGATTTCTACTCTGGTTATCGGTTGTTTGTAGGCGATTATGGCTAAAGTTTCAAGCGAGGCGGTTGAAAGCTTTTGTTTGTTTTGATGGCTATACATTTTTTTTATCCAGGGTTCATTAAAAGGAGCCGAACACATTTGATATCCGCCGGCGACAGATACTATGGCAATACCTGAGTCTCTGTTTTTGTATTCATCTTTTAATGTTTCAAAAGCCCGTTTTATTTCCTTATTTTTTAACTCAAGTATCCGGGAGATTTCTGCAAGTTGGATCGGCCTTTCATTTACAAATAGTAACGATTCTAAGATTGATTTTACTTTTTCGATGTCCATATTAATTAATATCTCTTTTCTTTTGTTTATAAATTTCGTTTAATAAGCTTTCTGTGCTTTGAATTTCCGGATTGGTACCTATCGCTTGCTTAATCATTCTATCAATTTCTTGAGGCTTATATTGCAAGCGTTCTAATATTTGCCTGGCTTCCCGGCCAATTTCTTTTTTAGCAAACTCTTTTTGTTTTTCTTCTTTCAACTCTTCTTTAATTAAAGCAAACCTGCCAACCTTTCCTTGCAGATGCGCTATTATTTGTTTTGCCTTTTGCTTGCCAACCCCTGCAAGATTAGTTAAAAAATTCATATCTGCTTCTTCAATCGCTTGAGCGATAAAGGGAATTGGTTTATCAAAAGCGCGCAAGGCTGCTTTAGGGCCGATTCCTGATACACTTATAAATTTTTCAAAAAACTCTTTCTCGAGTTCCTCGGTAAAACCGATTAAAATTGGCACTCCTTTATTTTTTGTTATATTAAGGTAATGGTAAATCACCAGCTCTACCGGCTGGTCAACCTCTTTTAAGTTAGACAAAACTGTATGCGGCATATAGATTTGATAAAAAATACCTTCTTTTTCAACCACAACCGATTGTTGATTTTTCCCGGATAGCCGGCCTTTAATTTTACAAATCATTTTTAATTATTTTTTTAATAAAAGCTTAGTTTTAAAATTTTGAGCGTTAGAAAATGCAAAAACAAGCGAAAAAGCGTCAGCGGTATGCACTGATTTAAATTTATGCCCGATTATATTCTCAGCCATTTTTTTTACTTGCTTTGAATCCACATTGCCTTTACCCAACATTGCTTTCCGGGCTTTTGTCGACGAATATTCAAAATAGCTAAGATTTGATTGATGCGCTAACAAGGCAATAATCCCTTTTACCTGCGCCAAAACACCCAAAGTCGTGGGGTGGCGGTAATGGGAATACAATTTTTCGACAATTATCGCTTCCGGGCTATTTAGTGAAATCTCTTCTTTTAACTTAGCAAAAATTAAATGTAATTTATGAGGTAAGTCTTTTTTAGGATCAGGTTCTATCTGGGATTGACTTTTTAAAGCAATTTTGCGGCCCTTAACGTTGCAAATCACATAACCACAGGTGCGCAGGCCTAAGTCTATCGCCAGAACATTCATTTTTAAATTTCTTGAGCAATTTCTTCTAACACTTCATCGGGAATATCAAAGTTTGCATAAACTTTCTGGACATCATCATGGTCTTCTAAAGTTTCAACCAATGCGAGTACTTGTTTCGCTTGATTCCCGGATAGCTTAACAGTTGAATTAGGGATTTTATTAAGTTCGGCTATTTCCCATTTTATGTTTTTCTTTGCCAAGGCTTCTTTGATTGTTTCCAATGATTTTGGTTCACAAAAAATTTCATAATTTTTATCACTGGATTTAATATCTTCTGCGCCGGCATCAACAGTTATTGCAAATAATTCTTCTTCGTCAATTTGAGATTGGTTTATCAGGATGTACCCTTTGGGGGTAAAAATCCAGGAAACACTTCCTGCTCCGGCCATATTCCCGCTCTTTTTAGAAAAGATATTTCTAATTTCAGCCGAAGAACGGTTTTTGTTATCGGTTAAAGCCTCAACCAATATCGCGACCCCTCCCGGGCCATAACCTTCAAACAGGCAGCTCTCATAGCTTACTCCCGGTAGCTCACCGGTTCCTTTCTTGATTGCCTTTTCAATGTTGTCTTTTGGCATGTTTGCGTCGTTTGCCCGTGATATAGCTGTACGCAAAGCGGGGTTGATGTCCGGGTCTCCGCCACCATCTTTTGCGGCTACGGTAATTTCTCTGATTAGTTTAGTAAATAGCTTCCCTCTTTTAGCGTCAGCTGCTCCCTTTTTATGCTTAATACTTGCCCATTTTGAATGCCCACTCATATCTACCTCCTGCTAATTGGTTAACTGGTTAATTGGTTATTAATCATCCGCTACTTACCAATTAACTGCTCACCGGGTTAAAAATCCGGTTGCCTTCCTTGCCAGCTTATCGGCTTCCTTATTTTTATCTCGTAATATATGGTTTATTTTAAATGTATTTAATTTCGAAATAATCTTTTTTGCCAAAACATAAAGCGGCAAAATGTTCTGATGTTTAACCTTATAATTGCCGTTTATCTGTTCACAAATTAACTTGCTGTCTGAATAGATCTGGCAAGATTTCTCCCCTCTGGCAATAATGTCGGATAAAACAAAGATTAACCCCATATACTCGGCAAAATTATTTGATTGAATACCTAAATAAACGCTTTCTTTATGGATTAATTTGTTGTCTTTATAAATTAAATAACCTATTCCGGCCCTGCCCGGATTGCCGATTGAGGAACCATCGATATATCCGACCATCATAGTTCTAAATCCTCTGGAATATAAAGAATACGCACGCAGCTCTCACAAAGGACCAGCCGGTCATACATTTTTATTTCGTTTATGTTTTGATGAGTTAAAGACATATGGCATGCGCCGCAATTATTGTCGGTAACCGGTACTATAGCTAAGCCGTTGCGTTTTGTTAAAAGGTCTTGGTATTGGCTAAGAACTTTTTCATCTACAGCGCCGACATAATTGTTGCGCTTAGACTCAAGATCTTTAATTTTTTGTTCAATCTCTTTTTCCTGCTTTTCTAAGGCAAGAATCTCTTGTTTTAGTTTGTTGATTTCGGAATCAACGCTGGTTTTTTGATTTGCAACTTTTCCCTTTTCTTGTTCTGCTTTATCGAGAAATTTTATAACTTCTTCTTCGGCACAAGAAATATCAGCCTCTATTGAGCTGATCTCGTTTAATTTCACTTGATATTCTTTATTTGATTTTAACTGGTATAATTGTGATTTTGCTTTTTTTAGGTTTTCTTCTTTTTGAGCCAGCTCTCCTTCCTTGTTTTTTTTGTCCAGCTCTAGCCTATTGACCTTTTCTTTAAAAGAAGCGAAATCTTTTTGCTTCTGGTCTATTAACTCTTTTAATTCTTTAATTTTTTCCGGAATTTTATCGTTTTTTTCTAAATTAAGTTGATAAATTTCTTTATCAATCCTCTGCAAACCGATTAATTTTCTAATTTCGTCTTTTAATTCCATTAAACAAGGTATCCATCCTGTCAGTTAATAAACTTTTTCACTGGGCGCATCTGGATTCGAACCAGAGACCTCTGCGATGTGAACGCAGCGCTCTAACCAACTGAGCCATGCACCCGATCTTTACTATTTAACGTGGGCCCGGGAGGATTTGAACCTCCGACCAACTGATTATGAGTCAGCTGCTCTAACCAGGCTGAGCTACAGGCCCAAAATCACAGATTACACAGAAACCGCGCAAAAGCATGTTTTCCAGAGAACACAGATGTTTTCTCTCTGTCTTCTCTAAAACGTGTTGCCACCTGCGTTCTGCCACCTCTGTGAGCCAGAATTATAGCAACTTATCTCCAGAAAAGCAAGATTTTTGTTGCTCTTATCAATTTAGGCATATTGATTGATAAGCTTTAATAATTCTTCTTTAGGTAAAGCTCCCACCTTTGTGTCCATAACCTTGCCATCTTTTACAACCATCAAAGTGGGAATGCTCATTATTGAATATTTAGTTGCGATTTCAGGCGCATCATCAAGGTTTATTTTACAAATTTTTGCTTTTTCGCCTATTTCTTTTTCAACTTCTTCCAATACAGGAGCCACTGCCTTGCATGGCCCGCACCAAGGTGCCCAAAAATCAATTAGAACCGGAAGCTTTGAATTAAGCACTTCATTTTCGAAATTTACGTTAGTTACTTCAATAGCCATAAAATATCTCCCCTATCTTTAATTATTTGATTTTTTTAATTTCTTTTTCTAAACTTTTAATTTCTTTGCGCAATTCTTCAATTTTTTTAGTTGTGCTCCATTTGTTTTTTGCGGTATGCGCTATTGTTTTGCCGAGCTCATAGATTAATCTTTCTTTTTTTACCTGAAGGGCAATTTTTCTGGTCCGCTCAGCGCTTTTTTCAGAAAATTGCCGTATCTGTTTTTCGCCGGTTGAAAGCATTTTTTTAGCGTTATCGATTCCTTTTTCCAGTTCCTTCCTTGCATTAGGCCAATGTTTCGTTTTAATTTCTTCTAGGAAATCTTTTTTCTTTGCCATTGCCACCTCCTCTATTATTTTACCAATATTAATATTGTTCTAACGAAAAAATATTCTATCACAGCTTAAACTATTTTCAAACTATCTATTTAAAAGATTGAAACAGCTGGCATCCTTATGCCTGATCAGCAAGATAGCTTCTAATTATTTTTGTAAAAATTTTTCCGTATTGCTTAAGTTTTGCCTGGCCGACTCCAAATATTGTCGCAAATTCCTCTTGAGTAATCGGCTTTATCTTGGCCATTTCTTTTAAGGCCTTGTCGCCGAAAACGATATAAGCAGGAACGTTTTTTTCTTCGGACAACTCTTTTCTCTTTAGGCGTAAAAGCTCAAATAACTTTAAATCATAATCTTTGAGAATTTCATTTTTTTCCCGTTTTGATTTTTTTTTGCCTCTATCTTTTTTTTGAGTAATAAGCGGCTTTGCTAGTTTTGGCACCATCTTGCTTTCTAAAACCTTTTGGCCTCGGGGAGTGATGTATAACGTCTTAAACTTATCTTCCCGCGCGAGCACTCCCTGGGCAAGCAATTGCTCGATAATATTTCGAATAAATATCTTGGTTTCACTTTCTAAGAGAGAAAAAGTAGAAAGCCGGTCGTGATTCCATGATTGTATATTATTGGTTAAGTTTCCTTTAAGAATTTCAACTATATGGTTGGCACCGAACCCTTCCCGGATTTCTTTTACGCAAGTTAATATTTTTACCGCTAAAAGTAAGGGGTTGGCAACCATTTCGAGCTCTTTTAAGCAATAATCACAAGCTTGACAATTGTCTTTTTGGTAATCTTGATTAAAATAATTAGTTAAAAAACGATGGCGGCAGGTTGGATTACCGGCAAAATTATATATTTCTTTGAGCTTTTTTAAAATCATTTCTTTATGAGAAGAATAAGTAAGAATAGTTTTCCAGACCTGGTAGTCATTGCCGGAGTAAAACATGTAACAATCAGCCGGCAGCCCATCCCGGCCGGCCCGGCCGGTTTCTTGCTGGTAATGTTCGATTGATTTAGGCATAGCTGCATGGATAACGTAGCGAATATCAGACCGGTCTATCCCCATGCCGAAAGCAATAGTGGCAACGATTGTCGATACTTGTTCTTTTAAAAACTTATCTTGATTCCTCTTGCGTGTTTGAGAAGGTAGGCCAGCATGATAAGGCAGGTTTTTAAAGCCCAGGCTGTTTAGCCCTTTTGAAATACGGTCTACATCAGCCCTTCGCAAGCAATAGATAATGCCTGCTTCATTAGGATGTTTTTTAATGATTTCGACTATGCCATTAAATAAATTGCTGCTGCGCCGTAAGATTCGATAAGTCAGATTAGGGCGGTCAACATTGCCAATATAAAAATGGGGTGATTCTAGCCTTAATTGTTTAACTATATCTTTTTGGACCGGAACAGTTGCGGTAGCGGTAAAGGCATGGAGAGAAACTCCCGGGAACTCATCCTTGATTAATCCCAGCTCGCGATAATCCTGGCGAAAATCATGCCCCCAATAACTTATACAATGAGCCTCATCGATCACAAAAAAAGATAATTTAACTTCTTTTAACAAATTTCTCATCCATAAAGACTTAAGCCTTTCTGGAGCCAAATAGAGAAGCTTTAGTTGGCCATCTCTTGCTTTGTTGACAATTTTGGCCTTGTCGATAGGAGAAAGAGTGGAATTCAGGCATTCTGCAGCAATGCCTATCTCTTTTAGGTAATCCACCTGGTCCTTCATCAAGGATATCAGTGGTGAAACAATAACCGCCAGCCCTTGGCAAATTAAAGCCGGAACCTGAAAACAAATTGACTTTCCTCCACCGGTAGGCAATACAGTAAGAGTATCGTGTGAGTCCAAAATCGAAGCGATTGCTTTTTCCTGAAACGGCTTAAAGCTGCTGTACCCCCAATACCTAGACAAAACCTCTTTAATCATATTTTTTTTATCTATTTGTCGCATATTTTTTATGGAGGTATTCACCATCCTTTATCTCTCTTTTTAAGCTTATCCAGGGTTTCTAAAAAATGTTTGATTTTCTTTTCTTCTCCTACCGCTAAAGGAGAATAATATTTTTCTTTGATTCCATAATCCTGGTTGACATACCCTCCGATATCTTGATCAACTTGATTAGCATGGGGGTATTTATAATCCTTAGCATGAGTTTTAATCTGATCAGGAACTTCTCGGGTTTGCTTATTTTTTACTTCTCCAAAAGCCTTATTTATTGCTTGATAAGCCGAGTTGGATTTGGGAGAACAGGCCAGGTAAATGGTAACTTGCCCAAGCGGAATCTTTGCCTCAGGCATACCAATAAATTCTACGGCCTGAAAACAACTGGTAGCAAGAGTCAAAGCAAAGGGGTTTGCGTTGCCGATATCTTCAGAAGCTAAAATAACTAATCTACGCGCAATAAAACGCGGGTCATCTCCGGATGCAAGCATCTTTGCCAACCAGTAAAGAGCGCTATCAGGGTCACTGCCTCTTACCGACTTTATGAACGCAGATATGGTATCGTAATGATGATTCGCTTTTTTATCATAAATTAAATTTTTCTGTATGCTTTCTTCGGCCACTGCAAGATTAAAAAATATTTCTCCCTTATCGTTAGGCGGAGTACTCAAAACCCCTACTTCTAAACTATTTAAAGCTTTACGCGCATCCCCGGAACACATTGTAGCTAAATAGTTAATGGCTTTATCGGTGATTTTTATTTTTTTGTCGCCTAATCCTTTTTCTTTATCAGTTAAGGCAGATTTTAGAAGAGTGGCTATATTATTTTTATCCAAGGGGTAAAACCGGGCTACTATTGATCGCGATATTAAAGATGGGATCATGTAGTAATGAGGATTATAAATAGTTGCTCCGATTAAGATAATTTCACCGCTTTCTGTATCCGGGACTAATGATTCCTGCTGAAGTTTATTAAATCTATGGATTTCATCGATGAACAATAAGGTCGGGTGGCCACTTTCGCTTAAACCCTTTTTTGCCTGAATCAGTATTTTTTTAATTTCTTTAATCGAGGTAAAAGCCGCATTCAGGTAATGAAACTTAGCTTTAGCTGTATTGGCAACAATAAAGCCCAGGGCTGTTTTCCCAGACCCGGGCGGCCCGTAGAACAATAACGAGGAAATTCTTCCCGAGGTAATAACCCGCCTTAAAATTTTACCCGTTCCTAAGATATGTTTTTGCCCGACAAATCCATCTAAGGTTTTAGGACACATTCTAGCTGCTAAGGGGGTATTTATTTTTTTTGGCATTTTAGTTATATTTTTTAAAAAAGAATTAATTAGGATAGGTACAATTTAAAATTATTATACCGCCTGGGGTTTCAGAGGTCAAAAGCAAAAGTTTACTTTATTTTCTCCGATATTGGCGGGCCTTATTTTTTATTTCTTCGAGTGCAGACAATAAGCCATTAGCTCGAATAGGTGAAAGCTCCGATTCCAGGTCTGTCTTTTTAATAAAATACAAATCAGCATTGCAGATAGCTTGAGGGCTTTGGTTGTTTAAAATTTTTAAGAGTAGAGCAACCACCCCTTTTGTTATTGCTGTATCGCTATCAGCAAAATAATGCATTCTACCATTTTTTAATTCTGACGCAAGCCACACCCTTGATTGGCAGCCTTTTATCAAATTATTTTCAGTTTTAAGCTCTGGCTTAAAGGGTGTTAATTGTTTTGCTAAATTAATTAAATATAAATACTTTCCCATCCCTTTTTTAAGCTGTGACATTTCTTTTATAATTTCATCTTGGATATTGTTTATGTTAGCCATATTAATATCTTAAGAAATCGAAGATGCAAGAAGTATAGTTTGCGCTTTTTGAATCCCTTCTGCTAATTGGTCCACTTCTTTTTTTGTGTTGTAAAAGGAAAAAGATGCTCGAATCGTACCTTTTACTTTGTAGTATGCCATCAAAGGTTCGGCGCAATGAGTGCCGGTGCGCACCGCAATCCCCAATTGATCTAAGATTACCCCCAGATCATAAGGGTGGATATTGTAAAGATTAAAAGATATGGCTCCGTACCTTTTGGTGGATTTGCCATAGATTGTTAATCCATCTATAGATTTTAATTTTTCCAAGGCGTAATCCATTAATCTTCTTTCGTAAGAAAAAATTTTATTTTTATTTAAGTTATTAAGGTAATCCAGGGAGGCTTTCAGGCTAATTGCTGCCGCAAAATTACCGGTTCCTGCTTCAAACTTTAAAGGAAGCTTTGCATAATTAGTTTTATCGAATTTTACTGATTCGATCATCCCTCCACCGGATTGATAAGGTGGCATTTCGTTTAGCCATTTCTCTTTTCCATATAATACTCCAATTCCGGTTTCGGCGTAAATCTTATGGCCGGAGAAAACAAAAAAATCACAATCAAGTTTTTGAACATCTACGGGA
This sequence comes from Candidatus Omnitrophota bacterium, assembly GCA_021735445.1. GTDB lineage: Bacteria > Omnitrophota > Gorgyraeia > Duberdicusellales > 4484-171 > PXAH01. The sequence continues at coordinate 25,844 of JAIPHA010000011.1, forward strand.
AGGTGTTGGATAGCCTGTGCCCCGTCTACCAAAACACAAACATTGTGGATGTGGGCTAAATCAATTATTTTTTTAACCGGATTTACTATCCCTAGCACATTGGATATATAAGTAATTGAAATTAATTTTGTTTTTTTATTAATCAACTCTTTTAATTTATTTAAATTTAAAGTTTCTTGCTCGGTGATAGGCAGCACTTTTAAACTAGCTCCTTTTTTCCGGCATATCTTTTGCCAGGGGATAATATTTGAGTGGTGTTCCATTTCTGTTACGATAATTTCATCACCCTGTTTTATAAAAGCATCACCAAATGAATCCGCTACAAGATTAATTGCTCCGGTTGCGCTATTGGTAAAAATAATTTCTTTTGAGTCTTTGGCATTGATGAATTCCTGAACTGTTTTGCGGGCTTGTTCATAAAGCAGGCTTGCTTGTTTGCTTAGATGATGCATACCGCGGTGGACATTGCTGTTGACTGATGTATAAAACTTAACGATTTGATCTAAAACTGGTTTTGGTTTTTGAGTTGTGGCTGCGTTATCAAGGTAAACCAGCTGATTACCGTTAACCTTTCGGCTGAGAATAGGAAAATCTTTGCGTATTTTATCTAAATTAAGCATCTTATCTTTTTGTTAATTCAACTATCGAATACCATTGCTTGGGGTCAAAAAATTTTCTTTTAATTTCAAAACCGGATTTTTTAGTTAAGTAATTAATTTGGCCGGGGCTGAATTTATGAGAATTCTCTGTATGAATTGTTTCATTCTTTTTTATCCAAATATTATTTTCTAAGTAGGGAGAACTAACCATTAAATCTTTTTTTGCTTTAAGGTGCATTTCAATTCGGCAATAATCCTGATTATAATAGGCAAGATGGTTAAAATCTTTTGGATAAAAATCGGATTTAATTTTTTGATTTACGACATTTAGAATGTTTTGATTAAATTTTTCTGTAACTTTTTGACTGTCATTATAAGCAGCTTCGATTATTTTCGGATTCTTTATCAAATCCAGACCAAGCAACAAGCGATCGCCTGGTTCCATGTTTTCTTTTAAATTAATTAAAAAATTTAGAGATTTTTTTCGTGAAAGATTTCCGATTGTGCTGCCAAAAAAACAAAATAAACGTTTTTTTCTCTGGTAAGGCAGGCGGATTTGATCCAGAAAATTTGCAGCGATTCCGTGGACTTCAATTTCGGGAAAACAGTCTATTAAATTATTGGCTGATTTTTGGATTGCGCTTTGGCTAATATCAATCGGTAGATAACGGATGGTTTTGCGGTTAATTGCCGGTATTGAATCAAAAAGAATTGAAATTTTTGAACAGTCTCCGCTGCCAATTTCAACAATATCAATGTCTTTGATGCCATCTGCAATTTGAGTACTCACTTCTGCTAATAATAACTTTTCTGTCCGGTTTAGGTAATATTCCGGCAAACGGGTAATCTCTTCGAATAGTTGAGACCCGGTTTCATCGTAAAAGTATACACTTGGTATAGACTTTTTGTTTTTTAACAGGCCATCAATAATTCTTTGGCAATCTTTTTTTTGGTCTATCTCCGGAAGAAGATTTTCTATTTTAACTTGTGGTTTTAAGCGATAGGTTTTTTTGTCGATATTCATAATCTATTTATCGGTTAAAAACTTTTCAGGCACTCCGGTTTGATAAGGATTGTTTTTATCGTTGCTCCACTGAAACCAGCCTCCGTCAAATACTGATATTTTAGTCCACCCCATCAACCAAGCAGCGAAAAAAGCTTCACTGGCTCTCCAGCCAGTACCGCAATAAAAAGCATTATGCTTATCTGGGGTGATACCTGTTTTCTGCCATGCTTTTTCAATTTGATGATATTCGCGCAGGCTATGATCAAGATTACGATAATTTTCCATATGATAGGCATCACTGCCACAATTTCCAAAGATTGCCCCGGGAATCCTTCCTTTTTTTCCAATGTAATTATATCCGCTAGTTTGGCCAATAAACTCCGGCCAACTGCGCACGCTTATGAGGTTTTTATTTTCCGATTTCAAAATTTCCTTAGCTTCCTTAATATCAATCATTACGCTTGGGTTAGCGGGAATTCTTGCACCAAAATTAACAACCGGATAATTTTTTGTTTCTTTTTTAGTAATTTTATACCCTTGATCTTGCCAGGATTGGAGGCCGCCATTAAGAATCCGAATATCCTTAACTCCCGCATAATGGATGATTAAAGCAGTCCGGATTGCCCCCAGATGGCCGGCGCTGCTGCCGGGAAAGGGGTCGTTTTTGTTCGGGTAAGAAAATCTTCCGTACAAAACAACTGTTGTATTTGAAGTTATACCTAAATTTTCCAGAGTTTTTTTAATCTCTTTGCTGCTGCGTCGGTTCCAGGTTTCGGGTGATTCCAACGAATTGGTGTCAACTGCTAAAGCTCCTGGAATGTGGCCTTTATTGTAATCATCACGGTTCTGATAGTGGCAATGGCAAATTATAAATTTTTTGTTATTGTATTGAGGGGCCTGGCCGGTATCAATTAATTCTTTTAGCCATTTAGCCGGCACTAAATGCTTATGTTTAGCTAATTTATCTAAGGGGAAATTGGGATTTGTGCTCCATTGTTTGCAAAAATCATAGTAGACTCTAATATTGGGGTATCCGGCTTGTCTGAATTTATGGGCAACCTGATCAATCTTATTTTTCTGGTAACCATAAAGAACCAAAGAATCCTCAGGTAATATATTTTTAGATTGAACAATTTCAATCCAGTCAATATAGCCAGACCATTTGTAAGCGATGTTCTTTGCTCCCCGGATATGTCCGCCCCGGGGTTCGCCGGCTAAAGCCCAACCATTGTAAGCATCGGGTGAACGGATGTCGATTATTTTTAATTCAGGATTTTCTAATTGTCGGCTAAGCTCTTCGCCGGAAATTCCTCTAGCTGATTTTTTCTTTTTATTTTTCAATTTATCTCCCAGCCAGTTTTGAAACCGTTCAAAATAAGAATTTCGGGCCATAATCGATATTTAATCTATTTTTTACATAGACTGCACCGCCTTCGTAGGCATTTTCCTGGGCAGCGCCCCATTCCCCCCAACTATCTACTTCGCCGGTTAAGGTAGCAACTCCATCTTCAACAGAGACGTTAATTTCATCTCTATCTACAAAAGGGCTCCACCAAAGCTCGCTTCTAATTTCTTCGGCTATTTCCCAATCATTAAGGGTGGTTATGGTATCTGGATGAGTGTACCACTTGTATTCATAGATTGCGAAATCATCTACATAGGGATCATGAATTTGAATATAAGTATTGTTTTCTACTGCAATGTTATTGTTTACAGAGGTTACGCCATAAACCTGGCTGGCTGTGTCTTCTGCTTCGGCTTTCTCAAAATACCAGTCAACTAAACCCGTAAGCGTTGCTTTGCCGTTGTTTACCTTAACCTCTACTTTGTCGTCTTCCAGGTAAGGATTTGTTTCAAGGCCGGTTTCCACTCTTGCTTCAATTTTGGCATCAGTTGGAGTGGAAGGCCTTACTTGTAACTGATTTTTGACCCGCCAAACACCGACAGTGTTTTTTGCAGTTTGAGTTGCAGAACGTTTTGCTTTTAAGCTTTCTACTTTTCCGGTTAAGGTGGCTATTCCCTTGTCAACAGAGACATCCACGTTTGCAACTATTACTCTTGGATCATAGAAAAGCGCGTCTTCTACCGCATCTTCAATCTGCTGATCTGTTTTGTTCACATATTTATCTTTTCTGAAACGATCTTCGCGCGCCCAGCCTTCGACCTTTAAGCCGGAATTATCAACCGAATCTACTCCAGTTACCCAAGCTAAAGCATAGGCTTTGGATTTTTCAGCAAAACTGCCAACTGTACCGGTTAAGCTAACATCCCCGTTATCAACTGCAATATCAATCAATGCATGATCAACGTATCGATTCCAGCTTAATCTGGCCTTAACATCTTGTTTTATTTCGTAATCACTGCGCTCAACAGGATATTCAATCTCGATCTTATTTTCTACTTCTTTTACCCCTTCTATTTTTTTTACTACCTTAGCTGCTAATTGCTGTTCAGCGTATGACTCAACCTGGCCGGTTAAAGCCACTTGTTGATTGTTAACTTCTGCCTCAATTTCCCAAGAATCTGTGGCAGAATTCCAAGCTAAGGTATTTTCGATATCCTGCTTTAACTCTGAATCTTTTACTTCAATTGCCTCTACTTTTAAATCATTAACTACTCCTCTTACTCCTTTGACAGTTGCGGCAAGCTTGGCTGCTCTTTCTTTGGTGAGGATATCTTCGACTGAGCCGTCTAAAATTGCAATACCGTCATTGACTTCGATGTCTATCCAATTTGAATCAATCCTTTGATCTTTGATTAAAGCATCCATCACAACTACGCCTATTGCCGGGTCAGGTAATTTTTCTTGGGCCAAAGCCATCTTTCCGCTACTAAACAGCGCCATTGCAGAAAAAACGATTAATATCCAGATATTATTTTTTTCGATTCTTTTCATTTTTCATCTCCTTTTTAAAATCTTAACCACTATGAACTTATTTATGCTGAGCGCTTTAAAAACAGCGATTGTTTTCAATTAACATTATAAGAAATGTATTTCTTGGCGTAATTGGCAGTTTCTCCTCTTTACTGACTTTTTTCTACAGTTATCCGGTCATTTTATTAGGATACGGATCAGAAAACAGACCCCGGCAGTAACCAGAGCGATAAAAGCCATCTTCAGGCCGGAAATTATAATATTTTTTTTGGAGAGACGTCCGTAATAGACTCCTAAAACAACAAACAAAAGCAAGGTAACGATTATTGAAGCCATTAATGCTTGCTTGGCTTTTAAAAGGAAAAAAGGCAGGAGCGGGATTACCCCTCCTAAGAGAGTTGAAATACCGTCGGTTAGAGCACTTTTTTTAATTTTTCTTTTTATTTCTTTTTCTTTTCCGGTATTTCGAAGGTCAATTAAAAGATCTTCTTCTAAATCTTTTAAATATTTATAGCCCGTTGCCTGTTCGGCTGAAAAAGCAGCGATAAGGTTAGAAGCAGCATTGGCTAAAGCGCCTGCCAACCCCGCAGAAATTATGAGCTCAATATTAGGATTAAATGCTCCAATTATAACTCCCATCACCGAAAGGCTTCCGTCAATCAAACCGCGATTTAAATAACGGATTAAATTTATACCTTTATGAATCATGGAAAATAGCATCTTTTAGATTTTTCTTACTAGCGATTATCTTATCCACCGAATGTATTGAGCCTCCTAATTCTTTTATCTTTTTACGAATTTCATCTAATTTTATATTTTCGCCTTGTAAAGATACTTTCAATGTTTCGGTTTTTGCATCAATCTCAATCACGGTTATGTTTACTGTATCTACTCCCTCAATTTGTGAAATTTCTTTTCCGTACTCTTCAATCCCCGGAGATTGAGACTTTAAAACATCTAAAACAGCTACTTTAGTTAAACCGTTCACTCTCTGCCTCCCGCCTGTCTCTTGATAAAATTATTGTAGAAATTAGTTTTTAAAATGATTCAAAGATTTTATCGCCAGATAAAACTGATTATCCTTCCACCTAAGGCAGTACCTGTGAAAAGATTAACTGCACCAATGATTAATATTGCAACAAAGATCAGGGTTAAGGGCACAAATTGAAGTAACGCTAAAACCCCTAAAATAATTGCAGCTATACCTGCTACTAACTGGGTGTCTGCAGCCCCCCGATTAATGTCTTTGATCAAGCGTCGAGTTGTTTCCCCAAATTCATCGGAGATTGCCAGGGTGTTGAGACGAAGGTTAACACTGCTGCTAATAACAACCGCAGCCCCCAATACTATTGCTGCAACTGCCATTAAAGTTAAGCTTCCTGTGTTTCTCATTCTAATTAAAGATATGATTGCCAAAATAATAGTTGTGCCTCCGCCTAAAGTTTCTGCGCCAACTCCTGAAGTAAATTCAGCTTTTTGAAAAATATTTTTTTCTTCGGTTCTTTCAATTAATTCCCGTAAATACGAAGCAATTGCAGCGCCTTTAAGCATCAAAGCTACTCCCAAAACTATTGCGGAAACATACAACATTAGATAGGGTTGTATCTTAGCTAATCCTAAAATTGATAATATTACTGCCGTAATCCCGGCAATTGCTTGCATCGCCGACCCACTTAATACTGAAATCATACTCGGCCTATTTTTATAAGCTTCTCCACTAGCCATCACCGCCACCTCCTGTTTAATAAGGATTAACATTCTGGTAGTTATTATTATCCAAACTATCGCAAGGACGACAACTGGCTTTGTCTCCTTTTTTTTGACTTTTTTCTACAAAATGCGCGATTGGGAGGCTAGAGTGTGGCTGGGATCATATTGTCTTGGCTGAATAAAACTTTATAATTAATTTTACTTTTAAGCATTTCTTTTCTAAACAATCTATGGTATATTATTTTCTAAAATAAAGGAAAATATATGACAGAAAAAATAGCCTTAATTGCAGCGATTGTCCTTCCCTTCTGGAATATTCCTCTAATTGCTCGAATGGTAAAACGCAAGTCATCTGCTGACATTAGTTTGCATTGGGCCCTGGGGGTTTGGGTTTGTTTTATTCTAATGGCCCCGGAAGCTTTTAAGTCTAGCGACCTGGTTTGGAAAACCTTTAATATCGTAAACCTAGCCTTATTTAGCCTGGTAATAGGAGTAGTCCTCTACTACCGCCGAAAAAAGTTCTCCAATAAAAATAGCAACGATTAATTAGATTTAAGCCAAGAAGCCAAAATAGCTGAATAAAAGCCCCAGAGCAACCATAACAATTCCCCAAAGCCGGTTGTTTTTGTAGACATTTTTAAAAGATGAGATAGATTGTGGAAAGATTATCAGCATTATCCCTTTAAAAAGCGATATCCAGGCAACAATAGTGATTAACACAGTCCAGTTTTTTACCCAAATATTGTGATAGGTTACCAAAATTACGCCTAATACTAAAGCCATAAATCCGCTGATATAGGTAAGCCCTTGTGAATTTTTAAAATCTTCAATTATTTTGGCAAAAGTGATTCTGCCGCAAAATACAGCGATACCCGCAGAAAGATAGATAAGAGCAAGGATTCTTGCTACTAAAATTGATAGTTCCATTTCTACCTCCTCTTTTTTACTTTACCCCAGCTTTAACGTTTTTAATTAAATCAGCTATTTTCTGAAAAAACTAAATGATCTTTTTCAATCTCTACCAGGGCTAGAAAGATTTGTTTAATTCTTGCATTTTCAGCTTCGTTAGCAGCTTTGCCATAAAACTGGATTGCTTTGGTTTCTCTAGCGTGTGATTCTTCTAAGTTTTTGCTATTGGTGTCACTGCAAGTATCGTCACCGGCGGGGATGCTGTCGAGTTTTAATATCTTTTTCCAAATGCTTGCGTGTTCAGCTTCAACCTTCGCTAAAGCTTTAAAAAGTAATCTTCCATGCTCATCCTCTGAATTATTTGACGCACAGGCATAAAAGGCAGCATTGCTAATTTCTACCTTCAAAGCATATTCGGCATTTGCCTTATCTGTATCATTTAACTCCAAATTAAAATTAACCTCGGCTTCTTTTATATCCTTGACATATTCTTTGTGCGCCCCGCAAAAAGGACAGTTGTCCGGGGCAGATTCTCCGATATAAGGGTCACCACAGATTTCGCATCTAAATAATTTTACCATAATTCCTCCTTTAGTTTTTTATTAATCCCTACCCAATTAAAAGTGGTCAGTCGATACCTTTAATAAAACTTCTGACAATTTGTAAAAATAAATCAGGCTTTTCCAGATGATGGGTATGGGATGAATTAGGCAGTACTGCCATCGAAGCGTTTTTAAAGGCCATCTGATAATCTTTAACTGTTTTTACTCCAGCCTCATCGTAATCCCCGCAGGTAAGCAAAACCGGTTGCTTAATTTTGTTTAGTTGAGCTAATAAATCATAATTTTTAAGAGTTCCGGTGATTGTAAACTCACTTGGCCCCCACATAGTCAAATAAACATCCATATTTAACCGGGAAAAAGCATCTTTTAAATATTTAGGCCAAGGCCTAAGGCGGCATACATGTTTTTGATAATAAGCGATCATCGCTGACTCATATTTTTTGCCATAATCTTTTTTTATTTCTGCTTCTTCAATTATTTTTCTTAAGCCAGGAGCCAAATTGGCAATATTTTCTCGTTGGTCAGCGTGCCAACGGCGGCTGCTCAGGTAAGGGCCGGAAAGAATAAGCCCTTTTATCCCTTTCGGCTTCTTTTCTAAAAGATAAGAACAGGTAAGCATCGTGCCCCAGGAAAACCCCATTAGATACGTTTCTTTTAAGCCTAATTTTTTCCTAACCTGAACAAGTTCCTCTATATAGTTTGTGACTGAATAATAAGATTTATCAGCAGCTCTATCACTTCTTCCGCAACCTAGCTGGTCATAAAAATAAACCGGACGCTCGTTAGAAAGGTTTTTAACCACCTCAGGCATTGATAAAAACCCCGGCCCCCCGTGCAATACTAATAACGGTACACCCTTTTTCTTTTCTCCGTAAACCGAATACCAAATTTTTCCATTTTTTGTGTTAATAATACTCTTTTTCATAATTTTTTACCCAGATTCTGCCATTTTTTAATAAGTTCTATTTTTTATTTTTATAAACCCTGCCATGATTGTAACCAGTTTATATTTATTTACAATTTTCCCATCTTAGAACAGATAGCTCTGAACAAAAGTAGTCTCTCTTTTTCTGCTAATTATTAGCTGTAATTTTAAAAGGTAATCCAATTTTTGCAAGCAATTTTATCACACTTAGCCAGATAGCATCGGGATAATCATATTTTTGATTTAATTTATCAACTAAATAAGAAATTACCTCATCTAAATCAAAGGTGTATCTCAATCAATTACTACTGAGGCAGATTTGTCAAAAGGATTTGTGCGAATTGCCAAAGAAAAAAGATAAGGATAACTTTCTTTTAAGTGTTCAATATAATCAATCCATTCGCCAATCAAGTTTTGATAAGACCTTTTGACATCTTTAGCCAAATGCTCTAAATCTGTCTGGGGTAGTTTGGCAAAGTTGTCTCTTTTGGATAATTCTTCTGCCAAATGAAAAACAGCCCAAAGAGTATCAGTAAAGGAGTCGTGTTCCAATAAATTAGGATTCTCTAATAAGTTAACCAAAAAGGTGCGCTTTGTAACTAAAATATCCCGTAATTTTTCTAAGCCGGCTCTGTTTACATCGATATCACACTCATAGCGGTATAAATATTTTTTGAGACGAATAAATTCTTTATTAGCCCACTCGTCGCTAACTACCAAGTGGTCAGAAATATCTTTGACTTTTTTATCAAAAGCGGAAATTTGTTTTAATAAATTTGTGCCTACTTCACTAAAAAAAACGCCAATTACCATATTTAACTTTTTAATTAATATTTGCTTTTCACGATGAATAAGCAGCCGGTGAATAATCAAAGTTACCAGAAGAACTTCTAAAAAAACAAAACCAATATCTCCAATCAGATAAATAAAGATATGATGGACATCTCTGAAAACAAGATAATGGATAAAATAGACTAAAGCCGATAAAAAAATCAACCCTAAACCTAAAAACAACTGCCATTTCCATCTACTTTTCATTTTTATTCCTCTCTGGCTTTTGACTTAAAGCGCCCACACTATCTCGATACAAGCAAAAGTCGCAGTCTTTGCTGGCCTCAGGGATTATGCCGCTGTTTAAGCAGTTGTGTATCTGAAATAAAGTATCTTCTACCCAGCTATCATCACCTTGATAAGGAATCAGGGTAAGGTCGAATTCGAGTTTTCCGTCAAACTTATCTAGATCTGTCCTACCGTTACAATAAACAAAGTAGCCGGTATCAGAAACCTGATCCAGGTTCTGCCGCAATAGCCACTGATAAATTTCCATCTGTCTCTTGTAGGCATCTTGCCAGTCTTTGTTTAAAGCGATAATTTCTTCATTTTTGCTGGTAGATTTATAGTCGACTACGATGTATTCACCTTTGGAGTTCTGCCAAAGGTCATCGATTGCCCCGGTGATTACTAAATTAGTTTTTTGGTGGTGATAAGTTACCCCTTTAAAATTAATTCGCCATTCTTCAAGCTTAGGGTGTTCTACTGGTTGGGCATCAATATTGTATTGTTTGATCAAGGGATGATCTTCTTTGCTTCTGCGGAGGATATCAAATTCTTTCTTCAGCAGAGTGTCTACGGCAGAATTTAAGGCAAAAGGAAACCCGGGTGGCCGGCCCACCCCCAGTCTTCTGTCGATATAAAAACATCTCGGGCACTGGATAAAAAGTTCAATCCGGCTCCGGCTCAGCCGAAAAGGCTCTCTGCTGCCTGGTTTGTAAATATTTCTAGTTCGTTTGCCTTTATAGTATTGTGACATAGGCCTTATTTAAGCAATGAGCTGTTTTTTGATTATAATTTATCAACTATCTGATACAAAATTCCTGCGGCGATCTCCACCTGAGGAAACATAAATCTGCGCGCAGAAATAGTTATCTCAGTTTTGTCGTCACTAATTTGTCTCAGCGCAAGCGCTACCCTGGCTCCTTCAATAGTAGCTTTAATCGCTCCGCCGGAAGGGTCCTCTTTAGTAATCTGCCCCTTGTTTTTCATTACTTCAAGGCTTATTTTATACAAATCTTTAAAATTAAGATCAACAACATTCTGGACATGGTCTTTTCCGATAAATTTAGTTGCCACCACAATTGGTAAAACTGTAAAGCCTGTTGCCAGGGTGGCTCCGTAAATAGCAGCATTTTCTATAGCAGCTGCTTTCATTGGCTCAGTAAGTACAAGAAAAATTAATTGCCGTGCAGTAGGAATCCCCTTGTAGCTTTTCTGCCTGTTTATATTATGGACTCTCACTTTTGGCGGGTTATCCGTTGTATAGTCTTTGGTAATGATTCTACCGATGCTTAAATTAAAAAGATCTATTTTTACCGGAGCCGGCGGCGGGCCCTCTGGCTCTTGGGCAATTTTTAATGAATCTACACTGAGCTTGCCTTCTTTATTTGTGGTAAGTATCATTTCTTTTAATTCAACTTCTACAAGCAATAGGTGCGGCTTCCGTTTAAGGAAACTGCCAAAATCATAGATAATTTTTATTTTAGGGCAAGACACCAGAATGCCTTCCGGATAGCCACTGGGATTATAAATTTTTAATCCGGATATATCTACAGTCGAGCTAAAAATATTTAAGGAAAAATTATCGATATCTACCGGCGCTCCAATAGCTTTCGAGGCGGATTTTGTTGCGATAGACTTAATGATTAAGTCTTTAGAAAGCAGAATTCCTCCTAAAAAAAACACGACTATTCCTGCTATTATAAAAAGTCTTTTCATTATCCTTACCTTCTATTTGATTTGCAAATAATTAATTATAACTTCCTGCTATCATAGGCCCAATTAAGGACAGCTTGGCGTTGCCTGGGCCGGCAGCTAAGGTCGCCTTTTTTACAATTTTTTTTAATTTGCGCGATATGCCTTTTAATAGCTTTCTGCCTTTTTATCTGCCGCCTGTCTTCTTCCGGAATCCGCCTCCCCCTGTAATAGCGGCAATACCACTGGAACCATCCCCTGGGGTCGTCTTTGTAAATCCAACCCTTTTCTCTCCAGACAGAAAGCGGCTGGCTGGCATTTACGCCAAAATAGTTTAGCTGTGGGTCGTGTTGTTTTGAACATAGCTTAGCTTTTTTATACCAGGATTTAGGAAATTCCTGCCGGCAATCAGTCATGTATTTGCCACCAAAGACTCCTAGCTCCAACATCTCTTTTGGAGTAACTTCCGGCTGAAATTGAGGATCAAAATTTCTTCCTATCGGTTCGGTCAAGTAGTAGGTATAACCCTGCTGCATTTTATCATTAACTACAACTTTCTTTTTCATTTTTTTCCTAAGGAATAGAAGATGGCAAAGCCGATTAGGCTGATTAGAAACACCAGGCCGCCGCCAATAATCGCCCCATCGATAAGGGTCGCTGTCTGGCTATCCATCCCCCGCTCTTGTGCCATTAAGGCGGTTTCCGCCCGATCATAGCGTATCGGCGCCCGCGGCCCCACGCATCCTGTCAGCCAGAAAACGATTAAGATAAATAATACAATTTTTTTCATACCATTAGATAAACTATCTACTGATTGTGCATATCTCCTTACCCAGTAATTTTATCGCTTTTTATTGGCCAAGACAAGGGCCTTTTATTTTTTTAAAGGTTAGCTTTTTTCAATTATTGAAGCTATATTTATTTTTTTTAATTTTACATAAACATCTTTTTCAATGTTATCTAGTTGCTTTTTTAACTTACAAGTATTAACCTGAGGACAAATTTTACCTTTAAAGGTGTGTTCAGTTAAAATAAATTTTCCCTGGAATACTTTGGTTACCTCAACTATTAATATCTTTTTAGCTGATTTTGCCAGCTTAAAACCGCCGCTTCTTCCCTTAATTGAGAGAAGCAGGCCGGCTTGGGTTAAAGCTTGAAGAATTTTGCGCAAAAAAGGATAAGGCATATCTAGCTTTTTAGATAAATCGCGAACTGATACCAAGCCTTTGGCGGCAGCAATACAGCAAAGAGCCCTTATCGCATAATCTGAATCTCTGGTTATTAGTTTCATCTAATAATTGTTAGCTTTTCCAGAGCATATGGACATTACAAAATTCTCTGGCCTGTTCTACCTGATCAGCTTTTATGGGAAAAAGAGCCTGCGGTTTATCGCCGGGTTTAAGTTCAGCCCGATAAACCTTATCCTTGCTCAAAACTTCGATGAAGGCAATGTAGTGTTTTTCTTCCATAGGATGCGCGGTGCTTCCTACTTTAACTAAGATGCCGTTATCGGCTTCTTCAATTACGGGGACGTGTTTTTCTAAACCCTGATCTTTTGTTTTAGCTTCCAGTTTTTCCATATCTTGGCCGCAACAAACAAGAGAAGGCGCCCCGGCATAAAGAAGCTCAACCACATTTCCACAAATTTTGCAATAATACAAATCTCTTAGCTGCATTTTTCCTCCTTTGATAATAATGTTTATAAAGTTTAAAAACGTAAGGGCAGTTTAACGTCTTGCCCAGGACAAGCTACAACAGCCTTCTGAACAGTGCGCAACCGGGCGCAGCATATACCTAATAGTAATATTCATGCCTACCTCCTTTTTTATTATTAACCGCTGGCAGCTCAGGTAGCCGCCGAAAGCCGGTTAGGTTTATTTAATTTCTGAAAACCTACTAGCCGGAACTCCGCATACCGGACATGCCTGGGGAGCTTCCCCTTCGACTGTGTTTCCACAAACAGAACATACATAAATAGATGTTGGCGAAAGGTCTTGGCCGGATTGTACCGATTCAAGCGCCTTTGAATACAAGTTGTGATGAATCTCCTCTACAGCCAAGGCGTTTTTAAAAGAAAACTCAGCCGGCTTATTGCCTTCTTCTTTGGCTTGAGCCAAAAATTTTGGATACATCTCTTTAAACTCTTCACTCTCGCCGGCAATAGCGACCGCAAGATTCTCGCCGGTTGATCTAACCCCGTCCATCGCCTTCAAATGCGCATCGGCGTGTACAGCTTCGGCTTCAGCGGCTGCCCGGAAGAGTTTTGCAACCTGAGCCAGGCCATCTTCTTCTGCCTTTTTAGCAAAGGCTAAATACTTACGATTTGCCTGGCTTTCTCCGGCAAATGCTTCAGTTAAGTTTTCCCGTGTCGGCATGATTTACCTCCTTTTTTAAATGCGTTTATTCAAGCTAGTTATCATCTAGATAATGATACCTTAATTGTATCAATTTGTCAAGAAAAACATTTCTTTTGCTCTACTGTCCACACCGGGTGTGGACAGTAGATTTAGTGAAATCTTCAGGATAAAGGCCTTTCAAGATTATTATTTTTTTGACAAAACTATTATTTTGATATAATAGGATTAAAATGTTTATAAGAAATAAAATCCAACTCTTAGATGAATAAAAACATAGTCCTTGTTTTAGTAATATTGGGAATTATTAGCTGGCAACAAAATACCCATTCGATAGAGATGCAATACAAAAAAACCATTCAATTGCCAGAACCAGAGCATGCAGGTGGTCTTTCTGTAGAAGAAGCTATCTTTAACCGGCAATCAAGAAGGTCTTTTAAAGATGCGCCGCTGAAGTTACCAGAAATTTCTCAAATTCTTTGGGCTGCCGGAGGGAAAAATGTTGATACCATTACCGGCCCCAGCCGCACTTTTCCTTCTGCCGGCGGAATTTATCCCCAAAAATTTTATCTTTCTGCAAACAATATAAGAGGCTTAGGTCAGGGAATTTATCGTTACAGCTGGCGTGAGCATCAACTTATTCTAATTAAGAAAGGCAATTATAGTGAAAAATTATCTGCTGCAGCTCTGGGCCAACAAGTGGTCGCGCAAGCACCAGCAACCATTATAATTACTGCTCTCTATGAAAAAACTGCTCAAAAATATGGACAACGCGGAGAGAAATATGTGTTAATTGATACCGGTTTTGCTGGAGAAAATATATATCTACAATCAGAAAGTTTAGGGTTAGCAACAGTAGCGATAGGAGCTTTTTCTGAACAAGAAGTCTCTAAAATTCTGGATTTAGAAACAACTCAAGCCCCTCTCTTAATCATGCCCCTCGGGAAAAAATAACTTTTTATCAAAAAAGTTCTTCTGTCCACACCCGGTAATGTATCTAGTCCAATCAATGGCTTTTTATAATATCCAGACATGTAATATCAGGGTGGTGATATCTTCTCCGGCCAATTGTAGACCTTCCACACTCTATAGCTTCTTGAGGGCACCACTGGAAACAAGCAAAACACTGTTGGCACCTATGATGCCAAACGGGTCTTTTCTCTTTAGAAAGACTTACATTGTCTACCGGACACACTTTCACGCAAGTACCGCAACTTATGCACTTATCGGTTGAGACAAATTTTTTATCTTCACGATATATTTTTTCCCGGCCAAAAAAATGCCGAATTAAAAGACTAGCCCCACGAAGAGGAAGCTTGGGACGGCTAAGAGGTTCTTTATTTTTATTTTTTACAATTTCTGCAATTTGCTTTATTTTTTTTCTAGCTTCAGTAAATACTTTTTCTTGTTTTTCATCCGGTATCGCCCCATAGAGCACAGTATAATTACCAGGCATCTTTACTATAAAACCTGCAGATAGTTTTGCACCTTTCTTTTTCAACCCTGTTTCAACTTCTCCCAACACATCCCCTGCAATTTTTGCACAATTTGCAACCGCAAAAATATATTTATCTCTAATATTGTCTAGCTTACTTATAAAATCTTTAACTATAACCGGTGCATTAAATGCATATACGGGAAAGACAAGGCCTATCCATTCTGGGGAAGTATCTATCTCTTCTTTGATCGCTTTCGCAATAGAAATTACTTTTGCACCGGAAAGCTCAGTGGCAAGTTCTCTGGCTAGCTTTAAAGAATTTCCAGTACCTGTAAAATAAAATAAATTAGTACGCATAAATGAAAAGGGGCCAGGCCTTTTTTTTCTATCCGTTCAGTTGGTTTCGAACAAAATCTCCAATTTCTTTAAGAAAAGCTTCGTCTGAATCCTTGAACATAAGATGCGTCTTGTAGGCGTTCTCCTCTTTTTCAGAATTAACCACCTTTCCTGTTATTTCTATCCCCTCGGGACAAAAAGGAAGCTCGATAACCATAGTAAGGTGAGTGCCCTTATCAAACTTCCTATCGGTGGTAAGGAGCAGCCCTCCCTGGCTGACATCGGTGGTTTTAGCGAATTCAAACGGAGAAGAATATAATTCAGAAGAAAATCCCTTTACCCTGTAGTTTACAACAAAATTTGCATTTAACCGATTGTGTTTTCTTCTTTCAGGCCCGTTAGTTTTTTCCATTTATTCTCCTTTTGTGCTATTACCCCTGTCCACACCCGGTGTGGACAGCTGGTTCTATTTAAATTGCTGGCTGATTCTGATAGTTATCTAAAGACTGCTTTTTAGCTCCCATAATTCCAACTGCTATATTGCTGGCTCGTAAAATCTTTGTAGCATTGTGAATTAAAACTATCAAAATAACCCAGCTAACAAATGGGATAAACACACCCATGGCATACAACAAACAATATTTTTTCTTTAAGGATTTAGATAGGCGATAAACTGTGATAATTGCCCAGACAATTAAAATAAGAGGAACGAAGCCCATCATAGAATATATTATGTAGTTACCCTTAACAAGCATTATAAGTAGTTGTATTATTATCAGCCCTAAAAATAACCAGCAAAGAACTTTTTGTTC